>NZ_QQWW01000001.1:0-398586 GCF_003950435.1 Sphingomonas sp. ABOLG
GGCCTTGGCAGGCGATTTTTTCAAGGAGTGTTGGGGCTTCATCTTCGTTCCTTCGTCACTACGACGAAGCCCCAACACTCCTTAATTCACAACCTCAAATCTGTGCCATTGGCGCTGACGGGGAACACTGCCCGTCGTCGTGGTTGACCAGGATGGCAGCGCCCTCAGTAGAGCGATGATCGTCGACCTGGACGCGACGCGCGCCAGCCGGGTTGCCGAGGTCGTCCCGAACGTGGCCACGGCCAGGCAGATCATGCGAATCGGCAAGGCTGACGGGATCATCCTCATTTCCGATAATCTGGAGCGTCAGCTTCGCACCGGAACGCCCGGCGCCGGCGTCGCCGTGTGGGTCAATGCAACCTACCTCCTGCGCGCCAGCACCATCGGCGAAGCTGTGACGGCTGTCATCCAGAACATCGCCACGTCACGGCTGATCCCCGGAACCCAACTCAGTCGCGGCGGGCTGCCCGTCGCGGTCACCACCGAACCGTTGTTCAATCGGACGGGTGGTTACAAGGGCTATGTCTTTCCGGCCGTAGCGGTGATCATCGTTCAGCAGACGCTGCTCTTCGGCGCCGCTACCTTCATGGGCGGACGACGCCGCTCCGGCGCATGGCGGATGGGTGTCGCGGAGTTCTGGGGTACGCTGGCGGCGTTCGCGTCGGTGGGCATCCTGGGGTGTTATTTCCTCTTCGGGTTCATCTTCTGGCTCCAGGCTGTGCCCGTCGATGGCGACATTACCGGCATGATGGTGATGGTCCCTGTCTTCGCCACGGCGGTTGCTGCCCTAGGGCTGCTCATCGGCAGCGTGTTCGATTGCGCCGAGCGGGCAACCTACATCCTGGCACCGACCTCGGTGCCGTTCTTCTTCCTCACCGGGACCGCCTATCCGCTCGATCAGATGCCGCGTTTCATCGCCGCTCTCTCTCACTTGATCCCGGCCACCGCCGGCGTCCACACGTTCGTCCCGTTGAACCAGATGCATGCGAGCCTGGGCGAGGTCACGATCCCGGCCCTGACCCTTGCAAGCCTTGCCATCGGCTATGCCATGCTGGCGTATTCGCGCCTCGTCGGCTTCGGCGCGATGGTCGGGACGTCCGCCACCGAGGCCTGAATGGAGGGCAATCCTCGCCAAGGAGCGCAAGCTCCACCGTTTCCGCGGCTGTAGTGTATCGCGCACTCCTTCTAGCCGCTCGTAGTGGCTGCGACCTCGCTTCGCATGGCCACGAGACTTCGTGTCGCTGATCGCTGCCACCTACATCGATAGTTGCCTCACGTAGAGACCTGGTCGAGTCAGCAAGAAAGGGAACCATTCGGTTCCCCTAGTGTTGTTGGTGGGTAATTGCCGGGAAATGGCTGGGCCAAGCGGCGCCGCGACCGGCGTCGGGACATGGGCAACAGACGAGGTCAGGCTTTGAAAGCACCGCTTCTCTATTCGTCCGACATCGAGACGATCGCCGAGGATGAAGAGCGCCTGACGGCCGAGATCGTCGAGCAGATGGCGGCCGGCAACCGCTGCGCTTTCGAGCATCACCGTCACGCGATCCGCGACGCGCATGCCAAGTCACATGCCGTCCTGAAGGGCACATTGACGGTTCACGACGATCTGGCGCCGGAACTGCGGCAGGGTATCTTCGTGCGCCCAGCCACGTATGGTGTGGTCGCACGGCTGTCCTCGGCACCCAGCGACATTCATTCGGACGCGATCCCTGCGCCGCGAGGCTTCGCGATCAAGGTGATCGGCGTCGAAGGAGAGCGGTTGTCGCCCGATATCGGGGGCGCCAACCAGGATTTCCTGATGGTGAACTTTCCCGTCCTCGCCTTTGGCACCATCGCCAAATACAAGCTGATGCTGAGCCTTCTCGAGGCGAATGCGCATGCGCCCGACACCTTCCAGCGGCTGATCGCGGGCACTGCGCGGGGTGCCAAGAAGACAGTGGAGGCGTTCAGGATGACGCCGGGGGCGACACTCGAAGGTTTGGCGCGCGACAACCATCATCCGCTCGGCGAGAGCTACCATACGCAAGGTGCTATCCGCTTCGGTGACCATGTCGCCAAGCTGGCGCTGTCCCCAGCTTCCGATAACGTCCGGGCCTTGACGGGACAGCCGGTGGGCAAGACGGATTTCTCCACGATGCGGGATGTTATGGTGGAGCATTTCGCCGGCCAGGGCGCGGAATATGCCCTGTCGGCGCAGCTCTGCACCGATCTGGCGGAGATGCCGGTCGAGGATGCGGCGGTACGCTGGGACGAGAAGGTGTCGCCGCATCGCCCAATCGCGACGCTGCGGTTCGCAGCGCAGGACGCTTACGCCCCGGCACGCCAGGTGTATGGCGACGACGTCCTGTCTTTCAATCCATGGAACGGCGTAGAGGCGCACCGCCCACTCGGCCAGATCATGCGCATCCGCCGGGCGGCTTACGAACGCTCCACCAGCTACCGCCATCGGATGAACGCGCGCCCCCGGATCGAGCCTGACCGGCTCGATGACATTCCCGATTGAACAAGCAGGAGGTCGTGATGACCACAGACAACAAGGACCCGCGCCTCGCGGATGAGAGCAAGCTTCAGGAAATCCGTCGCCGGGTGGAGGAAGTCGCCGCCGATGCACCCCACCTCGCCAAGATCGCGCTCGAGGCGATGATCCGCAAACATAATCCGGACCTGAAGGGCAGCGCCCGGTCGGCCGGCCGCGCCGGCAAGCAATCCGGCAACGTGTCCGAACTCACCGCCATCGCGACGCTCAAGCCGGGCGGCGCGGAGCGCCTGCGACGGATCTTCGATCTCACCGCCGGCAACATGGACGGCGCCCAGCGCGTCTCCACCCTGCACGACATGCGCTTCGTCTTTTTCGACGATGATACGCGCATCCTGTTCGCGACCGCTTACGACGGCGACTGGGACGCCTACATCAATGACTTTGCGACCAAGATCCCCGAGCTCATGGACCTTCTGTTCGCCAACGTCGAAGGCTGGCCGGGGATCGACAGCCCCAAGGTGAAGGATTTCATCGCCGACCACCAGATCGACGCTGCCGGCTGGTTCGTTGCCAATCCGCAGGTGACGGTGGTCGACGTACGCCGCTTCCAGCGAATGGAGAAGGCGCTCAACGTGTTCCTCGATGCAGAGGCCGCCAACATGGGCATCGACCCGACGACCAAGGCGGCGCTCGACCAACTTACAGACGCCATCTCCAAGCCGGAAGGGGTGGATTACTGACATGAGCGTTCTGGCGAACCTGAAGGCGCGCTTCAGCCGGGAGCGGGTCAAGCTGCAGCTCGACGACATCCAGGCCCTGATCCTGCGATCCCGGCCCGAGCCCTATGTCGGCCTGCACGCGATGCTGCACGTCGATGAGGCGGAAGGCGGTCGCGATCTCGTCCGCCGGCTCGCGCCGCACATCCCCTCGGCCCACGATTGGACGGACGACATGGACGCTTGGACCGGCGTCGCGATCAGCCATGCCGGCCTGAAGGCGCTGGGCGTGCCAGAGGCATCGCTGAAGAGCTTTCCCCTGCCGTTTCAACAGGGCATGGCCGCCCGAGCCGAGCAATTGCGCGACTTCGGCGAGAACGCACCCGACCGGTGGGAAGATGCCTTTCGGCCCGGCACCTGCCATATCGCGCTGACGATTTATGCCCGCGACGAAGCCGCGCTTGAAAAGGCGATCGAAGTTGCCATGACCGAGTTGGAAGCCTCGCATGGTGTCACGCTCGTCGGCACGCACAGCTTCGGGGCGGATGCCGATGCCAAGAATCCTTTCGGATTTCGCGACTCCATCTCGCAGCCGACAGTGGCGGGCGGCGGGGTGGACCCGCGGGGCGACGAGCGCGCGATCGCGGCGGGCGAGTTCATCCTGGGCGAAAACAGCGAGACCGGCGCGCCAGTCGCAATGCCCGAACCGGCCCCGCTCGGCCACAACGGATCGTTCGTGGTCCTGCGCAAATATCAGAGCGCGGTTGGCGCCTTCAACGATTTCATCCGTGCCAACGCCGATAGCGAAGCCGACCAGGAAAAGCTGGCGGCCAAGATGTTCGGCCGCTGGCGCAGCGGCGCGCCGCTGATCCTGGCACCGGATCGTGACGACGAGGCGCTGGGGGCGGATCGATCACGCAACAACGATTTCAATTTCGCGGAAGATCCCAAGGGACTGGTCTGTCCGCATTCAGCGCACATGCGCCGTCTGAACCCGCGCGACAGCCAGTTGACGATCCTGACCGACGTCAACATCCACCGCATTATCCGGCGCTCTTCCACCTTCGGCCCCAAGTGGACTCCGGACGTGACGGCGGCCGACGATGCGAATGGCGATCGCGGCATCTTCTTCATCTTCATCAGCGCGCGGGCGTACGATACGATCGAGTTCCTCCAGCAGGAATGGATCAACCGGGGTAACTTCATCGATCTTGGCACCGAGAGGGACCCGATCGTCGCGCTGCACGAGGAGCCCGGGACCTTCACCATTCCGCAGGAGCAGGCGCGAAGGCGCGTCAACGGCGTGACCACCTTCAACCGTCTGATGGGCGGCGAATATCTCTTCATGCCGTCGCTGACGGCGCTCCGGTGGATCGGTGAAGCAGGCTGGCGCTGAACCGTCCGGCGGGCCCGGGGGGCGCTCGCAATACCGTTCGCATCGGCATGCCATCACCGTTTCGGCGGACGCGATCGACGAACCGGGCCACGTCAACAATGCTGTGTACCTGCAGTGGGTGCAGCAGGCGATAACCGCGTACTGGCGCGCGGTGGCGAGGAAGGAAGATGTCGACCGGCTTCGCTGGATCGTCGCTAGTCACGAGATCTTCTATCGAAAACCGGCCTTTCTCCGCGATAGTCTCGTCGCGACGGTGCAGCTTACCAAGCACACAGCGTCGCGAGCATGGTTCTCGACGAGTATCAGCAGGGACGGCGAGACGGTCGCCGAGGTGCGCTCGACGCTATGCTGTCTCGATGCGAGTTCGGGTCAACTCGTCCGCCTAACTCCGGACCTCGCGCAGCCGTTCTGCCTGTAACACGCCGGGCCTATGAGGGGCGGTTAACCCTGGCGAGCAGCTTGGGTCGGATGGTGCGGCGCAGCCCGCGAGCAAGCTGCGCCACGGCCGATCATGCTCAGCCTCTGGGCAGCGTCGGAACGGCTCGAGCGGTCGTCGCCGACGCTGACCGGGACCGATCAAAGCTCGGAGCGATGTAAGGAAGAGCCGCGATGGTCGGTGAAAAGAGAATGCCGAAAAGCCAACGCGGTCGGATAGGCCGGCCGAGTGCCGAACAGGCGGCCAGTCTGGAAGACCGGATCCTGGCCGCCACTTGGGACTTGCTGCTCGCAAAGGGTGCCCGCGAACTCTCGGTCGAACGGATCGCACGTGCGGCTGCTGTCAGCAAGAAGACGATCTACACTCGCTTTCATGGCCGCAGTGATCTCTTGATGCGCCTCCTGCGGCGCAAGCTGGAACTGGAAGAAAGCGGACTTCATGAGGACGTGGATGCGGAAGACTTTCGCGATGCATTCTGCAGCGTCGGGAGGCGTATCCTGGCCTTCTTGATCAGCGCGGAGCGTCAGGCGATCGCAGCGGTGCTGGCGGAACTACCGGACGCGCGGCATGATGCCTGGACCTCTACCTATGCTGTCGGTCTACGCGCAATTGATGCCTTGCTAGCACATCCGGGAGCCGCGATCGCGCTAGCGGATCTCGATCTTGCGACGTTCCGTCATGCTTTGTTGCAATGTCTGATCGGTCGGGCGGAGAACATGCTGCGTGCTCCTGAGTCAGATCAGCCTATGAGCGAGGATTGGATGAAGGCCTTGGCAAAGCTCTTCATACGGCATGATTCGTAACCGCGGTGGTGACTGCCATAGCCAATAGCCTTGGCAGGGTAGAACGGCCTCGCCGCATCGCTCGTCTCCATCTGACGAGCTAAGCTACCAATGGCATGATTTCCGGGGAGCAGGTCATCAGGCTTGAACGCACCCAGATTCTTGAGGTGAACCGAACCCAGCACCAAAACCTGCGTCTTCTCCCCGGCCACCTTGGACTTCCAGGCACGCGGATCAAATGCCGGGTCTCGCGCGATAGCTGCACTTCCCAGCGAAAGGCAGACCAATCCCATTATAAGTGCGCGCATCTGTAGCCCCCTGTGCCCCGCGACCAGTGGCACGTTCTGATCGCCAAACACCAGTCGTTATGCCGAATTAGTGATTTCCGCTGCGACGCCTTCCCGATGGCGGGCGATTTTACATTGGAGGATCTGGGCTTCATCTTCGTTCCTTCGTCACTACGACGAAGCCTAGATCCTCCTTAAATCACAACCTCAAATCTGTGCCATTGGTGCTGACGGCGGACAGTGCAGGAGCGGGGCGGGCGCGAGCTGGACGCGGCGTTGCTGATGATGCCCCTCGTCCGCTTCGTATCATCGACCGATCCCGTGTGGCTTCAGACGCTCGATGCGATCGGCGAGCAATTGTCCGATGACGGGCTGGTCTACCGCTACCGTATCGACGACGCGCTCGAAGGCGATGAAGTCGCCTTTACGACATGCATATTCTGGTTTGCGGAGTGCCTGGCGCGCGCCGGCCGCTTGGATGAGGCGCGGATGCAGCTTGCCAAGGGTGCGGCTTATGCCAACCATCTCGGCCTGTTCGCCGAGGAGGTAGACGTGCGCGGCTTGTCGTTGGGAAACTTTCCCCAGGCGCTCACCCATCTGGCCTTCATCAGCGCCGCGCACTTCCTGGATCGGCGTTTGGACCCAGCGTACCGGCCAAGCTGGCAACCGTAAGGAAACCCCGCTCGATGCGCCGGCAACTGTTACTCACCTTGCAACGCTGGGACGCGCTGTTCGATGGGCCGAGTCAGGTAAGCCGCCATCTTCACGATGCGCGGATGCGACCTCACGACCCGACACTCTCCTATTGTCACGGCTGTCAGTAAGGATTACGCCTGTATCAACAGACCTTCCACTTCGTGGACGAACGGCACCGAGAGGAACCGATGGCAACGATCATCTACGTCGAGCACGACGGCACGCGTCATGAACAGCAGGTCACCGACGGCTGGAGCGTGATGGAGGGCGCGGTAAAGAACGGCGTGCCCGGTATTGATGCCGATTGCGGCGGCGCGGCCGCCTGTGCAACGTGCCACGTTTATGTCGATCCAGACTGGCTGACGGCGACCGGTGAGCGCACCGAGCAGGAAGCCGAGATGCTGAACTTCGCTGAAAACGTGGAAAGCAACAGCAGGCTGTCGTGCCAGATCGAGGTTACGCCCGCGCTCGACGGGCTGATCGTCACCATGCCCGAAAGCCAGCACTGAGCCCCATCATCCCGGAAGGATCCGTCGCATGAGCACCGCCGCCACTGCCGCCTTCGCCGCCACCAATCCCGCCCGCGACGCCGCCTATGCGACCCCGCTCGACAAGCTGGATCCGTCGCGCCCCGAGCTGTTCGCTGCCGACGAGATGTGGTGGAATTTCGAGCGGCTGCGTGCCGAGGCGCCGGTCCATTACACCGCCGAAAGCGCTTATGGGCCGTTCTGGTCGGTGACGAAATATAACGACATCATGGCGGTCGACATCGATCACCAGACCTTCTCGTCGGAGCCGGGGATCATGATGGTCCCGCCGCTAGCGCCCGGCGAAACGCCGCAACTCGAAGGGCTGGCGATGTTCATCGCGATGGACCCGCCCAAGCACGACGTGCAGCGCAAGGCGGTCAGCCCCGCCGTGTCGCCCACCAACCTTCAGATCCTGGGTCCGTTGATCCGCGAGCGTGCCGCCGCGATCCTCGATGGGTTGCCGATCGGCGAAGAGTTCGACTGGGTCGACAAGGTGTCGATGGAGCTCACCGCGATGACGCTTGCGACGCTGTTCGGCATGCCGCAGGAGGATCGCCGCAAGCTGACCTATTGGTCCGATGTGGTCACTGCGGAGCCGGGGCATGGCGTGGTCGAGACGCGCGAGCAGAAGATGGGCATCTTTCGCGACTATCATGCCTATTTTACGCAGCTGTGGAACGAGCGCGTCAATGCAGAGCCGACCGGCGACCTCATCTCGATGCTCGCGCATGATCCCGCGACACGCGGTATGTCGCCGATGGAATATTTTGGGAACGTCATGCTGCTGACGGTGGGCGGCAACGATACCACACGCAACACGATGACCGGCTCGGTCTATGCCTTGTCCAAGAACCCCGATCAGTTCGCCAAGCTGATGGCCGATCCGTCACTGCTGCCGTCGATGGTGTCGGAAACGATCCGCTGGCAGACGCCACTGTCGCACATGAAGCGTCGCGCCACCCGCGATGTCGAATTCCGCGGCCAGCAGATCAAGAAAGATGACACGGTTGTCATGTGGTACGTCTCGGGCAATCGCGACGATGAAGTGATCGAGCGCCCGAACGACTATATCATCGATCGTCCCCGTCCGCGCCAGCACATCTCGTTCGGCTTCGGCGTCCACCGCTGCGTTGGCAATCGCCTTGCCGAACTGCAGCTGCAGATCGTGTGGGAAGAGATCATGAAGCGTTTCCCGGAGATCAATGTGGTCGCGGAGCCCAAGCGCGTCCGCTCGAACTTCGTGAAGGGCTATGAATCGATGCGGGTCGTTATCCCGCGCCGGTATTGACCGTTACGCTGCCTACTTGAGGCACGTTTCGGTTTTGTCACTCGACCGGGCGCTTGTCGTCAAGGAGGTCTCCGCCCTGGGTTTCGGCGCGTTCCTCGTCGACCAGCTTGGCGATATGCGCGTCGGGCGCAGCATCGTGCGCGATCCTCTGTTGCGACACAGCCGGTTTCGGTGGTTTGGCGACTGGGGCGTTCGACGCGCTTTGGGTCGGAACGGCGGCACCCTGATCAAAACGCAGGCGGTAAATCGGTTCGGGCAGGGCAAAGCCGTGAGCTTCCAAACTACGCTTGGCTGCATCTAGCGCCAAACTGCGCCCTTTCAGATAATCGGTGCGCGACTGGTTCACCCAGCCGAAGAAGCGCAGGACAATGTTCGAATCCCCCACGTCGCGGATGATCGCGCTGGCGGCTGGCGCGTCCAGCACGAAGTCGAGATCACGGATCGCCTGCAGCCCCACCGCTATGCCGTCCACCGGATCGTCATCCGCGTCGATGCCGAGATCGAACTCGAACCGCCGCTCGGGATCGGCCTTGCCTTTGATGTCTTCGGTAACGCCAAACTCCCAACCGGAATGGCCCGATGGCACCCAGGGTGTCGCATGCGTTGCCGTAACCTCTCCATCCCAACCAGAGCGCTCGCTATCGTCATTGCCGGGGAACTCGACCTTAATCAGGCCGACCCCAGTCGAGTTCACCAACGTTCTGATGAACACAGCCAGCCGTTGGCGAGGGGTGACGCCCGTCGTCGCCCACCGGGTGATGTCGGCACCCTTAATCTGCAAAAAGGGCGGCACATAAGACTTGGTAATCGCCGCCGAGCGGGCTGTGGTTTTGGCAGCGTCCCACGCGCTTTGAACGTCAAGTAAAGTGCGGGCAGATACGCCGAAAGCTCGTTCTAATCGAGCTGCCATCTCGGTTGAGAGATCCGCTTTCCCGTTGAGAAAGTTTGAGAGCGTTGGACGGCTGACATCGATCAGCTTGGCCGCTGTGGTGACGTTGGTGCCAACAGGAATGACGTTGGTTCGGACATACTCGCCCGGATGGATAGATTCATTTTTCATACGTGTAGTGCATGACGCTACACGATGCATGTCGATGGCAATGTAGCGTGATGCGCTACACGCTACATCAAGGTTTAGGCTAATGTCATTTCCAATCCGTGCCGACATCAACGCTCAGACCATTCGAAGTCTGCGGCTGCCGACTCTCACGCCGAAATGCGCTGACTGCTGACGGTCAAGTTTCGCCGTCGACTGAGAATAGGATGGTTTACGTCCGGTCCGCTCGTTCGAGTGCCGTAACCTGCCAGTCCAAAACCGGCCCACTTCCAGCCGCTCAGCGCGCCGGATGTTAGGATGGCAGCTCCTGGGCCGGGAGCTGACAGGCCGTATTTACGCGGCCAAGCGGGAAAGGACGTGTGGGGGTAGAGCCTACGATCAGGCAGTCGGTGTGCGCGGGTGATCGTCGGCGCCGTTTTGAAGCCGATCCACGACCAAGTGACCTCGACGATGAACGCCTGCACCAGTCCATGCGCCGCAGCGCCTACCGCCTGACACCAGTTCCTGGCGACGAGCGACCTCGCCAATTAACAGCTTGCACTGATCTCACCGGTAACGGCTGGTGAATGGTCACTGGAAAGAAAATGATACCAGTTGAGGTCAGATTTTGATCGGCGATCTTAAGGAGGCGCGGCGGTCAGCCGGTTGGAGTCAGAAGACCCTAGCGGACCGGATCGGCGCCGACGCCCAGACGGTCAAAAGGCTGGAGAAAGGGGTTGGTTCGGTCACGACGCTGGTCGCGGCCATGAAGGCCCTGGACTTTCGCCTGACAGGGCTCGGTCCGGGCGCAACACTGGCTGACCAGTTGCGCACCCGCCGGCGCCTGCGGGCGCTTTCGGTGAGCGAGGTAGCGTCAAAGGCGTGCCTAACTCGGGCTACAGTCTCCAGCCTAGAACAAGGAGGCGGGTCAGTCGCGAGCCTTCTTCGCCTGCTCTCCGTGCTCGCGCCGAATGCCCGCCGCCGTGCGCCTGAGCGCGCCTACTGGGGACAGGGCGACAAGGAAGACCGGGACAGCCGCTTCACGCCGCCGGAGTTCATGGATGGCATTTACGCGGCCTTCGGCGACGTCGACCTCGATCCCTGCGGTCACGCGCTCAGTCCCGTGATTGCGAAGCGCCGCATCCTGCTCAGCGAGGGGGGAGACGGATTGGTCGACGACTGGTCGGGCCGTCTCGCCTTCGTGAACCCTCCATTCAGCGAGTTGCTCATGTGGCTGCGCCGAGCTCACCACCAATGGAGCGCCCGGAACGTCGAGACGGTCGTCTGCCTCGTGCCGGTGCGCACGGACGCCGCCTGGTTCCATCAGACGCTGAGCGCGGACGCCGATCTGTTCCTGCTTCAGGGACGGGTCCGCTTCCTGAGCCCGGCGGGAAAGGCGCAGCAGACCCCGTTCTCGCTGATGCTGGTGACGCTCGGCGCGACCGGCGAGCAGAAGGACCGCTACAGCGAGCTGGTGCCGGGCTTCTGGCTGGCGCGCCGGCGCAGACCAGGCGCGGACCCGTCGTGCGACGTCCCGGATGTCACCGGGCGGAAACCACCGGCACCTCGGCGATCCGCGTCGTCCACGCCGGCGACTTCGCCTCGGCGCGCATCCGCCAGTCTCGCTTGAACCCCTGCGCCGCCGGCACGGCGGTGTAGCGGCCGAACCTGCCGTTCACCTCGTCGAGCGCCGTCATCAGCCGGGCTCGCCGGTCGGTGTGGCCCTCGAACAGCGTCCGCGGGCGCAGGTCGGCGGCCACGAGGTCGTCCAGCATGATTCCCGCCTTCGTGTAGGCGAAGCCGTCGCGCCACGCCGCCTCCACGCCCCGGCGGGCGGCGGCGAGCAGTTCGAGCGAGTCGTCGGTCATCGGGTGCAGCGTCATGCGCCGGGATCCGTGGTGTTGCGGTCGGTCGCGGTTGTGCGGGTTAGTGTGGAAGAAGACGGTGAGCTGGGCGGCGACGAGTCCGTGCGACCGCAGCTTCTCGCCGGCACGCATCGCGTACTGGGCGACCGCGCCCATCAGGGTCTCAAGGTCGGTGACTGGCGTCCCGAAGGAGCGCGTCACCGCCATCCCCTTCCGCTGCGGCTCGACGACCTCCACCACGCTGGCGGCGACCCCCTGCAGTTCGGCGACGAGCCGCTCCAGGACGACGGTGCCGAGGCCGCGCGCCTGCTTCATCTGCATGTCCCGGAGCTGGCCCGCGGTGGCGACGCCCAGTGTCGCCAGCTTGGCCGCGGTCGCCCGACCGACACCCCACACCTCGGCCACCGGGAAGCGGTCGAGGACGAAGCCGCGGATGGTCTCGTCACGCAGGTCGGCGACCCCGTCGAACAGCGGGTTCTTCTTGGCGGCGGCGTTGGCCAGCTTGGCCAGGGTCTTCGTCGGTCCGATGCCGACGCAGGTCGGGATCGTCGTCCAGCGCTGTACCTGCCGCCGCATGGCGTTGGCATGGATCACGAGGTCGCGGTCAGCGAACGGCGCCAGATCGAGGAAGCTCTCGTCGATGGAGTAGATCTCCACCTCGCTGGCGAACTCCTCCACGGCCGCGACGACCCGCCGCTGCATGTCCCCGTAGAGCGTGTAGTTCGACGAGCGGACCACGACGCCATGCTTGTCGAGCCGATCGCGGATGAGGTGGATGGGATCGCCCATCTTCACGCCCAGCGCCTTGGCCTCGTTCGAACGCGCGATGGCGCAGCCATCGTTGTTGCTGGCGACCACGACGGGGACGCCGACCAGCTTCGAGTCGAATGCACGCTCGCAGCTGACGTAGAAGTTGTTGCAGTCGATCAGCCCGATCGCGGTCATGCGCGGTAACGGCGGGCCAGCGCGACCACGACGCCCCAGATTTCGACGTTCTCGTCGATGCGGATGGCGTCGTAGCCCTCCGCCTCGGGCACCAGCCACAGCCGGTCGCCGCGCCGGCGCAGCCGCTTCATCGTGCGGTCCCCGTGGACCAGCGCGACGACGATGTCCCCGGCGCGCGCCTCCACCGCTCGACTGACGACGACGAGGTCGCCGTCGGCGATCCCGGCACCGGTCATGGAGTGGCCCGCGACACGCATGACGTAGCTCGCCGCCGGATGGTCGATCAGCCAGGCCGCGAGGTCGATCGGCTCCTCCATGTCGTCCTGGGCCGGCGACGGGAAGCCGGCCGGCGTGGTGCAGACGAACAGCGGCAGCTCGTGAGCGACCGCTTCGAACGGCACGTCATGCAGGGTCAGGCTGGTCATCGGCACGCTTCCAAACACAGGTTCGGAAGCGTTGTAGGACGGGGCGAACATATTGAGAACGATATTTCCTGCATGAGCCGACAGGCGCCAGCGCCTCGGCGTCTCAATCATGCAGCTCCACATTGACGCGGAGCGCTGGATTGTTTCCAAAGAACGCAACATGAACGTGAAGAAACCAACTCGGTCCAGCGTCCGTCGAGAGCGATTGTTCAACATGTGCGCCAGATCGCTTGGCGGTCCGCGGGGGGCCAACCTATAAGCACGCCAGAGATGGGGGAAATCGCAATGTTCGGCAACGTCTTGAGCGAGGAGGACAAGGGCTGCGCAGGCTCCGATCCAGCGCGCTTGGCGGAGATGGTGCCCATCAACCTGGACGCGAACGCGAATGCGCCGGTCACCCAGCGCGTGACAGACGCCGTGGTGGCCGGACTGGTCGGGGGGACCAATCCTTCGAGCGGCCATGCCGGAGGAGCCGAGGCGCGCGCCACGATCACGCGAGCAAGAGACGCGGTGGCCTCCCTGGCCGAGGGCGTGTTCGACGACGCCGTGGTGTTCACCTCGGGTTGCACGGAGGCCAACAACACCGTGCTGCACGCCGCCCGGGCGCTGCGAGCCACGCTGATCACGACCGCAGTCGAGCACCCGTCGGTGCTCTCCCCCTCGGCGGCGCTTCAGCGCGACGGGGTTCCCGTGATCCGGATGCCGGTCGGAAGGGATGGCGTGATTGCATTGGATGTGCTGGAGAGGCATCTGCGATCGATATCCGGCGCGATCGTCTTGTCGGTGCAGACCGCGAACAGCGAGACGGGTGTCATCCAACCCATCCAGGAGATCGCTCGCCTGATCGCCAAGCGCGGCGACGTCCTCTTCCATACGGACGCCGCGCAATCGTTCGGCAAGCTGCCGCTGGTTCTCGGCGACGGCGGCGCGCATGCGGCGAGCGTCTCCGCCCACAAGCTGCACGGCCCGATGGGCGTTGGAGGCATCCTGCTGTCCGATGGCGAGGACCGCATCCACCCGCTGCTGCATGGTGGCGATCAGGAAGGACGCAGGCGCGCTGGGACCGAGGCCCTACCGCTGATCGCCGGGATGGGGGCCGCCTGCGCGGAGCGCGCCGAGCAGCTGGACGGCGATGTCGGCAGGATGCGGATGCTTCGCGACCGCCTGGAGGCCTCCATCGTGAGCAGCGTGGACGGCGCCGCCGTGAATGGCGTCGGATCCCCGCGGCTGCCGAACACGACGAGCATCCGCTTCGAGGGTCGGGACGCGATGGAGATCGTGGCGCGTCTGGACGCGCTGGGCATTCTCGTCTCGCAGGGCTCCGCCTGCTCCAGCATGCGTCCGACACCTTCGCACGTGCTGATCGCCATGGGGCTGACCGAGGCCCAGGCGTTCTCCACGGTGCGCCTGTCCACCTCCCCGCTGAACACCGAGGACGAGATCGACCGAGCGATCGCCGCCGTCGAGCGCGTGTGCCGAGAAGTGAGTAGAGCAGTATGAGCAAGCCCATCCGCTTCCAATATGGAGGTCACGCCACGTTCCCGGTGCGATACGGGTGGCTCCCGAAGGGCGTCGGGCGGCTGGTGCGCGACGGCACGTTCGTCGCCAACACGGAGACCGCGGACGAGCTAGGCCTCGGGTCGAAGATGGTGGACTCGCTCGGCTATTGGCTGGACGTGACCGGCCTCGGGGACCAGCGCGAGAACGCGCGTGGACCCATGCCGCCAAGCGAACTCGCGCTGTCGATCCAGCGGAACGATCCGTTCTTCGAATACCCAGGCACGTGGTGGTTCCTGCACCTGGCCATGGCGCGACGCGAGGGGACCGTCTGGTCGTGGTTCTTCAACGACTATCACGACCGGATCTTCGACCGCATCGCCTGCACCGACGCCTTCCTCCAGCACACCCGGAGCCACGCGATCCGCCCGGCGACGCCGGCCGCGGCCCAGCGCGAGATCGCCTGCCTCATCAGCTCGTACGCGGCGCGCGCCGGCGTCGACGTGGTGGACCCGGATGACGTCGGCGCCTGCCCGCTGCGCGAACTCGGACTCGTCGTCCGCCATGATGCGGTCAACCGCTTCGAGCGGACCAGGAACCCTCATGCCGTCCCCATGGAGGCGTTTCTGGCATCCGCCTGCCTGCTGGCGGCCGACATGGAGAAGTCGGCGCTGACACTCAGGGATCTGTCGTCGGCCCGTGGCGGGCCCGGGCGGGTGCTCTGCATGGGACTGGACGCCATCGAGGAGATGGTTGGAGAGATCGGGAGAAAACGGTGGGTCGACGGGATTGGCGTGGAAACGTCCGCGGGCGAGCGGCAGCTGGTCCTCGCTCCGCGCGCACCCGCATCCTGGCTCGGCGAGCTCTACGAGCGAATCGAGAAGTCGAAGGCGAAGGCGGCGTGATCGAGGACAGCTTCTTCCGGTCGATGAGCCTTGCCGAGGATCTCGGCGAGCCGACCCGCTTCAGTCATTACCGCCCGACCCGTCGCGCCGCGGCCGTCCTCAACGCCGTGTTGCAGCCCAACGCCGCGACGATGGTCATCGCGCCGTATGGCAGCGGGAAGAGCCTCGCCGCAGGCGTCGCGGCTCTCGCCGTGCGCAACGGCGAGGACGACCGACAGGTCGTCGCCGGCATGGTCGACGCGGTCGACGAACTCGCGCCCGAGATCGGCCACCAAATCCGGGATCGACTGCATTCCTGTCGCAGCGGCCTGGTGGTCGTCCTCTCCGGTTATGAACCCGATCCCCTGGCGGTGATCGCGAGAACGGCCGGCATGGCGAAGGCGCCGCAGACCGTGGAGGGCTTCGGGAAGGCGTTCCGCGAGGGCGGTTGGGATCACGTCTCGATCATCTGGGACGAGTTCGGCCGGCATCTCGAGGGCCTGGTCGGCGAGGGCCGCCCGGACGAGCTCGACATCCTCCAGCGACTGGCCGAGCGCTGCGTCCGGGCGAACGGCCCGACGATGAGTCTGACGCTGCTGCTGCACCAGAACCTGCTGGCTTACGCCGCTCGCCTCAACGAGACGACGCGCAGCGAGTGGCGCAAGGTCGAGGGTCGCTTCGCCGCGGTTCGCATGGTCGAGGACAGCCAGGAGATCTACCAGCTGATCGCACATGTCGTTGGAGGCCTCCGTCCAGCGGCGCCGAAGGAGAAGACGCCACCCGGCGTCATCGACAAGGTTCGCGCGGCGCGTTGGCTCGACGACATGGCCGACAACGCGAAGGTCGGACAGGTGCTCGCGGACGCGCGTCCGCTGACCCCGGGCGCCCTGCAGATCCTGCCTACGCTCGTCGCCCGCGTCGGCCAGAACGAGCGCAGCCTGTTCGCCTTCCTGCGCGAGACGGATCTCAATGAGACGGTCGGGATCGAGGAAGTCTACACCGCCTTCGCTGACGCGCTGCGCAGCGATGTCGGCATCGGCGGCGCCTACAGACGGTGGCTGGAGACGGAGAGCGCGCGCTCCCGCGCGCATAGCCCGCTCCAGCGTGAGGCGCTCGCCGCCGCATGCGTGCTCCAGCTGGGGACAAGCGGCGAAAGGCGCCGGCTGCCCCGATCCGTGCTGGAGCTGGCGCTCATGCGGCCTGGAACCGGGCCGACGGAGATTTCGAAGGCGATCGACGATCTTCTGGAGGCCAACCTCCTCCTTTGGCGGCGTCACAACGACGATGTGGCGGTGTGGCATGGCGCCGACATCGACGTCTCGCTCCGCGTGAAGGAGGAGCGCGAGCGGCAGGCGATCGGCTTCGACCTCCAGAGCTTCCTTGAGGAGCGCTTCCCGGCGCCTAACCTGCGCACGCCTGGCCATAACGCTCGCTATGGCGTGAACCGCTTCTTTGCCGGTGGCTATGTCGCGGCGGCGGACATCGATGGGCTGCAGGAGAGCGCCGCGCCGCGGGTCAAGTACGTCCTCGCCCGGAACCGGACTGAAATCGGGGTCGCAACCGCTGCGGCCCGCAGAATAGATCATGAGGGCACCATCCTCGTGATCCCGTCGAGGCCCGTCGAGGTCGAGAGCGCGGCGGTCGAGGTTCTCGCACTGGAGGCGCTGCGCGCGGATCGGGACTTCCTCGCCATCGACCCCATGGTCTCGACTGAACTGGACGAGCTGGAGTCTGTCGCCTTCCAGCAACTGGCTGCGCTGATGCGGTCGCTTCTCGACCCACGGGGCGGGAGCGCGACCTGGTGGTCGGCAGGCGAGCGGCTCCCGGTCTCCGGGGACCGGCCCGCATCGATGGCGGCCTCGCAGCTGCTGGACGACTGGTATGGCCTGACGCCCGCCATCGCGAACGAGCAGCTGATGCGCGAGCACGCCTCGCGCACGATGCAGACGGCGCCCCGGGTGAACAAGCCGCATGCCTTTCAGCCCTACGCGTAGCGTGGGCGGTGAATTCGCTGCCGGGCAACCCTCCAGCCGTGCTAGCGGAGCGGAGGTCGTGAGCCGGGCGAACCTAGATCAGCGTCTCGGCCGATTGCAGCAGAGCCGCGGCGACGATCTGCCGCTGTACGTGCGCCGCTGGTTGACCAAGCCGCTGGCGGCTGACTGGCACACGATCGCCCACGTCGAACGGACGCGAGTGCCGAAGGTGCCGATGGACGCGTCCTCGTTCAGCCCGGAAGCGTACGCCTGGCTGAGTCAGCGGGAGCCAGTAGCATGACGCTGTCGCGAAGGATCACCCGCCTGGAGGCATCCGGCGGCGGCGAGATGATGACCGCGGCTGATCGTGAGGCGGTAATCTCCCGCTATATGGAGACGCATAGCGTCTTCAAGCCCGCGTTCCCGAACGCCATAACGCCGGCCGCATACCGCCACGCCATCGAGACCACACGAAGCCCGTTCAGCCAGCAGCTTCTCGCATGCTGGTTACCCGGCGATGAAGACCTTTGAGGGGCAAACGGCCATGAACATCAGCATCAAGAACCGACTCGAGAGGCTAGAAGCCGCGGAGCCCGAGAACAACGTCCGTTATCGTCTGCACTTTCTTCGGAACGGTGAGCCGACACAGCGACTGCCCGCGCTGGTGGCTCACGAGCACCTGCTTGTGGTCAACTTCGTTGATCCCGCCCTGGACCTCCGTTCTCACTCGGTCACCAGCACGACTTAAACCACGCTGATCGGTAGCTTGTATCTACCTCATCCTGCACCGTAACTGCGAACCGAGTGTTGCCGTTCTTCTTTAGAAATGCCGTAAAGGTGTCGGCTGGTAACCAAAGGACAAGCGACCTCCCCGATTCAATCGTGGTCGGTAGTTTGGGCGTGAAAACTGCATCATCGCTCACTTGATGGGAGATCGCCGCGCGGGGGAGAGAAAAGCGGCGGTAGCGAAACATGTCGCTGACTCGGCTCTTCAGACGACGGGTGATCTCGGTATCAATGCTGACGTGTCGAACGTGTACCGGGCGGTCGGCAACGTTGCGGATGTTGACGCGGGTGAACCTGCCGACGGGAGGATATTGCTCTGACCCGTAAGCGGGCACGGCAGTGATCGACAGCCGGCGTTTTCCTGCAAGTATCTGTCGAATGGCAAGATAGCTACTCAGCAAGGCACCATAGGCGCCCAGTGCATCTCCGATCGTCATATGAGCAGCATCGCCTGCACACCACCTATGATCAAGGCTTCGCCTCCTGAAGCAAAGGCTGCCCACCCCATGTTGGATTGGAGGGCGTTGCACCCGATAGACCCCAAAACACCCTCTGACATTCGGCTAAGTGCCGAAGCATACCTGTGCCCACGATCATCGGAGGGATTATGCGCACAGAGGTTCATAACACTCTCGCCCGTTTCCGGGTGAATGACGCCTTGATCGCATCGGCGGCCGCCAAGGCGAGAAGTGATGGCATGACCTTGTCCGAGTTCATCCGCGCCGCAATCCGTCGCGAGGTTCGAAACTGATGGGCCTCTTCAGCGATCTTGCGCCCGGAGCGTTCTCGAATTTGGCCGCATCGTTCGCTGCGGAGCGACAGGCACAGCGCGCGGCGCAAGCGGATGAAAGCACTGTGTGTGCCTTTGCCAAGGCGGTTGCTTACCGGAGCGACATCCCGTTCCGGGATGCACTATTCGCCGTCGCCAACGTGGCCATCAACGGCGGGCCTGACCTTCGCACGCCCAAGGGCTGGGCCTGCACTTCGGCGCTCCTCGGTGTGCCGGGGCTGCCGATCACTCCCACAATTCACTGAGGACATAGCCATGGGACTCTTCGGCGCAATCGCGGGTTTGTTCGGCGGTGGATCGCAAAAGAAGGCCAGTCAGAAAGCAACTGATGCGCTGGTGGCTGCCTATAACCGCGGCATCGACACCCAGAACGCGTTCAACCAGCAGGTACGGCAAGACTACGTGCCGTATACGCGGGCAGGCACGGCTGCGATCGGCGAACTGTCGAGCCTCGCAGGCCTAGGGGACGACGCCAGCCAACAGGCGATGATCGACGAACTTCGGGCAAGCCCGCTTTACGCGTCGCTCTACCGCAACGGCGAGGAAGCGCTGCTCCAGAATGCCGCGGCGACCGGTGGCTTGCGCGGTGGGAATACCCAGCGCGGACTTGCCGACTTTGGGGCTGACACTTTGGCGCAGGTCTACCAGCAGACCTTCAACAATCTCAGCGGGCTGGCGGGGCTCGGGATGGGCGCGCAGGGGACGGTAACGCAGGTCGGCGGCAACACCGTCAATAACGTGACGAACCTGCTGAGCGAGATTGGCGGCGCGAAAGCCAATAACTTCCTGGCGAAGGGAAGGATCAACGCCGAGAACTGGGCAAATATCGGCGGCTTCCTCGACGACGCTGTGGCGAATTTCATCCCCGGCGGCAGTCTGCTGTCCAAACTTGGTCTCGGTAACAGCGGTGCGATCACTTCGCGCTCTACCGGCAACCTAAACCTTGCGTCGCAGTCGGTGCTTCGCGGCAACCCGAGTATCTTCTGATGAACCTCGACGGCTATTTGGGCGCCTTGGGACAACTCCCCAGCTACCAGGAGATGAAGCGGTTCTCGCTCGTCAATCGTGGTTTGGAAATGCAGAACCAGCAGGCGGAGCAGGCTACGGTTGATGCACAGTCCGATCGCGAGCGTGCCATGTTGCGGGCTCAACAGCGTGCCCAGGCTCTGTCGGCTTATCATCAGCAGCCCTCATCCCAAGCTGCAGTGCGCCTGATGACCGAATACCCGGAAATGGCGGAGCCGGTGAAGGAGGCGTGGAAGCTCCAGAGCGAAACTGCACAGCGTCAGCATCTGGGCACGTTGACGCAGGTAAAGTTCGCTCTTCAGAGCGGCCGTGTCGACCTCGCTGAGCAGGCAGCACAGCGGTATATTCAGGCCGCTAAGGCGTCTGGTCTTCCGGCTGAGGACGACGAGGCCATGGTTGAGGTGATCCGCACCAACCCCCAGCTAGCGCTTGCCAACATTGACGGTCTTCTTGCCGTCGTCGGAGGCCCCGAGAAGTTCGGGGATACGTCCAAGGCTCTCGCGGACTCCACGAAGACGATCGGCGAGAATGCGCGCGCGGCTGAGGTTCAGCCGAGCTTGGTCCGAAAGATGAACGCGGAGGCGTCCGAGTCTGAGACGAAGGCGCAATATGCTCCGCAGGTCTTTCAGTCCGGGCTGCTCAATGACGAAGCCAACCGCCGCAATATTGACAGCCAGATCACCACTCGCGCAGCGCAGATCGACATCGCCCGCGATACGCTCACGAGCAACGTACAGCTGAAGATGCAGGAGCTTGAGGACGCAGGCGCGCGGCCAGATCCCGGTTCGGTGAATATGATGAACCAAGCGGTAATCTCTGGATCTGCGAACGCCGCGCTGGCTGAACGTACCCGAGGTCTCGCGGATCAGTTCGCAGCATCTCCGGCGCGTGGCGGCGCGTTCTCCGACTGGGCCGAGTTCAGCAAGCGGCTCCTGGGGCGTCAGGATGCTGTTTCGATGTTACGGACGCAGTATCAGAAACTCATCAACAATGCCGCGATCAAATCGCTTCCACCCGGGCCCGCCAGCGACGCGGACATCAAGATTGCACGGCAAGGCTTCCCGTCACCGACTGCGCCGCGCGAGTACATCGTGTCGTGGATGAAAGGCATGGCGAAGCTGCAGGACATCGCTGCCGCGCAGGACAACGGCCGCGCCGAGTGGATCGCTGGCAACGGTAATCTTGGCAGCGCCAAGCGCGATCTGGTGGTGAACGGCGTGCAGATCCCGAAGGGCACCAGCTACGTCGACTATCAGCGCCGCACCGCCGCCACCGCCGGTCGCCAGCAGCTTCCCCCGCGTTCCTACATGGAGTTTGCCCGCTAATGCCGAGCCGCGCCCCCCAATCGTTTCGAGATCCTCGTTATGATGAGATCGATAGCTCGGTCGAGGCGAAGCTGGGGCTGCCCAAGGGCCTCCTGTCAAGCGTGCGACTGAAGGGTGAGCGCAGCAATGCCGACCAGGTTTCATCCGCTGGCGCGCAGTCGGTGTATCAGATCATTCCCGCGACGCGCTCCGCGCTCATGAAGAAATATGGCGTGGATGCCTATGAGGGTCCCGAACAGGCGGCGCTGGCTGCAGGCTATGTTCTGCGTGAAGGGCTCGACCGCAACAAGGGAAGCGCGGTTGCAGCGGTAGCCGAATATCATGGCGGTACCGATCGACGGCAGCATGGCCCGGTCAATCGGGCATATGTCGCGCGTGTGACCGGCACCGCCGGCGACTCCACGTTTGACCGCGTGCGAGCGAAGCGGACTGTTGAGCGTGAAGCCGAAAGCGGGCCCAGCCTGGCTAAGGTGTATGCCGCCTATCGCCGTGGCCTCATGTCGCCGGAACAGGCCGCCCAGTTCGAGCACGACGTGAACATGGGCGCGGTTCTTCTGCCTCCGGGCGGTAAGCTGAAGAAGACGCCGGCAGCGCCGCAACTGCCAGCCGGCGTCGTGCGCGCGTATAATGACATGAGCAGCGGGATGACCGTGGACCAGCGGCGGGAGATCGACAACGACCTGCGCGACGGCATCGCGTCGCTTCCTCGTGGTGCAAAGCTGAACCCATGGCGGGAAGGGACGACTGCTGAGAAGGTCGGCCGTGGGCTGGGGTTAGGGGCCCGCTCGATCATCGAAGGTGTGGGAAGCGCAGCCGGTATGGTCATGAACCCGCTGAACTCGCTGCTGAATGTTACCGGGCTGCCACAGAGGATCACAGGCCAGCCTCTCGCGATGGCGAACGATCCTGACGTGAACGTCGCCGACATGATGGGTTTACCAAAGCCGCGGACCGAGGCCGAACGTATGCTCTCTGCTATCGAGCAGGGGGCGTCTGGTGGCCTGGCCACCGCTGGCGCTGGTTGGGCTGCGTCCGGTGCACGGGGTGCCGCTGGCATGATCGGTCGAGCGCTTGCCTCTTCCCCTACAGCAGACGTGATCTCGGGCGGCCTCGGTGGCGGATCATCGGATGCCGCGCGTCAATCTGGGTTCGGACCGACGGGTCAACTCGTCGCCGGATTGATCGGCGGCGGCGCCGGTGTTGCTGGCGTTGTTGGGGCAGAGCGCGTTGCAGCCACCCGCCTAGGACGTCGCGCTGCAACGGAGCTTCCTTCGTCCATGCCGCGCGAAGCTGTGATTGATCGCTCCGGCGAGTTGACGGAGGATGGTCAGGAGCTTGTGGCTCGGCACGGCTTTGAGCCCGATGAGATCAAGCATGCCTATGACGATGCAAGCGCTTCGAGCGGCGATGCCAGCCCGGGCGGGCGTAATAACGAGACCCCGCCGGCATCTGATGGTTTGCCGAGGGAGGCGTCTGAACTAGCCGCAGCCTCGACGCCGATGGTTCGGCGCCATGAGGGCTCTGACTATCCCGTGCAGATCGTCGGGCCTGAGCAGGCCGACGCCAGCGGCCGCGTCCACGTGCAGGTGCGTGGGTTGGAAAGCGGCGAAGTCGGCTTTGTCCCCAAGGACGAGATCTTTCCTGCTGCACAGGCCGCGCAGCGAGCCGCTGCCTCAGCAGTCGAGCCTGTCCCAGCGGCACGCCCGCCCGCATTTCCGGCAGGTGATGCGGCTGGCTCTCCACGCGCCGCTGCCGGTCGCACCGCCGCCGATCGGACGCGCGAAGCGGAAGCGCTCGGCATTCCGCTGACGCGCGGGCAGGCAACCCAGGACTTCGCCGTTCAGGACACCGAGCAGACGCTGCGGGCCCAAGCGAGTGGGGAGGGGGAGAAGGCCCGAACTTTCCTGGTCGATCAGGCGGAAAAGATCAGGGAGGCGACGGTCAAGTTCCGCGAAGCGTTCGGCGCTACCGACATGACCAAGGCCGACCGTGGGCGCGTCGTGGTCGATGCTCTGCGAGAACTGCGCGACCGCGGGAAAGCAGGGATTAACGCACTTTATCGCGAGGCGCAGGAGATGGGCGGTGATGGCCTCTCTCTCGACACGAGCGGGATCACCGACGCGGCCCGGCGCGCGCTCGTTGAGGCGGATGTGCCGGATAGCGTCAAGAATGTGATCCGGCAGGAAATGGCCCGTTACGGTTTGATCGGGAAGAACCCGGTCACCGCCGAGGACGGGATCACCACCGTCACGCTGGCGGACGGGCGCAAAATCCAGTTCTATGGTGATCCTGAGCCGCTGACGGTTGGCAACGCGGAGGCGTTCCGGAAGGCGATCAACTCGCAATACACTGCGGATGGCCCGCGCAAGCTGTCGCAGCCGATCAAGGGTGCTGTGGATGATGCTGTAGAGGCCGCGGTTGAGTTGGCCGCTCGAAATGGCGTTAGTGGACCGGTGGGCGACACGCTTCGGCGTGCTCGGCAGGCTGTCGTCACGCATAAGGAGACGTTCGCCGCCAAGGACGTGGTGCAGAACCTGATCGATTGGAAGAAGGGCACGCGTACCGACAATATTCTGCCAGAGCATGCCATCCGCGAGGTGCTTTCGGGCGAAGTGAGCAACCTGCGCCGGATTAAGGCGGTGCTTCTCTCAAGCCCAACAGCAACCAGCAAGGCGGCATGGCGAGCGGTTCAGGCAGAGGGTATCGGCGGCATTTTCGACAAGGCTTACACTGCCAACAGCAATCTCGGCAGCGGCCCGGCCGGCAGCGTCAGCGGTGCCAAGCTCAACAGCGAGATCATCCGGTTTGGCGTGCCGAAGCTGAAAGTTCTTCTCGACGAGGGCGACTTCAACCGCCTGATGAGCCTGCGACGGGTAATTGGTGAAGCGACGATACCGATCGCGGGAACGACCAATCCTAGCGGTTCTGCGTTCAAGCTTATGCGCTTTCTCGCGCCTATGGCGGCACGTTTCTCCAGTATCCCATTCGCCGGTCCGCTTATCGATGTCGCGAGCGGAGTCGTGAAGCAAGCAAAGGCGACCGCTGAGGCGAAACAGACCCTTGCGGGAATGACGAGCTACAGCGCGAAGAAAGCTGCTGCCGAGCCGGCCACGAAAGCGGCAGCCAGCGCCTCTCGCGTGACGAAGGGCGATGATCCAGAAGCCGACAAACGGGCTGCCGACTTCATCGAGGCGCTAATCGAAGCTGGCCGATCTGGGCGCTTAACTGCTGCGATTATAGGCGCCAGCAGCAACGCAACCGCACAACGCGACTGATCTATCTGGCGGAGCCGACCGCCGCGGCTATTGCCACAATCGCGGCAGAAAGCCCGGTAGCCCACGCTAGGTTGCGGCCGATGTTGAAGGGCGCGGTGATGGTGGGCGCAAGGGACGGATCTGCGCGGACTGTGCTCGGGATCGGTTCGGCCGCCGACACTGAGCCGTTCTTCACCGACGCGTATGCTGCATTGATCTCCTGTGCTCGCCGGTGGGCGAGCTCCGGCGAGCCTGACCAACGATCCGGATGATACTTCTTCATCAACGCTCGGTAGGCGGCTTCGACAACTTCCGGCTCTGCGCCAGGCTGCAAGCCTAAGATCTCATACGGGGTCAGCACCGTCGAAACTAGTAACACATCCTAGCGAGCCACGGCCATCGTCCGGCGCCGCTACCAATCTGAATGATCACCCTGAGGCGCAGCTGCGAGTTAGTACACGACTTCCTCAGCATCGCTCTCGGTGCTGGAGCTGCTAGTTTGTTCGTCCGCATAGGAGCGGCATCCTTCGACGAAGCTCCATGAGCGCCCGCCACAATCATCCGCGTTGGTGATGCCCCGCTGTTCCGCCCACTGCCGACCGGCATCATGGCCGCTGCAATCTTCGGTGCACTGGTAACCGCTGGAGTAGAGCCCCGTCGCCGTGACGTCCCGGCGATCATCATATTCAGCATAGGTCTCGCCCGCGATTACAGGCCCTTCGCCCGTTTGATCTTTTCCCTCTGGACCGGCACCCGGCATCTCCTCAGAACTATCATCCGAAGTTTCAACAGCCTCTACCGTTGTAGCAGTGGCAGCTGGCTTATCCTCTTTAAGGGAGCAGTAGCCGACAAGAAGAATCGCCACGAAGACAAGCCATCGGCCGCCACTGGATGATTTTTGCTGAGCCATGCCGTCCCCCTCTTGTGGAGGGCATCGGCTCAGCATGCACTTGAGTCAACGGTTTTGCTCACAGGTGATTGGGGCTCTCAGAATCCGCCCGTCAGCGTAGGCAAAAGTGGGCAGGGATCGGCCGCAGCTAGTTGGCATAAACTTCGAATTAGGTAGGGCTGTGTGATGGGAGTGCTTGTCATCGCGAGCATCAACGGGGGAAACAACATGCTTGCTAAGCTCGAACGAGCCTATCTCGGATTATTGCGCGTCGTCATTCTAGTAGCGGCGACGATCGCCTTGCTGGTCGCGATTATTGGTGTGGCAACCGCTATACCGTCGTTGCTCAAATGGAGCGGTTTCACTGAAAGAGCGGAGCCGAGTGGCGGCACGCTTGGTGATTTCATCGCCGAGCAGAAGATCACGGATACCACGTCCACAACAGAAACGAAGGAAGCAGAGCCGTTTGTTATTCCTGACATCAAGGAAGCCGCCAAGACAATCAAAGCCTATCTATCGACTAGGGGAGACATCACGCAAAACGACTGGGAGAGGGGGCTTCAAGCTTACGCGGACGAAATGCCTGGAAACGGAGTCGACTACGCCCGTAGCGTCCGAACTCTAGCTAAAGAATTGCGAAGCAGCACTGGAAAGCCTCTTAGTGAGGCGCGCGTGCTGCAGTTGATTGAATGGCACAAGACACGATTCCAGGGAGACGTCGCAAGTCGGGCGGCGTCCGAAGCAGAAGGAAATGCACAATTCTGGATTAAGATCGGCTTCGCGAGCGCCGCTTTTCTAGGGTTTGTTCTTATAATTTTCATATTCCTTTTCGTCAAGATCGAGCGCAGCCTCCGAGTTGTTCAAACGGCTCGGGTGAACGATAGCTTTGGCGTCGCCGATGCGTAAGTGGGCGTGCTTCGCCTGCACGCTGCTCCTGGTGGCGGCCTGCCAAGACCGGAACGCGACCCAGCAGCCAGTAGATACAACCCTCAATGACGAAGAACCGGCCGCCCTGGTTTCAGATGATGCGCCCGCGCCAAGCGATGGCGAGACGTCTGCGACGGGGCGCGATCTTGAAGCCCAGGGCACTGAGGCAGGGGGCCCATACGCGAGCACCGCGAGTGATTACGGATATGACCCGCGGACTGCGCCAATCTCGGAGCCGGAACCGGTCGGCCCCCGGGATGCTGAGGCGCGGGGGGACATCTCGGCTTGGATTACGGCTGACGACTATCCGCCCTCATCGGTCCGAGCGGAAGAAGAGGGCGACGTTGTGATTCAGTGGGACGTCGGAATTACTGGGAGGGTAGAAAATTGTCGTGTGACAAGCTCGAGTGGGAGCGAAGCGTTGGACCAAGCCGCGTGCAGAGCGATCACAAGGCGGGGTCGCTATACACCCGCGACCGACGAAACCGGTACGCCAATCACCAAAACGATGTCTCGGCGAGTTAATTGGCGACTGCCGCGGTAGATGAACTGGGCGAGGCGCTCCAGCTTACGGCCGGTTCGCCTCACCCGCCTGTGCTCCTCTGTCTATCAGACGCTGTTTAATCGCTCGATAGGGTACGAGACAGCTCGTCCACGGGTGCCGCGGTTCAATTATCGCTGTTTTCCAGAACTCGGTTAGGAGACGCTGCTCGCCGACGAAGGGTCGCAGCACATGCAGCGCAAGCCGCACCTCGACAGTGCCTACGGCCTCGTCCGACGATCTTTGTGCTGCGTCACGTAAGATCTGGAGCGCCAGGTTGATGAGGGTGTTCCGGTGAGCCTGCCGTCGAGCGCGCTGCTTTCCGAAGGGCACCGCGAGGAGGGTGACCCGCGGCGCCGCGCATCGCTGCGGACACTTGACCGCCCAGCGGGCTGCTGCCCAGTCTGTGTTGCCGCCGTTGTTGCGCACCTCGGTGATCAGTGCATCCAGCTCCCACAACTCGGACGCCCTGCAGCTCCGGCACGTGACGCGCACCTGCGCTTCGACGCGGTGGAGATCGTGAAGGGACTTTGGCGGGCCGACCATCGCGGCATCATGCCAGAACGAAAAGCGAACGCAAGGGCTGGTGATGTTGGAGAAGTTGTGCACAGGTGGGCGCGATGATCACAATTCTCGCGCTCGCAACCACCGTAGTTCCGGCCGGTACCACGTTCCGCTGCACGCCAACGCGGGTATGGGATGGCGATGGCCCGCTATGGTGCGCCGAAGGGCCGCGCATTCGCCTATCTGGGATCGCGGCGCGCGAGGCTGATGGAGCTTGCCGATCCAACCAGCCGTGCCCAGCCGCTTCCGGCAACGCTGCCCGGGACGCGTTTGTTCGGCTTGTTGGTACGCCGGTCGGTAAGTCGCGCGAGGGGCACGTCCTGGTGAAAGGGCCAGCGCTTACCTGCCGATCGCTTGGCAACGCCAAGGGCGTCAGGACGGCGGCCTGGTGCAGCTCCCCGCAGGTGGGTGACTTGTCCTGCGCGATGGTAGCGACCGGGACGGTACTCAAATGGCCGCGATATTGGCGCGGGCATCGGTGCGGGGCTGAGCGGCGCGCGAACGGCCGCTAATTGGTGACGACCTCTTCGTCGAGCTGCTGCACAAGCTGATCCACGATGTACGATGCGTCGCAATGATCGCAGGTCGCGCCATCATCTCCCTCGTTGGTGAGAGATTCTCCGCACTGCTTGCAAGGCGTCACCATCCACCGACCGCAACAGCGCCGGTCTTCAAACAGTTCCTTCGATCGAAACTCCGGTCACCCGCCCTGCAGCGGAAGCTCACCAAAGGCCAGCCCCTGCTCGGCGACGCTACAGCGGACGCCGCCGCCCTCTGGCCAGCAGAACAGGCCGAGGCTCCAGAAGAGGCGCTCCACGTGCCTGCTGAGCGTCGTCACGACGTTGAGGTCGAGCGCGCCCTCCTCCGTGTAGCAGGCCGCGAGATCGCGGCCGAACAGCGTGATCCAGCTGTCCAGACCGTAAACTGCGAGCCGCTCAGGCAGATCGTCACCGTCAAACGGCTGCCCCTCGGCCAGGCCGTCCCGATGGCCGAGCCAGTCGGCTGCGTGGCCCAGCACCGCGGCCACCGTCTCGAGCCCTGCGAGGAAGGTGTCGTTGATGTCGCTCGGGCCGCTCATCCTCGACCGGGCCATGGCGATCTCGGCCTTCGCGTGCTCGAAGCTGTCGATCACCAGATCGGCGTAGACCATGCCCTCCTCCGGTGACACGAAGGCCGCCTGCTTCGCGCTCCAGTATTTAGACGGGGCCCGAGCCACCGATAGATGCAGCTCGCGGCCCATTTCGTCCGGCTTGAAGGTGGTGTCCTCGCCGAACCGCGAGCTGTTGGCTATCCCAGCAAGCATCTTGACCAGCAGATGAAGGCACATCGCCCTCAGGGCTGGGTCGTCTGAGGTCCACCCCTCCGCGACGCCGGCAGCCACCACGAGATGTTCCTTGCGCTTCCCGTCGCGCAGCACGGTCACCGGCATCGCGACGCCGGCTCCGTATGCTAGGGCACCGCTCGCGACCGGCGGGAGAACCGGGTCGCCGCGGTCGAGCTTGGCAAGAGCGTCCGGGTAGTCGACGGCGATCGTGACGCCGTCCAGATCCTGCAGCGGAATGTCGCGGGACAGGGCGCTGACCACCGCCTGAAGGACGTCGGCATATTCCTTCGCGAGAACGTCGTCGCCGAAGTCGTGCAGCGTCACCCGGTATGAGAACTGCTCCCATTCGAACTGGCGCGGCACCGCGGGCGCGAATTCGCCCGGCGCGAGCGATCGCGCCTTCTCCGCATCCGCCACCGCCTCGGCGATCCCGTCGGCCATCGCCTTCGCGGGGCCGCTTCCGATCGTCGCCGCGACACCATCCTCATCTCGCGAACGCGCGCTGATGAAGAAGCCTTGGCAGGCCCCTGCGGCCTCGACGCTAAACGTCGAGAGATCGACCGGTTCGCTGGGATCGAGGCGTCCCACGAGCATCCGGTCGGTTGATAGCGGGAGCAGGACCAGCGTGGCGTCGGCTCCCCCGGTGAACAGAAGCGCCTCCAGTCTTCCGTGGCCGGCCCGGGACAAGGCGACCGCGTCCGGCAGGATGAGGTCCGCTCCAGCTTCGACCGTCCAGGTGAAGCCCGAGAGTATTCCCACCCAGCCATGGTCATCGAGCGGCTTCGCGACCAGGTCGTTGTGACCGTCCCGCACCATCGTGCCCAGCCCGCCGAACAGCTCCGGCAACAGCGGCGACAGCACGGCCGCGACCTGCGCGGCAAACTCATCGCCGCGCTCGCGAATCACGAACGTCAGGAGCCGCTCGCTGAACGCCGCCGGGATGCCGGCCGGCACCAGCTTCTGCGCGGAGTCCCGGATCGCCTCCGTAACAGACGACGCCAGCGCCGGCGAGGCGAACCCGAGCATGCCCGCGAGGCGCGCCGGATCCGTAAACAGGCTCTCAATCTCTTGGAAGAGACCGGTCACGCCGCTCGACAAAGTCTTTCGCAGATGCGCCGTCCGCATCACGAGGTGGGTAACCGTCCGCGCGGCGTGCTCCGGATCGATTACGGTCCCCGGATCGGAGAGGCGCAGCTCCTTCACCCCCCGGCTGAAGCTTTTCTCGAACTCGGTGATAGCGTCGTCCAGCGTGACCTCGCCGGCAGCGCCCTTGCGGGAGTAGAACCAGTCCTCCACGCCGACGTCGGCGATCCCGACCAAGCGCGCGTGCGAACCCTGCCGATGAAGCCACGTGCGCTCCGCACCGTCGCCTGAGCCGTTCGACTCGGACAGGAAGCCGCGCTGCAGAAACTTTGGAACGTAGTGCTGACGCTTTCCCGCCATTCGTAATCCCTCGCTTATCCGGCCAATATGGGGGCGCCAGTCGGCGAGATCACCGACCTTAAGGGATGCGATCTACGTCGGACGCCTCGTTCAGTCCGGCGGTTGCCCGCGATATTCAAGCGGTGGACGTCTCCGGACTTCAGGTCCCGTCGAGGCGGGACGAATATCGGCTGACGAGGTCGCGGGCGCGGAGAAGGGCGTCCTGCTCCACGGAGATGCCGCGGCTGGACCAGATGAATACACGAAGCTGTCCTTTGCTCCCACAGCACACCGTGTGAAGGAACGGCAGCTTACCGCAATCGCTGCTCGAAAGACGGCCCGGTTTCACCAACGGTATCGAGTGACCCCAGCTGAACGAGCGGCAGCTTTCGGGTAAAGCGGTTTAGCAGCTGAATGACCGACTTTGGGCGCGCAGCTGCCGGTGCGCAACGTCTGGACGATGGCCGTTTATACCGCCGAAGGCGGATAGTCTGCACGCCAGCACTATTCGCCATCCCCGACGTGGCACCAAGATGCCAAAAGAAGACTGACGGCTCCGCCCCGAACTTCTCGGTTCGCCCAAAGGCTAGCGTCGGTGTAGGCTCGCGCCATGACGCCGGACCAGGAACGATGGGCTGAAGCGCTCGCGATCGAGCGCCAGCACGGCCGGCTGGCCCCCGTGTGGATCGCTGAACGGATCGGCGCCTTGGCTTCGGCCGGAGACGTCGACGGGGTCGCGCGGTTCCGCGAGGTTGCAATGAAGTACGAGCAACTCCGGGCAGGAAGGGGAAAGGCGTGAAGCTGCGCCGGCCAACGCTATTCGAGATTGAAGCTTGGCTGGTCGGCGCCATTGTCACTGCCGCCACGGTCACCAGCCTCACCGATTACGGCGCGTGGATCTGGAGCCTGCTGCACTGACATCAGTTGCGAAGGAAACGGCTTGCCTAGCGCCACTGCCTCATCAAACGAGCAGGTGAGCCAGCGGCCCTCGTCTTCCTCATCCAGCAGCACCGGCATCGCTTTGGGATGGACCGGAGCAACTAAGGGGTTCGGCTCGGTAGTCAGGAAGGCGAACACGGCCCCGCTCTCTGTCGGACGCCACACGCCGGCGAAGCTGACGATCGGACGGCTCGGGACGTCGAACCAGAACAGCGGGCGATTGCCGGCGGGGCCGGGGCCATACTCGCTGAAGCTGGTGAAGGGCACCAGACAACGCCGGTCGGGGTTGGCAAGCGCCGACTTCCAGAACGGGGACATGTAGTTGCGGACGTTCGTGACCTTCGTGTCGAGCATCACGGGCTTCCCAGTCGTCTTGTCGATCCGCTTGCCCGGCACCTTGCGCGGAAAGCCCCAAGCCATGGTATCGAGGATGCGTTGACCGCTCTCCCGTCGCGCCACCCACGCCAGCCGGTCGGGGAACAGTTCGGGCGACGGGAACGTCGCGTCCTCGGGGTAGATCGGTTCCGCGCCATAGCGGGAGGCTAGTTCTGCCTGCTTGGCGGACATGCGGTAGCGGTTGCACATGCTGGCAAGGGTTGGAAATGGCACTGCCGGAGTCAACGATGTTGATGGGCGAGGCGCAGCCCATGCCATTTACCGTGGGCTAAGCGTCGCCGAACTCTTGTGAGGTAAGCATCCGCCTGAAGAGCGTCCTTCGCACGGTGGCGCCTGGTGTTACAGTAGCGGCAGGCGGCTACGATGTTGGAGGACTCGTCGCGACCACCACACGATCGCGCAATGACGTGCTCCGCGGTAACTTGGAGATGACGAGCGGACTCCGCAGACAAGTTGTGGCGCTGAGCGAAGGTTGCGGCATCGGCCAGCCACATAGGCTGTTCGCAGTAGAAGCACCGGCCGGCCTGGCTTTCAAATGCCCGTCGCTTTAATCGTCGAAGATCGGTCATGTCGTCACCACATGGAAAGTTGATCCAGTGTGGGACGCTCCGACCTCGGGGCCGGGTTGAGGCGAGAGCTACTGCTCGCGTCCGAAACGGCCATCACCGTTTCCACAGTCCTCGACGAGCCGCTGCTGCGATACCCGCCGCCACAACCTGCATATCGGCCCCCCAATTGCAAGAGCTTCGTGCTGAAAGGATGCGTTGCGCAAACAACCGCGATAATAACTGCTTGGGGGAGAAGTGGCGTGCGATTAGAGGTTGTTCTTGTTCTTGCGGCAGTCACAGCCGCGTGGTCGCCGAACGTTGAAGCAACACCGGGCGGTCTCAACGCCCGGGGCTGTCACAACGATCGCAAGGGTGGGACCGGGTACCATTGTCACGGCGGGTCCGCTGAGCCTACGCGGCGCGTTCAAGCCCTTCGATCATCCACCGGCGGCGCTTTCGCGAACTGCTCAGCGGCAAGAGCGGCGGGGGCAGCGCCAGTGCGACGAGGTGATCCAGGCTACGGCCCGCATCTGGACCGCGATGACGATGGCATTGGCTGCGAGCGCTGAAGCGTGAACCTAAAGACCTCGTCCACGAAGAGATGCGAAGCGCTGCTGAAGGTGTGCCGGTAGCGCCTGCTCATCGACCTCCGGCACCGTGACCGCAGACGCCGCGGCTTGAAAGCCGTAGACCTTCTGGACGATCTCACGCCCCGCAGGAGGCAACTCGGCGAGTGGCACGCTCAGGAGAGCTGATCGCAGCGCCTTCGCTTTCTCAGAGGCCGTGACGAGGCCTTCGATCGAGCGCCCCAAGACCGCTGCCCGCTTCTGCGCAGCGTGGCGAGCCACAGCGGCCGCGTCGCGCTCCTTCTTGGCGGCAGCAAGCATTAGCGCGGCTTCTCGGCGCTGGACCTCCAAGTGAAGCGTCGCTTTTCGCACCGCCGCCTTCTCGCGGGCCAAATCGGCCTTCTCCCGCAGGATCTCGTCAGCTCGCGCCTTCAGTAGAAGCCGTTGCTGCTCCTGTTCCCGCATAGCCGTTGATGCCTTAGCTGCCTCAGTCTCAGCTTCCTCGCGCGCCTTTTCAGCAGCCTCAGCGGCTTCCGCCGCGCGCCGCTTCTGCTCATCAAGGTCGGCGAGTTCGGCCGCATACGGCCGGTACTTTGCGCGCGATCGGGACTTGCCTCGAACCAAGCCCAATGAAGTCATGGCCTCGGCATAGGCGTCATGCACTTTCTGATACATTCCAGGCCCGGAAATGCTGCGGGCTTCAAGCGCCCACGTTGTTCCGCGCTCGGGCCAACGGCGATAGGTCTTTTCCACCAGCGGCAGCAGGACGACGTGGATGTGAGGCGTATGCTCGTCGAGGTGAAGAACCATCGAGACGATCCGGTTCTCTCCCCACATCTTCCTCGCAAAGGAGCAGGCGGCCCTGATCCAAAGCCCAGTGCGCTTCGCGGCTTCTTGGTACGGGCCAGCGGTGAAGAACGGCCGGGAGGCGGTCATAATCACCTCGAACGCAATCGCGGCATTCTTGCGTAGCTTGAATGGATCAATCTTGTGATCCAACAAACGCGCTTTCACCTCGGCGACCAGGGCCGTTGTGCCGCATAGGTGAATAGGCCTCGGGGCAGTTGGGTCACAATGCGGTTCGGGCTTCTCTCGGTTGTTGTGGGAGGCGATAGCCGCCAGTCGGGACCACGTCTTCACCGGTCCTTGATCGCTGAAGGTAACGACACCGTAGTTGTCAACCATCACTTTTCCCCGCTCGCAGGAGTATTGTCCCGAAGCTGGAGTGAATAGGCAATAACCCCCTCAAACCACTTGTTGAATTATCCTCGAAATTGAAGATCCCGAATGCTGGCGGACGAATTCGCTATGCCTAGTAGCGGTTTCGGGTGTGCGTACGACCAGGCCGGAGAATGAAAGGGAAAAATAGGAAGGCATCCTTGCCTGGCGACGCGCTCAATAGTGGTCCGCCCGACAAACCTTTGTCATCGCGGCTGCATGCATTGCCTAAGCGCTTCAGGTGAAGGATGAATGCAACAACCACGAACTTCAAGAAGATTGCGGCGGTCCGCCTGACGGTTGCGCGCAGGTCACGCGAAAGCCTTCGCCGCCATCTGTCGAAGCTTCGCCGGCGGCGATGAAGGAGATCCCAGCAGCTGTGAACGCCTGCATGATTTTCGAGACCGAGGAGTCCTGCATCGGTTGACCGCCTTCCAACCGCTTCACCGTCATGATCCCGACACCCGCCGCTTTGGCCACGTCGCCCGCGGTCCAGCCAAGGTAGGCTCGGGCAGATCGGCATTGGGCAGCGGTCAAGAGCATGCAGTGCCATATCATCCGCGGCGCGCGAATGAACAACGGTCAATAGCGAACACTTGCGAACGCCGATGAACGGTGGTACCCAAAGTACCAGCAACGACCGGTTGCGGAGATTGAGCCCTCCGCCCCCGGTCTAACCACAACCGTTCTGGAGGAACGATAATGGCTATGAGTCCACTACCGGGAACCGCGTGCCTGGCCAACCCAGCGCGGCCGACGTCCAGCTTGAGCAACAGCACGGCGCAGGCTGTCGATATGGCGCGTCTGCACCTACGCAGCGGCAACCCCCGCGGTTATGCGCGCGCCCTGGCTGGTGAGCATCGCGCTTCCAGCAAGCGCCAGCAGTTCGCGATTGAGGCCGTGATCGCCGCGGACGCGTGCGAGCGCCTGTTCACCCGGCATCCCGGCCACGGCTGCCTCATGGCACGGGAGGGCTGACCGATGACCAGCAATCATATCGCCGCGCCCAAGATCGCCGAGCCAACCGAGTTAGTGGTCGAATTGGCTCTTGCTCTCGAACGGGTCGCTGTCCTGCTCGCCAGGACCAATAGCGACCTGATGAAAGACGTCGTGAGCGGCCTGCCCCGCGAGCTTCAGGCAGTGCACCACTCCGCCTACACCGTGTGGTGCAGTAATCAGATCGCTGTCGAGAAGCTGGAGGAGATACACAAGCTGCTGGCAGACGCAGGAGACGAGCTGCACGCCCACCCGCAACGGCGAAACGGTGGCCCGGGGCAGCAAGCTGATGCGACCGAGGCCCGACATGCCGAATGGACTGAAGCGCTTTCCGCCTGGGCCGCGGCGCGCTCGGTCGTCGCGCGACAGGATGCAACACCCGGCGGTGTCCCCGACGAGCAGATGGATAAAGCCACTGGCGCGGAGCACGAGGCGGCAGAGCGCCTTGCGGCACTTCCGGCTCCTGATCGGGCGGCGGTGGGGATCAAGATCAACGCTCTCCTCGACTCGTTCGGCGGGCCAATTGACGTTCCGACGCTGCGGATGATCGCAGCTGACGCTGTGCGCGGCGAGGAGGCATGATCATGACCACACCGACTCGCCATCTCGTGCTGATGCTCGACACCGTACGCGAGCGGCAGGAAGCGCTCGACGCCGCGGAGAAGCGCAATGATCTCTCGCATGTCGAATGGGCGTCCGCGTCCCGTGTCTGGAGCCGGCAGCAGCAGGCGCTGTCGTGTGCGATCATCGCCGAGCCGCCGCAGACCTTTGACGACGTGCTTGCAGTGCTGTCGGAACTCGCCGGCTGGCATGAGCTGATTACGGGCCAAGGGGAGGACGCGACTGAACGAGAGCTCCGCGACCTTCACGAGATGACGAGAGTCGCAGTCGCCAATTGCACGCAGCGTTTGGCCAGCCTCTTCCGTCCGGATGAAGAGCCGACCGAGGCGCAGCGCAGCGCGCTCAGCTGGATCTCCAAACAGACGAAACAATGGCTTCCTGCAGAAGGAGGGCGCTAACATGCGCAGCGTTGCATCTCGCCGCAGTTTCATGAGCGCTGCCGGCATCGCGGCTATCGCCTCGCTCAGCATCGCTGCTGAGCCGGCGAAAGCATCCCGACCATCCTGCAACCCGCGCCTCACGCGCCTCATCGCGCTGTATGATCGTGCAGACGCGCAATGCGAACGCTTCGATCGTGAAGTGGAGATGCCTGCTCGCGACGCATGCCGAGCAGCCATCGATGCGCTGCCGTCCGAACCACCGCCACCCCACGTGGAAAGCAGGACAACCTTCGAGAATGCCTTTGGCGAGACCGCGCGACTCTCGACGTCGGTTCCGGGGCTAGTGGCGTCAGCGCCAAGGTGGCTCTCCGACCCGGCATTTGCGGGACCGGAGCTGGAGGACTGGCGGCAGGCGCATCGGGAGATCTTGGAGGCGAACGAGAAGCGCGAGGCTCTGATCGCTGCCCAGACCGAGAAGCGGCGAGCGATCGAGGCAGAAAAGAGATCACGGTTTAGGATCGAGGCCATCGCCGCCCGGTCGGCTGATCTCGCCCGGCGGCGCGACAACCTGGCCGACGCGGTGTTGGCAACGCCAGCGGCCAATCTCACCGACCTGGCAGTGAAACTCGAGTTCATCGAGCGCCTCGTCAGTCCCGGTCAGGTCACCGAGCATGAGTTCACCTTCATTAGCGCCGACATTCGCCGCTTGGCGGGAGAAGCATGATGCCCGATCCGAGCTTCGACCCGCGGCTATGGCTCTCGGCGTTCGCGGCTATCGGTGGAGGCTACGCGCTGACGCCTGACCGCAAGCTGTGGCTAGTTGTCGACGGGTACGATGATGAAGCACTCGCCGCCTGCCTCGCTCCTCTCGTCGGCGAGCCCGAGCGCCAGAGCGCAATCAAAGCCGCGATCGAACAGCGGCAGCTGGGGGAGGCTGCATGATGGCGCACCTTCCCCTTTCTTCACCGGCCCGGCACCCGCAGTTCAGCCCTTGGACGCGACGCCGTACCAGGCGCTGGGTGCGGACTAACAACATAGGGCACGCCGGCATGCTGTTTGCGGCCATTCCTTCTCTGCCGCGGGCCGAGCTGGCCCGCCTCACCGAGCGGATGATCGATCGCATGGACGAGATCGATGGTGATCCCGACCTCGAGCACCTGCGTGAGGATGATGAGGACACCCACGACCAGGAACAGGAGGAGGCCTACGATTAGCCCCGCCGCTTGGGAGCCGGCACTGCCAGCGCCAGTCTCGCGACCAGCCCCCGTTCGACATGCTCGGACGGGGGCATTCGCGCGCGTGCACCGCTTCGCGGAGAGCCATGCGCTGTCGCAGCAATACGGCGCCGACTGGTGGATCCCGATCTATCGCCAGCTCTTTCCGACGCTCATGTCGGCCGTCGCTATCGAGCAGGACGGATGGGCACAGCGCGCTGGTATCGATCGTCTGCTAACGTTAGCGTGCGGCCGCACGTTCACGGTCGACGAGAAGATCCGGACCGAGGACTGGCCCGATGTGCTGCTGGAACGCTGGTCGGATGAAGGGCGCAAGTCGCCCGGCTGGGTGCAGAAGCCACTCGCCGCAGACTTCATTGCCTATGCTCACGCGCCTGCGGCTACGTGCGTGTTGTTGCCCGTACCGGCTCTGCAGCGTGCCTGGCGCCAACATGGTCGGCAGTGGATCGGCCTCTATGGTCAGCGTCGTGCGCAGAACGCTGGTTACACCTCGGTCAGCATCCCGGTGCCCCGAGGCGTTCTGATGCAGGCGATCGTAGAGGCGATGTTTGTTAGCTAAGATCAACTAGGCGGCAGCCGAAAGCCTATCAAGATCTTGATTCACGATAGCACCGAAATGCTGCGCTTCCTCAAAGCTGATCGGCCACTCCGATAGGGCGCTTGAGCCTACCACCTCTTCAGGTGTGAACCTGCGGGAGCCAATATCCCGCGCCACTGCTTCCTTCTGCTCAGACGGGGCATCCGGTTCGTCCCGCAATGCATCGACGATATGTCTCTGCCATTCGACGTTGGCTTCTTCAGGCCAGCTTGTCTCGACTAAAAGTTCAAGGCCGACGGCTTTAAGTATAGCAAGTATGAAGGTTGCGCAGGTGAAGCCCCTTCCCGTTGGGCCGGGTATTATGTTTCCTGTTTGCGGATCAAAGGAAAACCCCTCAGCGTTTAGCCCATACGGGATACCTGGTTGCCGCCGAGCAATCCTGTCACAAACGACCGCTAAATACTTAGCGTTTACTGGATCCAGACTGTTGTCTACCCAAAAGTAGGATTGTTTTAAAGGCTCATAATAGAGGGTATAGTTCCAGCCAAGGTGAAGAAGGCGGAACTCCTCATCTTCTCCCTTGAAGGCGATCGCCGAATGATTCTGGCTTTCACTTATTCTGCGAATTGCAAGAACGAAGCTCACCGTATCAGAATTAATTGTGTCGACAGCCTGAAGCAAGGATCAGTCAAGCCCCGCTAGCATTCGTGTGCCAGCGCCTCTCGCTGTAAGAACAGCTTTGGCGCGTTCGACAAAGCTGCGCCAATGCGACAGCTCTGTTCTCGCTGAGAACGTCGTTCTGGCTATGGTCACGATCGCTTCGGGGCTCATCATTTCGATGGTCGCCGATGCGAGATCATCGTCGATAGAAGAGAAGTCAGCTTGAGACAGGCGGCTTGAGAGAGAATCGACTATAGCCCCAACTTGGCTGAACGTCAGAGTATCGGTGCTGGACTCAGAAAGTGCAATCCAATCAGATTTTGGGTTAGTAGGTTTGCCAGCTGTCTCGAGGCTCGTCCACACGCTGTATACGCGCTCAGTACAAAGCGCGCCGACAGCCAAAAACCGATACAATTGATGTGACGCCGCGGCTGAGGTCTGAGTGCCCAAGCTGTAGACTACGTAGGTCGGCGCAGCTTGACTGATAGCAAGCTCCGCCATCCCGCGCATTATGTCGGCATTGGAATGGAAGCAGGGATCCCAGACGTGATTGGTCAGCGAGTCATCTGGCCAAGCGAATTCAAGGCCTGCCCACTCAGTGCCGGCGCCTGGATCGTCAAACAGTAGCTCGCTGATCATGTTACGCCCAATCCAGTGGAGCCCGGAAGATTTATATCTGCCTGAAGGCGGTCGGAAAGCAACTTGGATAACAGTGCTTTGTCAGCCAGATGTAGATCTTGGAAAGTGCTCATAACGGATGATTCAAAATCTGCGCCATCCGCGAAAAGAGAACCCTTTCCCGATGATTGTTTCGAAATAACCTGCAATATCGTTGCATTGGGACGGGCGTGCTCGCCCATTCCGATCTCGATGTTTAAATTGTACAGCGTTCTGCCAAGATCGCTTTGGTCGTCGATCCAACCGGAATGAAGATGCAGGAATGTTTCTCGATCAATCATGTCTCCGGTCACGTAGGGAGAATCCTGTCGAACGAGGTCGCTAAGCGGCGGAATGCTTTCTGTGTCGCTCACAAATCTATCCACGCAGCGCAACTCAACAACGGAAACACGGGCGGCATTATTCTCGGCGAGAACACTTGCCACTGGGCTCAGAATTGTTGTTATGTGAGCGACCATATCCGCCCACCGCTTATACCGATGGGTGCGGAAGGTTACTGCATTACGCTCCAGAGTCAGTTCCTCTGCCATGGAGCCGTCCGGCTCCACGCGCTGGAAAACTGTACCGGGGGTCATCTCAGCCGCCGAGTAGCCTGGCGAAATTACCTGCCTACCGAAAAGCAGAGATAAGGGGTCTAGCTGCACGCGGCCGGGCAAACCGGACTTCGCGGCTAACTCCGCAGCCTTAACGACCGCGGTACTGTAAACCGCATCCGTGGTCGCGCCACTTATTCTGACGCCTACAACTGCCTGCTCGATGGCATGAGCACCCGAAACTGGGCGATACGAAGCCATCAAAATCCCCACCTCAAGCCTACTATTGATGTGTTGCGTGTCGTGCCGGCGAAGTCAAGCAAGCCAGAACTCCTCTTCGATGCACATGGCGCGATCCTGCGCCGGGACCACTGCACGCTTGATTAACGAGCAGAGAGGCCGGCCGATCCGAGGATGTGCCGCTAACGACCAACAAAGCCTCACTTGCCGCAGACGGCGCCGCGCAGTGGCTGACTACGGCAGCGTCGTGGAAGATGCAAACTCGCCGGGCGGTGTGCTGCCGCAAGCTCCAGAGTTGGCACTGGCAAGCCCGGGGCCTGCAGCAAGCCTCGGCTAGGACGTGAGCAGGGCCTCGCTGCCGGCGGCTACAATCAAGGCTCCTACCACAATTGCCCCGAGTACGACCGCGTACAACGCTAAGTCCATGGAGGCCCTGAGTTGGAGCCCAGATGCATCCGCCGCGGCCGCATTGTCGGCAATCTGTTCGTCGAGCGTCGCCGCTTGTTCCAGTAATGCCTGACGCAGATCGCACGCTTGGCCCGTTCCGTAACACTGCCATTTCTCGGGGAGCCAATTCCGTGGTTGGTTGCCCGGAAAGTCGAAGTTCTTCGGCCGCACCACATCAATAGCCTTCATGATCGCTACTCCGAGCATGAAAGCCACGCCGACGCCGGTTCCGGCCAGCAAAAGGTTCTTGCCGGTGGTCAGGAGTGCAGCGGACCCGCCAAGCACCGCTGCGGCAACCGTAACCAGAAGTGCCGCCCATGCCATCGCGCGCTGATCGGCTGCGTTCGCCGTGGCGAGTTGCGCATCTATACGACGCTCCCCCTCACGAACGACCTCTTTCAGGATGTCATTATCAAGCGCTTTAAGAGAATCCAGATTGCATCCCACCATTTTGCAAGTTTACCATCGGTCATGGCTAAAACACCAGAAAAGCAGACACGGACCGGCAACTTCTCTGATAGCTCGGGACGCAAGGAAAAGGCGGGCACGACCCGGCCTCCGACGCAAAGTCCGGAAAGGAAGCCTGTTCCTCCTGCTCCAACGAAGAAGCGTTAGAGGCAAATCTCATCAGGGCACGAGGAGCGTCGCCTTAATGGCGGCGGTGCTTTCGTCTCAGCTTACTTACTGTCCGTGATGCTGGGCAGCTTCATCTTTCGCAGTTGCGCAACCATCCGCCGTGCTTCCTTCGGCGCAGCCTGCATGAATAGAGTGAACAACTGCGCCTCCGCCATTGCATCGTTGCCGGCGCTGAGCGGAAGCGCGAGCGGCTGGCGAGCCCGGACTCCCGGCTGCGCCTCCACGACAATCACGCGCCACGTCATGCCGACGGGAGGGTCGCTCAAATCGCGAAACTCACCGGGGACAGCGTTGCGCAAGCGAAGGCGGCGATCGGGGTTCTTCTCGAACCAAGCCGCATCCCCTTGGGTCGCGACTTCTACAAAAAGGTCGGGAGTGGACATAGCTCACGTGCTCTACGGGGTCCGCTTCAGAACGCCAACGCCCGCTCCTGCTCGCCACAAGCCTTGAGCGCGTGTGGGAACGTATGGGGGTTAGATCGCCAGCGATCCGGTAAAAAACGCCCATCTACAGTGTGCTAGCAGAGAGCGAATGGTGCCGCTTACAGGACTCGAACCTGTGACCCCCGCATTACGAATGCGATGCTCTACCAGCTGAGCTAAAGCGGCACGGGCGCTCTGGCGAGCGCGCTGGAAGCGGGCGCCTAGCAGGGGTTTGGGTATCGCGCAAGTGGCTGTCGCTCACATGGGCACGGCCGAGAATTTACGCGCTTTTTACCATGGTCGTGGCACAAGGCGGGACGGACAAGACGTCCAGAGGGATGATGGCATGGATAACCGCGGCTTCGATCGGCCCGGCGCGGACCGGGGCAGTGATCCGACCGATGGTGGGATCGGCGAGGCGACGTTTGCGATCGGCGCCGATGAGCGGCGCATGCACGTGCGCGCGTACAACCATTGGGTGTCGCTGCTGAAGGGCGGTGCCTATCCGCGGATCAGTGACCTTGATCCCGCCGGCAACATGGATTTCGGCGCGCACGGCGTCCTGCTCGATTTCACCGACGGGCTCGACGATCCGGTCATCACCTTCCTGGGCGACGCGCTGCGCGAGGAATGCGGTGTCGATCGTGCGATCTCGCGCATCGGGCAGGTGCCCGCACGCTCGCTGCTGTCGCGGCTGACCGATCATTATCTGAAGATCATCGCCAACCGTGCGCCGATCGGCTTCGAGGCCGAGTTCGTCGGCACCCGCGGCCACAACACGCTGTATCGCGGCATCCTGATGCCGTTCACCTCCAACGGCGAGACGATCGATTTCGTCTATGGCGTGATCAACTGGAAGGAGATCGTCGGCGCCGAGGAGCAGGCGATGCTTGCCGCGGAGCTCGATGCCGCGGTGCGCAGCGCGCCGCGCCATGAGGTGGTCGGCGCCGTCTGGGCAGATGGCCCCGGCGCGTCGCGCGGCAGCGAGGCAGAGGCGCCCCCCGCGCGCACCCCGCTGGCGACATTGGCGCTCGACCTGCCCTCCGCAGCGGACCAGATGGTCGTGCTGCTGGCGAAGGCGCGCGGCGATGGCATGTTCGATGTGATCGGCAGCGTCAGCGAGGACCAGGACCTGATCCGCCGGGTATCGACGACGATCGGCTGAACGTTGCTTCCGAAGCCGTTGATAAGGCCCCGCGCCGCCTAACTGGGGTTGAGCCCCGCGACAGGGCGGCGCATAGGCCGCGGCCATGTCGAAAGCTTCGATGAAGGCGCTGACGCAAGCGCTAGCCGAGCGGCTCACAAAGGGCGCTCTCCCGGGGGAACTGGACGGCTTTGGTCCGGATGAGCGGATGGAGGCGGCCGCCTTCCTTGCCGCGACCGCGCAGACCCGCGCGGCGGGGACTGCGGCGGTAACGCTGGAGCAGCTGCCGGGCGACGGCCCGCAGCGCCGGATGCGGCTGGCGATCGTCAATGACGACATGCCCTTCCTGGTCGATTCGATTGCCGGCATGATCGGGGCGCACGGCCTTGCCATCGACCGGATCCTTCATCCGGTGGTGCCGGTGCACCGCGATGCCGACGGCGCGCTGGAGAGCGTGGACGAAGCGGGCAACCGCGAATCGATGATCTATATCGAAACCGAGCGCGCCGATGCGCGTGAACGACGCGAACTGGTTGACGATCTGACGGCCGCTCTGGCCGATGTGCGCGTGGCGGTGGCCGATTGGCGCCGGATGCAGGCGACGCTCGCGGCCGATGCCGCCAGCATCGAGGATGTTGGCGGCGATGCGGAAGGCGCCGCGCTGATTCGCTGGTTCCTCGACCGGCATTTCACCCTGCTGGGTCACGAGCGTTGGCTCGCCGATGGCAGCAGCGATGGCGAGCCGCTGGGCATCAGCCGTCATGAGCATGAGCCGCCGCTGCTCGCCGAACGGTCGCGCCGGCTGGCGATGGATTACTTCAACAGCGGCAAGTCCGCGCCATTGCTGCTCAAGTCCAGCCTGTTGTCGCCGGTGCACCGGCGCGTACCGCTTGACCTGGTCGTCGTGCCGATCTGTCGCGGCGCGACGGTCGCCGGGCTGTCGATCCACGCGGGCCTGTGGACTTCGGCCGCGCTCAACGCCCCGCCGCGCAGCGTGCCGGTGCTGCGCCAGCGGCTGGCCGACCTGGAGGCAAAGCTCGGGTTCGATCCGCTCGGCCATACCGGCAAGGCGCTGACCCACGCGCTGGCCACCCTGCCGCACGATCTGGTCACCGCCGTGTCCGCGGAATCGGTCGAGGAACTGGCGCTCGCGGCAATGAGCCTTGCCGATCGCCCGCGGCCCAAGCTGGTGCTGGTCCGCTCCGCACTGGGCCGGCACCTGTTCGCCTTCGCCTGGGTGCCGCGTGACGATCTGTCGACCGCGCGGCGCGTGGCGATCGGCGATATGCTGGCGGAAGCGGCCAACGGGTCGATCCTCAACTGGTCGATCGCGCTGGAGGACGGCCGTGTCGCGCTAATCCGCTACACCATCGACCTACGCCAGTCCGGCGTCGTTCCCGATGTCGCGCCGCTCGACGCGCGGCTCGAAAAGATGGTGCGCGGCTGGGAGCGCGACGTGGAGGCGGCGCTGGCCGAGCGTATCACGCCTTCGCGCGCGGCCCGGCTGGCGATCCGCTGGGCCGGGGCTTTCCCGCCCAACTATCGCAACCTGTCGACCGCGGAGGAAGCGGCGGAGGACGTGCTGCGCGTCTCCGACCTGGCGGACGAGAATGATCGGGCGGTGCACATCTACCCGACGGTGGCGGGCGATGATCACCGGCTGAAGATCTACAAGTCGCATGGCGCGCTGGCGCTGTCCGAAGCGGTGCCGGTGCTGGAGAATTTCGGCTACCGCGTGATCGGCGAACTGCCGACGCGGCTGCGCGATGACAGCGACAGCTTCGTCCACGATTTCATGGTTCAGCCGCAGGGCGATGTCGCCAACATCGACCGCGTCGTCCTGGAAGAGGCGATCACCGCGGTGCTGAAGGGCGTGGCGGAGAATGATGCCTTCAACCGCTTGATGCTGGTGGCTGGCCTTACCCCGTCCGCGGTGCTGCTGTACCGCGCCTGGTTCCGCTATCTGCGTCAGGCGGGGATGACCTACGGCCTGTCGACGGTGGCCGATGCGCTCGGCCGTGCGCCGGTGCTGGCCAAGGCGCTGATCGACCGCTTCACGCTGGCGCATGATCCTGCCGCGACCGGCGATGTCGAGGCGATCGATGCGGAAATCGCGGCCGGGCTCGACACGATCGTGGCGATCGACGACGACCGCATCCTGCGCGCGTTCAAGGCGGTGATCGCCGCGACGCTGCGCACCAACGCCTTTGCCCCGGCGGCGGCAGAGGCGCTGGCGTTCAAGCTCGACAGCAGCCGTATCCCCGGGCTGCCCGCACCGCTGCCGTGGCGCGAGGTGTGGGTCTATTCCCCGCGCGTGGAGGGCATCCACCTGCGCTCCGGCCCGGTCGCGCGCGGCGGCCTGCGCTGGTCCGACCGGCGTGACGATTTCCGCACCGAGATCCTCGGCCTGATGAAGGCGCAGCGGGTCAAGAACGCGGTCATCGTGCCGAGCGGCGCGAAGGGCGGCTTCTATCCGAAGCAATTGCCCAGTCCGGCGGTCGATCGCGATGCATGGCTGGCGGAGGGTACCGAGAGCTACCGCATCTTCATCCGCACCTTGTTGTCGATCACCGACAATGTGGTCGCGGGCAAGGTGGTGCATCCGGACGGCGTGCGGGTCCACGACGGCGAGGATCCCTATTTCGTGGTCGCGGCGGACAAGGGCACGGCGACGTTCAGTGACGTTGCCAATGCGATTGCGCTGGAGCGTGGGTTCTGGCTCGGCGACGCCTTCGCCAGCGGTGGCAGCCACGGCTATGACCACAAGGCGATGGGCATCACCGCGCGGGGCGCCTGGGTATCGGTACAGCGCCACTTTGCGGAGCGCGGCGTCGACGTGCAGCGCGAGCCGATCCGCGTGGTTGGCTGCGGCGACATGTCGGGCGACGTGTTCGGCAACGGCATGCTGCTGTCCAAGACGCTCAAGATCGTCGCGGCGTTCGACCACCGTCACATCTTCCTCGATCCCGATCCCGATCCGGCGGCAAGCTGGACCGAACGGGCGCGGCTGTTCGCGCTGCCACGGTCGAGCTGGGAGGATTATGACAAGGGGCTGATCTCGGCTGGCGGCGGCGTCTTCTCGCGCACTGCCAAGACCATCCGCCTGACCCCGGAGGTGAAGGCGGCGCTCGACATCGCGGTGGACGAGATCGAGCCCACGGCGTTGATCTCGGCGATCCTGAAGGCGCCGGTCGACCTCATCTGGTTCGGCGGCATCGGCACCTATGTGAAGGCGGCGTCGGAGAACAATGCGACCGTCGGCGATCCCGCCAATGACCGGCTGCGCGTTGACGCGGAGGACCTTCGCGCGATCGCGGTTGGCGAAGGGGCCAATCTGGGCGTCACCCAGGCCGCGCGTATCGCGTTCGCGGCCAAAGGTGGCCGGATCAATACCGACTTCATCGACAATTCGGCCGGCGTCGATTGTTCGGACAATGAGGTGAACATCAAGATCGCGCTGAATCGCGAGATGGCCGAAGGGCGGCTCGCGTTCGACGATCGCAACACGCTGCTCGAGGCGATGACCGACGATGTCGCCCATCTGGTGCTGGAGGATAACCGGCTCCAGACGCTGGCGCTGTCGATCGCCGAGCGTGGCGGCGTGCGCGCCGTGCCCAGCTACATCCGCGCGATCGAGATCTTCGAGGCGGCGGGCCGGCTGGATCGACGCGTCGAGGGGCTGGCGTCCAACGCCGACCTGTCGCGCCGCGCGGCGGAGGGTGAGGGGCTGACCCGGCCCGAACTGGCGGTGCTGCTGTCGACCGCCAAGCTCGCGCTTCAGGATGCGATCGAGCAGGCGGGCCTTGGTGCCGACGCCTTGCTGGAGCCGGACCTGCGCGCAGCCTTCCCGACGGCGATGCAGGAGAAGTTCGGCAAGGCGATCGACGAGCACCAGCTGCGCGGCGAGATCGTCGCGACGAAGCTCGCCAACCGCATTGTCAACCGCATCGGCCTGCTGAACCCGTTCGAACTGGCGGAAGAAGAAGGCGCGGCACTCGGCGATGTGGCGTCGATGTTCGTCGTGGTCGAGCGGCTGTTCGACCTCGGCGCGCTGTGGCGCGACATCGAGACGACCGCCATGTCGGAGGACGGCCGCCTCGCGCTGTTCGAAGGCGTGGCGCGCGCCGTGCGCGGGCAGGTGGCGGACCTGTTGCGGGTGGTCGATCCCGGCACGATGCCGGGCGAGGTGCTGAAGCGGATTGGCGGCGGCGTCGCCAAGCTGGAAGGGCAGGCGAGCGAGCTGCTGCTGCAGGAGGCACGTGCCGCCAGCGCGCGGATGGCGGAATCGCTGACCGCCACCGGCGCGCCCGCGTCGCTGGTGGCGCGGGTCGTCCGGCTGCATGAAATGGACGGCGCGATCGGCCTCGTCGATCTGAGCGGCAAGAACCACACCGACGAAACCAAGCTCACCCGCGCTTATACGCGGCTGGGCGCAGCGCTGGGCATCGACTGGGCCCAGGCGATGGCGGCGCGGCTGGTGCCGGCCGACCCGTGGGAGCGGTTGCTGGTAGCGGGGCTCGCCCGTGACTTCGAGCAGATGCGGCTGGATTTCCTCGCCCGCGACAATCGCGCCGACATCGATGCGGTGGATGCGTGGCTGACGGAGAATGAGGCGGCCGTGGCCCGCTTCACCGCCGTGGTGAGCCGCGCACGCGGCGCTGCCGCACCGAGCGCCGCGATGCTGGCGCAGGTAGCCAGCCAAGCGCGGGTGTTGCTCGGCCGCTAGACCAGAAAAAGAGCCCCTCCTCGTGGTGAGGAGGGGCTCTTCCTTGTTTGCTCAGCCGCGCCGCGACGGCGCGAGCCGATCAATCGGCGACGCGCACCACCAGCTTGCCGATTGCCGCGCGGCTTTCCATCTTCGCGATTGCATCGCCGCCCCGGTCGAACGGGAAGATCTCGGTCACCTTGGGCGCAATCTTGCCCTCTGCCCACAGATCAAACAGCTGTTTGATGCTGGCGCGGTTCTTAACCGGCTCGCGCGCCGCGTAAGCGCCCCAGAACACGCCGCGGATGTCGCAGCTCTTCAGCAGCGTCAGGTTCAGCGCGATCTTGGGAATGCCGGCGGGGAAGCCGATCACGAGATAGCGGCCTTCCCAGGCGATCGAGCGGAGCGCAGGCTCGGCATAGTCGCCGCCGACCGCGTCATAGACGATGTCGAACCCGTTCTTGCCGGCCTTTTCCTTGAAGGTATCGGCCAGTGCCTTGCTCTCGTCCTTGGAGAAGGGCGCGCGGCCATAGATGATGACGTCATCGGCGCCTGCATCACGCACCGCCTGTGCCTTTTCCTCGCTCGACACCGCGCCGACAACACGTGCGCCGAACGCCTTGCCAAGTTCGACCGCGGCCAGGCCGACGCCACCCGCTGCGCCCAGGACCAGCAGATTGTCGCCCGCCTTGATGTTACCGCGATCGACCAGCGCGTGGATGGTCGTGCCATAGGTGAGCAGCATCGCCGCCCCTTCCTCGAACGAACGCTCGTCGGGGATGGCGTAGATGTTGTCTGCCTTCATCGCGATCTTCTCGACGAGGCCACCGTTGCCGGTGTTGCCCATCACCCGGTCGCCCGGCTTCCACGCCGTCACGCCTTCGCCGACGCTTTCGACGACGCCCGACACCTCACCGCCCGGCGCGAAGGGGCGCGGCGGCTTGAACTGATATTTGTCCTGGATGATCAGCACGTCGGGATAATTGATCGCGCATGCCTTCACGGCGACGATCACTTCACCGGGTTTGGCAACGGGATCGGGAAGCTCCCCAATCTCCAGCGTTTCAGGTCCGCCCGGCGCCCTCGACAGCAATGCTCGCATTCGTCTCTCCCGCAATCCACGGACGATGCTCATCAAGCATCGTCTCGTATTTCGAAATCGCGGTATCCCTTGCCAGCGTCAGGCCGACCTCGTCCAGCCCCTCCATCAGGCACTGGCGACGGAACGGGTCCAGTTCAAAGGTGAAGCGATCCTGGAAGGGCGTGGTGACGGTCATCGTTTCCAGGTCGATGGTGATCTCATCGGTCTTTGCGACTTCGATCAGGCGGTCCACCGCCTCCTGCGGCAGAACAACGGGTACGATCCCGTTCTTGAACGCGTTGCCCGAGAAGATGTCCGAGAAGCTGGGCGCGATCACCGCCTTAATGCCCATGTCGCCCAGCGCCCAGGCGGCATGTTCGCGGCTGGATCCGCAGCCGAAATTGTCGCCAGCGATCAGGATCGGGCTGCCGGCATAGGCGGGATCGTCGAAGATGTTGCCGGGCTGCGCGCGCACCGTCTCGAACGCGCCGCGGCCAAGGCCGGCGCGCGTAATGGTCTTCAGCCAGTGGGCGGGAATGATCACATCGGTGTCGATGTTCTTCGCGCCCCACGGATAGGCCTTGCCCGAAACGGTACGAACGGCCTCCATCAGCGTTGCTGGACCGTGGCCAGCGTGCTGGGGGTGGCGATCGCGCTATAGGCCGCGACGCCGCTGAGCAGTGAGCCTGCGATCAGCAGGACGAATACTTTCTTCATGTGGCCAAGCCCCTGTTTAAGCCATCAACTCGCGAACGTCGACGAGGTGCCCCGTGACAGCCGCGGCGGCGGCCATCGCGGGCGATAGCAGATGCGTACGCGCACCAGGACCCTGACGGCCAACGAAATTTCGGTTGGAGGTGGAGGCGCAGCGCTCGCCCGGCGGCACCTTGTCCGGGTTCATCGCGAGGCACATGGAGCAACCCGGCTCCCGCCATTCGAAGCCGGCGGCGGTGAAGATGCGATCGAGCCCCTCCGCCTCTGCCTGGCGCTTCACCAGGCCAGAGCCGGGGACCACCATGGCGCGCACGCCATCCGCAACGCGCCGGCCATCCGCGACGGCAGCGGCGGCGCGCAGATCCTCGATCCGGCTGTTGGTGCACGATCCGATGAAGACATGCTGGACGGGGACGTCCTGAAGCCGGGTGCCGGGCGTCAGGCCCATATAGTCGAGCGATTTCCTGGCTGCCTCGCGCTTCGACGCATCGGCAAAGCTGTCGGGTTCCGGCACGGTGCCGGTGATCGACACCACGTCCTCCGGGCTGGTGCCCCAGGTGAGCGCCGGCGCGATTTCCGACGCGTCGATCACCACGGTGCGATCGTAGCGCGCGCCCGGATCCGTCGCGAGGGTTCGCCACCAGGCGACGGCCTTGTCCCAATCCGCGCCCTTGGGCGCCATCGGCCGCCCCTTGATATAGGCGAAGGTGGTTTCGTCGGGGGCAATCATGCCGGCGCGCGCGCCCGCCTCGATCGACATGTTCGCGACGGTCAGCCGTCCCTCGACCGACATCTCGCGGATGACGTTGCCGGTATATTCGATGACATAGCCGGTGCCGCCCGCCGCGCCGATGCGGCCGATGATCGCCAGGATAACGTCCTTCGGAGTCACGCCGAAGCCGAGCGTACCCTCTACCCGCACTTCCATCGTCTTCGACGGGCTGAGCAGCAATGTCTGCGTGGCGAGCACATGCTCCACCTCGCTGGTGCCGATACCGAAGGCGAGCGCGCCGAGTGCCCCGTGCGCCGAGGTGTGGCTGTCGCCGCACACGACGGTGGTGCCGGGCAGGGTGAACCCCTGTTCGGGTCCGACGACATGGACGATGCCCTGTTCAGCAGCGAGTGCATCGATGTACGGCACGCCGAAGTCAGCGACATTCTGCCGCAGCGCCGACAATTGCGTCGCGCTTTCGGCGTCGGCGATCGGCAGTTCGCGGCCCTCGGCGTCGACCCGCGCCGTCGTGGGCAGGTTGTGATCGGGAACGGCGAGCGTCAGGTCAGGACGACGCACCCGGCGGCCGGCGACGCGCAGCCCCTCGAACGCCTGCGGGCTGGTAACCTCGTGAACGAGGTGGCGATCGATGTAGATCAGGCACGTGCCGTCGTCGCGTCGTTCGACGACATGCGCGGCCCAGACCTTTTCGTAGAGGGTAAGCGGACGACTGGCCATGACGCGCGCGCTTTAGCCGCAGATGCGCAACAAATGGAAGAGCGTTAGGCGTTGCGCTGCACAAAGATTGCGCCGAGCTGTTCGCCTTCCGCCCATCTGTCGGTGATCAGAGCGCGACGTCGTAGGCGGCCGTCGTCTTCCCGGCGATCTCCTCTACGGTCACACCGGGCGCCAGCTCGACCAGCCGGAAGCGGCTCTGGTGATCCGGGCGCTGGAAAACGGCTAGGTCGGTGACGATCATGTCGACCACATTCCTGCCCGTCAGCGGCAGCGTGCATGCCGGGATGAACTTCGGACTGCCGTCCTTGGCGACATGCTCCATCACGACGATGATCTTCTTCACGCCAGCGACGAGATCCATCGCGCCGCCCATTCCCTTGATCATCTTGCCGGGGATCATCCAGTTGGCGATGTCGCCGTTTTCCGCGACTTCCATCGCGCCGAGCACGGTCAGGTCGATATGCCCGCCGCGGATCATCGCGAAGCTCTGGTCGGAGCCGAAATAGACGCTGCTGGGCAGCTCGCTGATCGTCTGCTTGCCGGCGTTGATGAGGTCCGGATCCTCTTCGCCCTCATAGGGGAACGGCCCGATGCCGAGCATGCCGTTCTCGCTCTGCAGCGTCACCGTCATACCGTCCGGGATGTTGTTGGCGACCAGCGTCGGGATGCCGATGCCCAGGTTCACATAATAGCCGTCGCGCAATTCCTTGGCGGCGCGCGCTGCCATCTGGTTGCGATCCCACGCCATCACTTCGCTCCTTGCATGTCGGTCCAGCGCTTCTCCGCCGGGAAGGTATCGTCCCAGCCGCTGCCGAGGCCGGTGCCGTAAACGGGGTTGGGGAGGATGAACCAGCTTCTGCCCCAGCGCGCCGCATAAGGGGGCGACGAGACGGCCACGCGCCGTGCTGCCGGTGTTCCCTCCAGCGCATCGGTGAAATCCCCGATCTGGTCACCGCCCAGCGCCAGCACGCACCAGCGCGCGGCGATCGCGCGACGACGGCCGTCCTTTGCGGACTTGCCGTCTGCGTCGCCCTTCAGGAACAATGTTTCGCCATGCACGAAGCTGCCGAGACCGGCGCGCGCCAGAGCGTCAGCGGTCTCCTTTGCGGCGGCGACATTGCGGTTGGTGTTGATGATCGGCGTCACGCCCATCGTGCGCAGCGCGGCGAAGGCGGCGGTGGCGCCCGGCACTGCGGCCACCTTGTCCGCGCCGCCCGATTCCCATCGCGCCCAGCGACCGGCGTCGAACGCCGCGCCGCTCACTGCGTCGTTATATTCGTAGCCGAGATTGAGGATCGCGGTCTCATCCATGTCGAACACGGCGGCAAAGGGCTTGTCGCCGCACGACGCGGCAACCGGCGCACCGTCGCCGGGCAGTACGATCGCCGATTCTGATGGACGTGGCCCGGCGACGCGCAGCCGGACATTGTCCACCAGCGCATTATAGGCCTGTTCGCTCAACGCTGCCGCCTCAGCCGAACCGTAGAGAAATTGCATGGCGCCGGGCACGACCGCCGGTCGGGCGCTACGCGACGGCGCCGGCATGGTCGCGCAGCCCGCCAACGATGCGGCAGCGGCAAGCGCCAGAACCTTCCTCACGCGGCAGTGCCGGTGGGGCGAGGACGGGTCATGCGGAATTCGATCTTCTTGTCGTAGGGTGCGCCGACGACCAGCCGGTTGACGTAGATGCCGGGGAGGTGGATCGCGTCGGGATCAAGGCTGCCGACGGAAACGATTTCCTCCACCTCGGCGACGCAGATGCGGCCGGCGGTCGCCATCGGCTGGTTGAAGTTGCGCGCCGTCTTGCGGAAGATGAGGTTGCCGCTCTCGTCCGCCTTCCAGCCCTTGATGATGCTGAGGTCAGCGCGGATGCCCCGTTCGAGGATATATTCCTCGCCGTCGAACACCTTCACTTCCTTGCCCTCGGCGACCAGCGTGCCGACGCCGGTCTTGGTGTAGAAGCCCGGGATGCCCGCACCGCCAGCCCGGCACCGCTCGGCCAGCGTCCCCTGCGGGCAGAATTCCACCTCCAGCTCGCCCGACAGATACTGGCGCTCGAACTCCTTGTTCTCGCCGACATAGCTGGAGATCATCTTCTTGATCTGGCGTGTGCGCAGCAGCTTGCCGAGGCCCTCGCCATCGATGCCGGCGTTGTTGCTGGCGACGGTGAGGTCCCTCACGCCGGACGCCTGCACCGCGTCGATCAGGCGTTCGGGAATGCCGCACAGGCCAAAGCCGCCGGCGCAGATCAACATCCCGTCATGCAGCAGACCATCGAGCGCCGCCGCGGCATCGGGATAGAGCTTGTTCATGAAACGCCGCCTCTTTTCGCTGGTTTGCGCCGGTTAGCGGCTGGGCGAAAGGGGTTCAAGGCGGCGGGCTCGGCGGGAATGCGGGGGCGAGCGGCGGCAAGAGCCAACCTCCCGGCGAGGCGCTCCGCCGGGCCATTGGCGTAGTGCCGCCCCTCGATCAGAAAACCGCGCGATCGACCCCAAGCGCGTCGGCAAGATCGGCCAGCGCCTGCGTCTCGTCGCTTACCTTGATCGCGTGAATGCCGAGCTGCGCAGCCGGCTTGCAGTTGATGCCGAGGTCATCGAGGTACACGCACTTGTCGGCTGGCTTGCCCAGCGTTTCGAGCATCATTTCATAGATACGCGGATCGGGCTTGCGGATGCCCACCTTGCTCGATTCGATCACATGATCGAACCGCGCCATGATCTCGGCGACCTTGGCTGCCTTTTCGGCGCTGCGCGACATGCCGGCACCTTCGCCAGCGGGCACATTGTTAGTGATGCAGCCAAGGCGATAGCCGTTGCGCTTCAGCCAATCGAGCGCGTGGACCATGCGGGGACGGATGTCGCCGGAGAGCAGGAGCAGGACATCCTCGCCGCGCAGTTCATGGCCCAGGGCGCGCGCTTCTTCGGCGAACTGCGCGTCGAAACCGGCAGCATCGATTTCCGCCCGCTCGAACAAGGCCCAGGCGTTTTCGTCCGGGTTGGTGGCGTTGATCTGCCGGATCAGATCCTCCGGCAGACCACGTTCGCGCTCCAGCCGGTTGAAGGCCTCGAAAGGCGAAGAGGTGATTACCCCGCCGAAGTCAAAGATCACGGTGTCGCGCATGAAGTGGTCCTTAAAGGTGGTCGAGATGTCCGAGGGGGCTGGCCAATCGCAAACGCCGCGTGCGGCGCTTATTTCCCGCGCGGCTGCGCGGCGAGGCGCGAGATGAGGACCGCGCTGCGCAGCGCCTGGCGCGGCAGGCTGGTGAGATCGACCCACTCGCCCACCGCATGCGCGCCGCCCCCGGCCACGCCCATGCCGCCTAACGTTACCGCGTCCGCGGCGACGAAGCTGGAATCCGCCGCGCCGCGCTTGGCGGGGTCCATTTCCAGCATCTCGGGCAGGCCGAGGTCGCGATTGACGGCGTTCAGCTCGTTCATCAGCGCGCGGTTGGCCGCGGTCGGCGGCATCGAGGGATAGCCTTCGAAGAAGTGGATCGACGCCTGGGTGCCGGGCAGGTGGCGGGCAACGATTGCCGTCATCGCCGCCTTTGCCTTGGCATCCTGTTCCGGCGTCAGGCTGCGCAGATCGCCGCGCACGACCGCCCGGGCGGGGATCACGTTGGTCTTGCCCTCCGCGGTGCCCTTCACGCCGGCATCGTCGAGCGCGGCGGGCGTGCCGCCGACGACGACGCTGGCATTGTAGGTGAGGTTCGGTTCCGCAAGCGTGCGGCGGAATTCGTCGAGGATGCGCGCCATCTCGTACACCGCGCCATAGCCCATCGACGCATTGAAGATGCCGCTGGAATGGCCCGTCTTGCCGGTGGTGACGAGTTCCCAGTTGGTCGAGCTTCGCCGCGCGGTGGTGGCATATTCCTGGTCGCCATCGCGGGCGACATTCTCATATTCCAGTGCGATGTCGGCCCATTTGCCGGCGTCGACGAGATCGCGGCGGGCGACGTCCAGCGGCGCGCCGGTCTTTTCCTCGTCGCCGGTCAGGACGATCTTGATATCGGCATTGCGCAGGGTTCCGGCGGCCTGCATCGCACGCAAGGCGGCGACGATCACGACCAGCCCGCCCTTGTCATCGCCAACGCCGGGGCCGGTCACGCGGTCGCCCTCCCGCTTCCAGCCGGTGAAGGGACTGTCGGGTTCGAACACGGTGTCGAGGTGGCCGATCAGCAGGATGCGCTTGCCACGGCCGTTACCCTTGTGGGTCGCGACGATGTGGCCTGCGCGGCCCGTCGCCGTCATGTCGACCCAGTCAACGGTGAAGCCAAGTGGCGCCAGTTCGGCGCGCATCATCTCGCCGACGGCCTTCACCCCGGCAAGGTTGAGGCTGCCCGAATTCTGCAGCACCAGCTTTTCCAGCAAGGCCTCGTGGCGCGGCGCTTCGCTCGCGACCACCTCCCCCATCCGCTTTTCCGGCGCGCTGGTGGCGGCGGTGGTGAGCAGGGCGAGGGCGGCAAGGGCGGTGCGCAGGATCATGCACGGCGGGCTAACAAAGCAGCCGGTCCGTGAACAGGGTGGGTGTATCAAATCGTTGCGTTACGGGGCGCAGATTGAACCCCCGGCGACGCTGCGCCATGGGAGGATTGCTGCACGGGTCGGTGCGGCAGTGGCGATCGGGCACCAAGCCGGACGCACCGCAGGAGACCGAACATGAATGTTGCCATCCTTGCCGGGCTGTTGCTCGGCGCGCCTCAGCCGGAGGCGCACCGTGTCGAGATTGATCATCAGGGCCAGCGGGTCGACGTGACGTACCAGAGCGCGACTGACGTCACCCATAAGCAGGTCGGCGCAGTGGGCGCCGCCGGCCGCGCCAGCACGCTGCGTTGCGTCTGGCGTGCCAACGTCAGCGTCGCACGCGAGGCGCGTAGCACGGCGGGCCATGTTCTCGCCCGCACGATCGCTGGCGATGCGCCGGTGGAGGGCAGCCGCGCGGGCTGGTGCTCGGCGCAGCGCGGCGCGATCGCGCAGGACATTGCGGCCCGCAGCGCAGATACGCGCGCGCATCTTCTCGCGGTGGCTGAGCGGGACCGTGAGGTTCTGGCGCTAGAGCTTGATACCGCCCATGCCGCGGGGCGCAGCTAAGTGCGCGCAGTCGGGATGATGGCGGCCGCCGGCCTATGTGCCCTGGCCTCGCCCGCGATCGCGCAGGTTGCGGTTGGCGGCAGTGTCGAGATCGCGACGGATGAGCGTCGTCGTGGCATCAGCTGGAGCGACGGAAAGGTGGCGCCCGCGGCGAGCGTGCGGGCCAGTGTGCCGTTCGGGCTGGACCTGGGCGTGCGGGCCACCGGCACGCGGGGCGACCCACGACATGGCGGCGCTGACGCCGTGTTCGACGTGACGGGCGGCTTCACGCGTGACATTGGCGGCGGGCTGCGGCTGGACGGTTTCGTCGCCGGGCACCTGTTTGCCGGGGCGAGGGGCGGCATGGACTATGTCGAGGGCGGCCTTGGCGCGAGCTATGCGCTGGGCCCGGCAGAGCTTGGCGTGGACGCGCGGTACGCACCCAGCCAGTCCGCGATCGGCGGCGACAATTTGTGGATCGGCGCGCGCGCGCGCGTGGGCGTGCCGGCGACGCCGTTTACCGTGAACGCCTCCGTCGGGCATTCGTCCGGCAGCGTGGATGACTGGCAGCGCGCGGCGCGGCTTCGCCCCGGCGGGAATTACACCGACTGGTCGCTGGGCGTCGACCATATCACCGGGCCATTCAGCATCGGCGTGCTGTACACCGGCACCGACATCGATGATCGCGTGTTCGCCTCCCCCTTCGCCAATCCGCGGCACACCGGCGACAAGGTGTCGGCACGGCTGGCGATCAGCTTCTGACAACAGGCGCCGGGAATTCAGCCCGCTGAAGCGGGGCTGCACCCCGGCGCAAAATTTCATGACGAGGTCTCTTTTCTTCCCCCGCTGAAACGGCAACAAAGCTGCAAAACACCGTGGGAGATGATGTATGAAGTCGCCAATCTGCGCGATGCTGGGAATCGATTTCCCGCTGCTCGCCTTCAGCCACTGCCGCGACGTGGTCGCCGCGGTCAGCCGCGCTGGCGGGTTTGGCGTGCTGGGCGCGACCGGGCACACGCTGGAAAGCCTGGAGACCGAGCTGGCGTGGATCGACGCGCATGTCGACGGCAAGCCTTATGGCCTCGACGTGCTGATCCCCGAAAATCTCGCGACCGGCGGTGCGAAGGGGCTGACCCGCGCGTCGATCATGGACAAGGTGCCGCCGCAGCACCGCGCCTTCGTCGGCGAACTGGCGGAAAAGCATCACTTCTCGTTGCCGCCCGAGCACCCTAACAGCGACGCACCGGCGCCGTTCGATCCCAATCTGGCGCTGGCGATGCTCGACGTGGCGTTCCGCCACCCGATCAAGCTGATCGCCAATGCGCTGGGCGTGCCGCCGCAGGCGATGATTGACATGGGGCGCGAGCGCGGCGTGCCGGTCGCGGCGCTGGTCGGGGCGAAGGAACATGCCCTACGGCAGGTGGACGCAGGCGTCGACATTCTGGTGGTGCAGGGCGGCGAGGCCGGCGGCCATTGCGGCGAGGTTTCTACCATGGTGCTGGTGCCCGAGGTGATCCGCGCGCTGGAGGCGCAAGGCAAGCGCGTACCGATCCTTGCCGCGGGTGGGATCATGACCGGCAGCCAGATGGCGGGGGCAATGGCGATGGGGGCCGACGGCGTGTGGACCGGATCGGTCTGGCTCGCGACGCCGGAGAGCGAATGTTCGGACGTGTTCCGCGAGAAGATGGTCGAGGCGACGTCACGCGACACGGTGCGGTCGAAGAGCCGCACCGGCAAGCCCTCCCGCCAGCTGCGCTCGGCATGGACCGATGCGTGGGAAGGGCCGAACTCGCCCGGACCGCTGCCGATGCCGTACCAGAGCCTGATCAGCGAACCTGCGATCCGCGCGTGCGATATCGCGGCGCAGAAAGGGGACCCGGCCGCGCGCGACATGGTGACGTACTTCGTCGGGCAGGGCGTCGGCCTTGTCGATCAGGTCCGGCCAGCGGGGCAAGTGGTGCAGGATTTCAAGCTGGAGTTCGCCGAGGCGATGGAGCGAATGATGAGACTGGTCGAAAGCTGAAACGATTGGTCGCATTCGGCCGCATCCTCGGCTGACCGTCAATCTTTGAGTAAGGTTCGCGTCGCCATGCCGGCCAGGCAACGCTGAGACTGGCGTGTGCACGGAGGATTTGGTTCGTATGCGCTTGTACCGGGCAAGCTCATTCATTTTCCCGCGAAGCTTGCAGCTGCGGATCTTTGCCGTCTGCTTCGTTGCGACTCATCTTCCGCTGCTCGGCTTCATCATCTGGGCGGCGGCGACGCACCGGCTGGATCTGATGGGGGTGTTGGTGGTCGTCGGCGCGACGGTGCTGGGACTGGTGCTGGCGCTGGCCGGTATCTTCGCGTTGCTCGCACCGATCCATCTTGCTGCCAAGGCGCTGAACGAGGCGGAGGAGGGCCAGGTGCCGAGCGTGCCGTTGGTATCGGGCAATGATCTGGTCGCGCGCCTGCTCGCCGGGATCAACCGCGCGGCGCAATCGACCGCCGAACGGATGCGGTCGCTTCAGCGCGACGCTGTGCAGGATCCGCTGACCAGCGTGCTCAATCGCCGCGGCCTGCTGGCGCAGCTCGACGCCATGCCCGAACATCATACCGCCGGCGCCCTGGCTTTGGTCGACCTCGACCATTTCAAGCTGGTCAACGACCTGCTTGGCCATGAGACGGGCGACCGGGTGCTGCACGATTTCGCGCACAGGCTGGTTGCCGCCGTGCGCCGCACGGACATGGTGGCGCGCTGGGGGGGCGAGGAATTCCTGATCTATTTTCCCGGTGCGACCGAGGCGGTGGCGCAGGCTGTGCTGATGCGGATCGCGGAGCGGCTGCGCGCCGATCCGCTGGCGCATGTCGGGGACCGGCCGCTCAGCTTCTCCGCCGGCACCACCGCTGCATCGCGCGGGACCTTCGACGAGGCGACGCGACGGGCGGACGCAGCGCTGTACGAGGCAAAACATCGCGGGCGCGCCCGCATTCTGAGCAGTGCGGAGCTGCGCATCTGACCAGCGCAGCGGCAGTCAGATGCCGTCGGGAAAGACCGTGTGGCCGGCCGCTTCCAGCGCGGCGGTCAGATCGGTGACACAGGCGTCGACGGCGGCAGGATCCGACGAGCGAACGACGAAGTTCGCGCCGGTGCGCCCCTCGCGAAAGAACGGGTAGCTGCCGATCGCGACGCCGGCATGGGTGCGTTCCGCCTGGCTGAGCACGTCCGCGATCTCGCTTTCCGCCACCCAGCAACCGATCTGCCGGCTGACGACGGGGCGGCCGCCCTCCAGCGTGCCGGTGAGCGAATCGAGCATTCCGGCCGTGATGTTAGGCACGCCCGCCATGATGAAGATGTTGCCGATGTGGATGCCCGGTGCACCCGACATGCGGTTTTCGATCAGGCTCGCACCCTCGGGCACGCGCGCCATGCGAAGCCGCGCATCGGTGATCCCGCCGCGCGATCCATAATAACGTTCCAGCACCGCCACCGCCTTGGGGTGATGAACGACGCCGACGCCAAGCGCCGTGGCGATCGCGTCCACCGTGATGTCGTCATGCGTCGGCCCGATGCCGCCGGTGGTGAACAGGTAATCGTTGCGCGCGCGCAGGATGTTGACCGCCTCGACGATCGCCTCCTGCCGGTCGGGCACCACGCGCACCTCAACCAGGCGGATGCCCTGGACGTTCAGCCATTGCGCGATCTGCGCGACGTTCTTGTCCTGCGTGCGTCCGGAGAGAATCTCGTCCCCGATCACCACGAGAGCGGCGGTCCAGATGCGTTCGCTGTTCATGCGGCACTGGCATAGCCTCGCAAAAGTGCGCCCGTCACGCTATATCCGCGGGCATGACCGAATATGTGACCGTGACCAGCGACGCGCCGCTGGGACGCAATGGAGCGATCAAGCTTCATGGACCAGAGGCCTTCGCCGGAATGCACGCCGCAGGGCGGTTGGCGGCCGAAACGCTCGACATGATCGTGCCGCACATGGTGCCTGGCGTGACCACGGCCGAGATCGATCGGCTGGTGTACGATTTCATCACCAGCCGCGGCGCGGTGCCGGCGACGCTGGGCTATCGCGGATACACGCACAGCTGCTGCATCTCGATCAACCATGTCGTCTGCCACGGCATCCCCAGCGACAAGACGCTGAAGTCGGGTGATATCGTCAATGTCGACGTGACCCCGATCGTCGATGGCTGGCACGGCGATTCGTCGCGGATGTACCTGATCGGTGACGTGCCGCTGAAGGCGCGGCGCCTGGTCGACGTGACCTATGAATGCCTGATGCTCGGCATCGAGCAGGCGAAGCCGGGCAACACGATGGGCGATGTGGCGCATGTCATTCAGCGCCATGCAGAGTCGCACCGCTATGGCGTGGTGCGCGATTTCTGCGGGCATGGCCTGGGTCGCCTGTTCCACGACGCGCCGGAAGTGGTGCATGTCGGGCGGCCGGGAACGGGGCCGGAGTTGAAGCCGGGCATGATCTTCACCATCGAGCCGATGATCAACATCGGGCGGCCCGACGTGAAGCTGCTCGACGACGGCTGGACGGCGGTGACGCGGGACCGGTCGCTGTCGGCACAGTTCGAACATTCGATCGGCATCACCGAGGACGGGTGCGAAATCTTCACGCTCTCGCCCGCCGGTCTGCACAAGCCGCCGTACCTTTGACCGGACGGTTGCGGCGCCATTCAGGCCGGCGCGCTGACTAAGATCACCTGTCCATTGTGACAGGTGATCGCCACTTCCCTTCCGAACCAACCTGCGTCAGTCTCCCGCGCCAAAGCCTCAGCAAGGGGCGGGGGAGAGGAACATGCGGCTTGGATATGCGCTGGTCGCGGCGCTCGCGCTGACGGCGTGCAAGGCGGCGACAACCACCGAAAATGCAGCCGATCGCAGCGCCGCCACCGGCGTTGGCAAGGTCGATGGCGCGCTTCTGACCACCGGCGGCGACGGCCGCGATTGGGCAATGGCCGGCTTCAACTATCAGGAACAGCGTTTCTCCCCGCTGACCCAGATCAACGCCGGCAATGTCGGTCAACTGGGCCTCGCCTGGTATGCGGACATGCCCGACGCGCGCGGTCAGGAGGCGACCCCCGTCGTCATCGACGGCAAGCTCTTCGTCACGGGTCCCTGGTCCAAGGTGTTCGCTTATGATGCGGGAACCGGGCAGAAATTGTGGGAGTTCGATCCCGGCGTCGACAAGGCGAAGGGTGTCGAGGCCTGTTGTGACGTGGTCAACCGCGGCGTCGCGGCATGGAAGGGGCGGCTGTATGTCGGCACGATCGACGGTCGTCTGATCGCGCTCGACGCCGCCACCGGCAAGCAGGACTGGTCGGTTCAGACGACCGACAATTCAAAGCCTTACACCATCACCGGCGCGCCGCGCGTGGTGAAGGGCATGGTCGTCATCGGCAATGGCGGCGCGGAGTTCGGCGTGCGCGGCTATGTCACCGCTTATGATGCCGGCACCGGCGCGAAGAAGTGGCGCTTCTACACCGTCCCCAACCCGACCGGTGCGCCGGACGGCGAGGCAAGCGACGCGGCGATGGCGAAGGTCGCGCCGACCTGGTCGGAGAACGGCCAGTGGAAGCAGTCCGGCGGCGGCGGCACGGTGTGGGATTCGATCGTCTATGACGCGGAGCTAGACCAGCTGTACCTCGGCGTCGGCAACGGTTCGCCCTGGAACCATGGTCTGCGGAGCGAGGGCAAGGGCGACAACCTGTTCCTTTCCTCGATTGTCGCGCTGAAGCCCGATACCGGCGAATATGTCTGGCATTATCAGGAGACGCCGGGCGAGACGTGGGACTTCACCGCCACCCAGCCGATCAACCTCGCCACGCTCAACATTGGCGGCAAGCAGCGCCGCGTGTTGATGCAGGCGCCCAAGAACGGCTTTTTCTACGTGGTCGATCGCACGAACGGGAAGCTGATCAACGCCGGCCAGTTCATCCCCGGCGTCAACTGGGCGAGCGGCTATGACCTGAAGACGGGGCGCCCGATCGAGAACCCGGAAGCGCGCTATTACAAGACGGGCAAGCCGTTCGTTGCGGTGCCGAGCGCCATCGCCGCGCACAATTGGCAGCCGATGAGCTTCAACCCGCAGGCAGGCCTTGCCTATATTCCGGCACAGATCGTCGGCTCGGCCTATCTCAACCCGTCGTCGGATCTGGATCAGGCGAAGCCGCTTGGCTTCAACGTCGGCCAGGATCTCGGCAATGCCATGTATCCGCGCGATCCCGCGGCGGTGAAGCAGGCGATTGCGGGCGCCACCGGGCGGCTCGTCGCCTGGGATCCGGTCGCCAACAAGGCGCGCTGGACGGTGAATTATCCGACGCCGTGGAACGGCGGGACGATGACCACCGCGGGCAATCTCGTCTTCCAGGGGACGGCGCTAGGCGAGTTCCGGGCCTATGCCGCGGATACCGGCAAGCAGCTCTTCACCTATCCGGTCGGCACCGGGATCATGGCCGGCGCCGCGACCTTCATGATCGGCAACGACCAATATGTCGCGGTGCTCGCCGGGCGCGGCGGCGCGTTGCCGCTGTCGATCGGCTATGCCATCGGCAAGGCCCGCGACGTGCCCAACGTGCCGCGCCTCTTGGTGTTCAAGCTCGGCGGCACCGCGAAGCTGCCGGAAACGAGCCCGCAAGATTCGACACCCGTGAACCTGCCCGAGAACAAGGCGACTCCGCAGCAGGTGGCGCAGGGCCAGGCGCTGTTCGGCCGCTATTGCCAGGTCTGCCACGGCGCGAGCGCTGGCGGCGGCGGCGTGCTGCCGAACCTGCAGCGTTCCGCGACGCTCGGCGATCCCGATACGTGGAAGGCGATCCTGATCGACGGGATGCTGAAGGACCGCGGCATGGTCAGCTTCGCCAAGGTGCTGACGCCCGAACAGGCGCAGCTGATCCGCCTCTATGTCATCGATGAGGCGCATTGGGCGCAGAAGAACCTGGCCGGTGCCACCAAGGCGGTGACGCCCCGGCCGGGCGCCGCCGCCTCTCCCGTACCGACGGGGGTTCGGTGACGGCGACCTGGTGATCGGCGCATGCATGGGTGGGCGCTGCCCTAGAAAGTGGCATCGCCCGCCGGCTGCCTGATTTTTGGGCGGCGCTTTCTCAAGGGAAGAAGGCGAGTCGCCACCTTGCCCTTCGCGGCCCCGGCTGGCACGTTCGATGCAAGCACCAGACACCGGGGCGAGGGTTCTAACCAGGGGTGGGCGTTTCCGCGTGAAGAAGATCGAAGCGATCATCAAACCGTTCAAGCTCGATGAGGTGAAGGAGGCGCTCCATGAGGTGGGCGTGTCCGGAATCACGGTGACCGAGGCGAAGGGGTTCGGGCGGCAGAAGGGCCATACCGAATTATATCGCGGTGCCGAATATGTCGTCGACTTCCTGCCCAAGGTGAAGCTCGAGGTGGTCGTCGAGGACGGCCTGGTCGAACGCGTGGTCGAGGCGATTGCCCAGGCCGCGCAGACCGGGCGGATCGGCGACGGCAAGATCTTCGTCATCCCGGTCGAAACGGCAATGCGCATCCGCACGGGTGAGCGAAACGACGACGCGATCTGAACCCTTAACAAACGGCCCGGCATAGAATCGGGCCGCCCCGGCAACGAGAAAGTCCTGGCCGCGCCAGGAACCCGCAGAGGAAGATCAGAGCAATGGCAACGACCGCCGCAGACGTCATCAAGCGTATCAAGGACGAAGAGATCGAGTGGATCGATCTCCGCTTCACCGATCCCAAGGGCAAGTGGCAGCACCTGACCATGGTCGCCAGCGTGATGGGCGAGGATGAGTGGACCGACGGCCTGATGTTCGACGGCTCGTCGATCGAAGGCTGGAAGGCGATCAACGAGAGCGACATGATCCTGAAGCCGGATCTGGACGCGATCTATAACGATCCCTTCTCCGCGACGCCAATGCTGATCGTGTTCTGCGACATCCTCGAGCCGTCGACCGGCGAGGGCTATACCCGTGATCCGCGCACCACGGCGAAGCGCGCCGAGGCTTATGTCGCCTCGACCGGCGTTGGCGACACCGTCTATGTCGGCCCCGAAGCCGAATTCTTCATGTTCGACAACGTGCAGTTCGACACGAATTACGCCGAATCCTACTTCAAGATCGACGATATCGAGCTGCCGACCAACACCGGCCGCGAGTACGAGGGTGGCAACCTTGCGCATCGCCCGCGTGCCAAGGGCGGCTATTTCCCGGTCGCGCCGGTCGACAGCGCCGTCGATATCCGCGGCGAGATGGTGTCGACCATGCTCGAAATGGGCCTGCCGTGCGACAAGCATCACCATGAGGTGGCGGCCGCGCAGCATGAGCTGGGCCTCACCTTTGGCACGCTGACCACGACCGCCGACCGGATGCAGATCTACAAGTACGTCGTGCATCAGGTGGCGCATGCCTATGGCAAGTCGGCCACCTTCATGCCCAAGCCGATCAAGGAAGATAACGGTTCGGGCATGCACACGCACTTCTCGATCTGGGAGAAGGGCAACCCGCTGTTCGCCGGCAACGGCTATGCCGGGCTGAGCGACACCTGCCTGTATTTCATTGGCGGCATCATCAAGCACGCCAAGGCGATCAACGCCTTCACCAACCCGACCACTAACAGCTACAAGCGGCTGGTGCCGGGTTATGAGGCGCCGGTGCTGCTGGCCTATTCGAGCCGCAACCGCTCGGCCTCCTGCCGTATTCCGTACGGCACGGGCGCCAAGTCGAAGCGTGTCGAGGTGCGCTTCCCGGATGCGATGGCGAACCCGTACCTCGCTTATGCCGCGCTGCTGATGGCTGGTCTGGATGGCATCCAGAACAAGATCCATCCGGGCGATGCGATGGACAAGAACCTCTATGACCTGCCGCCGGCAGAGCTGGCCGAGGTTCCGACCGTCGCCGCGTCGCTGCGCGAGGCGCTCGACAGCCTGCTGGCCGATCACGACTTCCTGCTGAAGGGCGACGTGTTCACCAAGGATCAGATCGAGGCTTATGTCGAGCTGAAGTGGAGCGAAGTCGCACGCTGGGAAATGACGCCGAGCCCGGTCGAATACGACATGTATTACAGCGCCTAAGCGCCTAAGATCTGACGAAGAAAGGGGGCGTCCGCCGGTGCGGGCGCCCCTTTTTTTTCATGCGCAGTATCCGGGCATTCAGCCGCGGAACAGGCCGCCGAGGACGCCGCGCAGGATCGAGCCAGCAAGGTTGCCGGAGGATGATTTCCGGCGGCCGCCACCGAAGACCTGGCGGCCGAGTTCGTTAGCCACCTGACGCCCGATCGAGGAGCCGGCGGCGCGGGTGGCGGAGTCCATGGCGCGCCCCCAAGGCGACGAGGCGGCCGCCCGTTCTTCCGCGATACGGGCCCGTTCGACGGCCTTCGCCGCGCGGGCGGCGGCCTGTGCCTGGCTCGCTTCGGCCCGTTTCATGTCATTTTCGGCCTTGGTCTGCGCAGCCGCGGCCAGTGCCTCCGCGCTCTTCGCCGCGAGCAGTTCCTCGGCCGATTCACGGTCGATCGGCGTGTCGTAGCGATTGCCGATCGCATCGGTGGTGATGATCATCCGCCGCTCATCGGCGGTCAACGGCCCGACGCGGCTTTGTGGTGCGCGGATCAGCGTGCGGGTGACCGGTGAGGGGGCGCCATCGGGCTGGAGCAGCGAGACGAGCGCCTCGCCGATCTGCAACTGCGTGATCGCGGCGGCGACGTCGACGCCGGGGTTGGCGCGGAACGTCTCGGCGGCGCTGCGCACCGCCTTCTGATCGCGCGGGGTGAAGGCGTTCAGCTTGTGCTGGATGCGGTTGTTGAGCTGTCCCGCGATGCTGTCGGGAATGTCGATCGGGTTCTGGGTGATGAAATAGACGCCGACGCCCTTGGAGCGGATCAGGCGGACGACCTGCTCGATCTTGTCGACCAGCGAGGCAGGCGCATCATCGAACAGGAGATGCGCCTCGTCGAAGAAGAAGCACAGCGCCGGGCGGTCAGGGTCGCCGATCTCGGGCAGCGTTTCGAACAGCTCCGACAAGAGCCACAGGAGGAAGGTCGCATAGAGCTTCGGCGCGGCCATCAGCCGGTCGGCGGCGAGGATGTTGACCACGCCGCGGCCGCGATCGTCGGCATGCATGAAGTCCGTGAGGTCGAGCGCGGGTTCGCCGAAGAAGCGGTCGCCGCCTTGGCTGCGCAATTGCATCAGCGAGCGCTGGATCGCGCCGATCGACTGCTTGGAGACATTGCCATAGCGGGTGGTGAGTTCCGCCGCACGCTCCGCGCAATGCACCAGCATGGCCTGGAGATCGTCGAGGTCGAGGAGCAGCAGGCCATCCTCGTCGGCGAGGTGGAAGGCGATCGTCATCACGCCTTCCTGAATCTCGTTCAGCCCCAGCAGCCGCGAGAGCATGAGCGGGCCCATTTCGGAGATGGTGGTGCGGACAGGATGGCCCTGTTCCCCGTAGAGATCCCAGAATTGCACCGGGCGATCGGCATAGGCCCAGCCACTGTCGCCGATCGCGGCGGCGCGCGCGGCAAAGGCGGCGTGGGCTTTCGACTGCGGCGCACCGGGCATGGCGAGGCCGGCGAGATCGCCCTTCACGTCGGCGACAAAGCAGGGGACGCCGGCGGCCGAGAAGCCTTCGATGATGCCGTGCACGGTCACCGTCTTGCCGGTGCCAGTGGCGCCGGCGATCAGCCCGTGACGGTTGGCGAGGCGCAGGCTGAGATATTGCGGCGACGTGCCGCCCGAAGCCGCGCCGATGAAGATGCCGTCGCCCATGCTGACCTCCCGTCCGTATCGTTCCCGCCTAGCGCATGTGGCGTGAGCGCGGCGAGCATCGTTCAACCAAAAAAAGGCCCCGCACCATCGGTGCGAGGCCCCTTTTTCAGTTCATCACGCGGTGGTGATTACTTGATCTTCACCGCGATGAACGCCGGGGGGTTGCGCCCGCGCACGACCGACAGCAGCACCTGCGGACGGTTGGCCGACTTGGCCGCCTGAACGCCGCGGGCGATATCGGCCGCGGTGCGCACCGGCGTCGAGTTGATTGAGACGATCACGTCGCCGCGGCGCAGCTTGCGGCCGGCGTCGCTGGAGGGATCGACGGCCGAAATCACTGCGCCCTGCACGGTGGAATCGACACCGACCTGACGGGCGATCGTCGGAGTGAGCGGCTGCACCGTCACGCCGATGCTGTTCGAGGCCGGAACGGCGGGTCCCTCACTATCCTCGCCGAAGCTGTCGTCGCCGCCGCCGAGCTGCTGGGCGAGCTGCTCCTCGGCCGGACGCACCGTGGTGGTCACGGTGACCGTGGTCGGCTTGCCGTCACGGATCACGTCGAGCTTTGCCTGCTGGCCCGGCGCGACATTGGCGACGAGGTAGGACAAGGTCGTTTCCGGCGTGACCTGCTCGCCGTTGACGCGGGTGACGACGTCACCGGCGCGCAGGCCGCCCTTGGCCGCCGGGCCACCCGGCTCGGCGCGGGCGATGATCTCACCCGAATTCTTCGGCAGGCCGAGCGCCGCGGCGATGTCGTCGTTCAGCGGCTGGATCTGCACGCCGATATAGCCGCGCTGAACCGGCTTGCCCTTCATCAGCGTGTCGATGATCGGCTTTGCGTCCTCCGCCGGAATGGCGAAGCCGATGCCGATATTGCCGCCCGACTGCGAGAAGATCTGGCTGTTGATGCCGATCACTTCGCCGTTCAGGTTGAACATCGGGCCGCCCGAATTGCCCTGGTTGATCGAGGCGTCGGTCTGAATGAAGCGATCGTTGGCGCCGCCCTGGCCCGTCACGCGGTGAACCGCCGAGACGATGCCGGCGGTGACGGTGCCGCCAAGGCCGAACGGGTTGCCGATCGCGACCACCCAGTCACCGACACGCGCGCGCGCCGAATCGCCGAAGCGCACATAGGGCAGCGGGCCCGGAGCATCGATCTTCAGCAGTGCGAGGTCGGACGCGGTGTCGCGGCCGACGAGCTTCGCCACATATTCCTTGCGATCGGGCAGCGTGACGCGGATCGCCTCCACCGTCGCCTGGCGGTTGCCCGGCGCGACGACGTGGTTGTTGGTGACGACATAGCCGTCCGGCGAGATGATGAAGCCCGAGCCGAGCGACTGCGCCTCACGCGTGATCGGCGCGCCATTCTGCCCGCCGCGACCGCCGAACTGGCCGAACAATTCGGCGAAGGGCGTGCCGGCGAACGGATTGGCGGGCTGCGCCACCGTCACCTTCTGATCGGTGGAAATGTTGACAACCGCCGGCTGAAGTTTTGCGACCAGGTCGGCAAAGCTCATCGGCGCGCCGGCGCGCGGCGCCGATGCCTGCATCGTCCCCGGCTCGTTCTGCGCGCTCTGCGCAGAGGCAGGGTGCTGCAAGGCAAGCGAAGCGGCAGTGCCGCCGAGGAGAAGAGCGCCAGTAAGCGCATAGGCGTAACGCACGATCGTCATGTTCCTCTCGTTTGTCCGGCAGGACCGGACCAAGTTTCCAATGCCGCCGGGTCGATGAACGGCGTTTGAATGTGAACGAACCGGCCGCTTTCCCGTTGCGCTTGCGCGACATCAGGTCAGCGCCCGTTGAATTCCTTCAGATAGGCATTGTCCCGGCTCATTATAATATTCGTCGATCCTTCCGGCCGCGCATTTCCGTCAGCACCGAAGGTGTGGCGGTAGGACTGCATCGCCCGGTAGAAATCGTAGAACTTGGGATCCTTGCTGAAGGCGTCGGCATAGATGCTCGCGGCGCGGGCATCCGCCTCCGCGCGCACGATCTGCGCCTGCTTCTGACCCTGCGCCCGGATCGTATTCGCCTCCTGCTGGCGCGCGGTGCGCATCCGCTGCAGCGCGCTGTCGAGCGGGCTGCCATCGGGGAGGTCGGCATGCTTGATCCGGACGTCGACGATCGCCGCGCCATATTGGCGCGCGTCGCGTTGCAGCGAGGCCTGGATTGCGTCCATCACCTTGCCCCGCTCGGGGCTGAGCAGGACGGCGAAGGGCACCTTGCCCAGTTCGTTGCGCAGCGCCGTGCCGAGCAGCGGGCGAAGCTGATCCGCCACGCGTTCCTCGGTGTTCGACGTGCTGCCGGTCGAGGTGACCGCGCGCAGCGGATCGACGATGCGGAAGCGCGCGAAGGCGTCCACGTTCAGTCGCAGCTGATCGGTCGACAGCACCAGCGTATTGTCGAGATCGGCGTCGAGCACGCGCTTGTCGATCCACACGATCTTGTCGATGAACGGCACGCGCGCGATCAGGCCGGCGCCGGTGCGCCCGATCACCTGATCGTTCTGCCACTGGTTCACCAAGCGGATCGGATTGTTGAGGCGCAGGATCACCGCCTGCTTCGTCTCCGGCACGATCGCGAAGCTGGCGGCGCCGACGATCACCGCGCCGAGCGCGGCGAAGCCGACCGCGACGGGATTGCGGAACAGCGCGCTCATCGGCCGGCCTCCGCCGCCGGGGCGGGCGTTGCCGCCGCCGCCGCACCGGTCTGCGGCTCGGTCAGCTTGCGTGCACGGTCGAGCGGCAGCAGCGGAGAAACGCCGGGGGTTTCAACAATCGTCTTGTCAGTCTTGGCCAGCACGGCCTCCATGGTTTCATAATACATGCGGCGGCGGGTCACCTCCGGCGCAAGGCGATACTGTTCGTAGACCTTGTCGAACGCCGCGGCCTCACCCTGGGCGCGGGCGATCACCTGCTCCGAATAGCTGCGCGCATTGTTAAGATTGCCGACCGCTTCCTGCTGGGCGGCGGTGACGGCGTTGAAATCGTCGATCAGGCTGGCGGGGGCGGCGGCCTGGCGGATCGAGACGCCCTGGACGCGCACGCCGGCGTGATATTCGTTCAGGATCTGCTGCATCATCTGGGCGACGCGCGCCTCGATGTTGGTACGGCCGGCGCCGATCGCCTCGTTGAGCGTCGTCGTCGCGAGCACCGCGCGCATCGCGCTTTCGGCGGTGGCGCGGACGGTTTCGACCGGGTCCTTGATCTCGAACACGAAGTCGCGCGGGTTATCGACGCGCCAGCGCACGGTGTAGGCGAGGTCGAGGATGTTCTGGTCGCCGGTCAGCACGTTTTCGCTGCCGTCGCGGGGGAATTCGTCGACGCGCACCGCCTCCACGTCGACCTTTTGCACCGACACGAGCGGGGCGGGCAGGGTGAGGCGGATGCCCGGATCGAGCATGCCCGAATAGCGGCCGAGGAACGTCACCACGCCGCGCTGCTGCGGGCCGATCTGATGGACCGAGGTGAACAGGATCCAGGCCGCGACGATCAGCGCGGCGCCGATCAGCCACAGGTTACGCGAATTGGCGCCGAGCGGCATCTGCGGCCCACCGCCGCCGCCGCCACCCGAACCGCCGCCACGAGCGCGTTTCAGGAATTCGTCGAGCGCGGTCGCCTTTGGCGCGCCCTTGCGTCCGCCGGGCGGCACCGCCCAAGGATTGCGCGGGCCGGCGTTGGTATCGTCGCTGCCGCCGTTGCCCCATGGGCCATTGGAGGAATCGTTCATCAGGATAGGCGGTCGGCGCAGCCACTGCGGCATCATGGTCATAGGGTCTTTATAGGTACACGACGCGCGAAAAACAGTGCCCCGCGCGACCGAAGGGCGTATCGGGCCGCGGCATGGACGAGAAAGAGGCAAAACAGGCGGTGGCCGCGGTCGCCGGCGAGCGTGCGAGCGTGCGGGTGGAAGGCGACCGGATCGGCGTGGTGCTGGACGCGACCGGGCTCGACGCCAAGGCGCGTGATGCGATGGAAGCGGCGGTGCGGATGGCGATCGGGCCGAACGGGCGCGTCGTGGTGACGGCGGAGCGCGCGACACGCCGGCTGATCGCGGTAGCGAGCGGCAAGGGCGGGGTGGGCAAGTCGACCGTGTCGGCGAACCTTGCCATCGCGCTTCGTCATGCCGGGCGGCGCGTCGGGCTGGTCGATGCCGATATCTACGGCCCGTCGCAGCCGCGGCTGATGGCGGCGGAGGGCGAGCGGCCGCAGGCGAAGGACAAGGTGCTGCTGCCGGTGCCGACGCCTTATGGCGTGCCGATGCTGTCGATGGGGCAGCTGATCGAGCCGGGCAAGGCGATCGCGTGGCGCGGGCCGATGGCGGCGGGCGCGCTGGGGCAGCTGGTCGAGGCGGACTGGGGCGCGACCGATACGCTGGTGCTCGACCTGCCGCCGGGCACGGGCGACGTGCAGCTGACGATGATCCAGAAATATCGCCCGGCGGGCGCGGTGATCGTGTCGACGCCGCAGGACCTGGCGCTGATCGATGCGCGCCGCGCGATCGACCTGTTCGGCAAAGCGGGGATCCCGATCATCGGCCTCATTGAGAACATGGCCGGCTATGCCTGCCCGCATTGCGGCGAAGTGTCGGACCCGTTCGGCTGTGGCGGCGCTGAGGCGGCGGCGGCGGAGCTGGGCGTGCCGTTCCTGGGCCGGGTGCCGCTGACGATCGATATCCGCACCGCGTCGGACGCCGGCGAGCCGCCGGCGGCGCGGCCCGACGACACCGTGTTCCGCCCGCTGGGCGAAGCGGTGGCGCGGTGGCTGGAAACCAGCGGCGGCGGCGGGCGTTAGGAAAGCACCGGTCGTGCCGCATGCACCAGGCGGCGGCACGGGCGGACCACCCGACGAAAGGCCGTTTCATGCCGCTGACCGCCGATGCTGATATCAAGGCGCTGCTCGAGGAAACCCGCACCATCGCGCTGATCGGCGCCTCCGACCGTCCCGACCGGCCAAGCTATGGCGTGATGAAGAAGCTGCAGGATCATGGCTATCGCGTGATCCCGGTGAACCCGCAGATCACCGGCGAACATGTCCACGGCGAATATGTCTTTCGCGAGCTGTCGCAGATCGGCGAGCCGATCGACATGGTCGACATCTTCCGCCGGCCCGAGGCCGCCGGCGAGGCGGTGGACGAGGCGATTGCGGCGGGCGCCAAGGCGGTGTGGATGCAATTGGGCGTGGTCAACAACGAGGCGGCGGCGCGCGCCGAACAGGCCGGGCTCAAGGTGGTGATGGACCGCTGCCCGGCGATCGACATCCCTCGTCTGGGCGTGGCGCCGGTCAGCGCGGACTGACCCGCCGGCAGCGGGCAACCCCGCCCGCGCATGATTTCACCGTTGGCGCGTCGCCGCTGGCTTGTCGCGGCGCGCGGGATGCCGCAAGAAACAGCATATGACCGGCGACAAGCCGGCGCCAGCGTTGAGGGAGCGGGGCGAGATGGATGAACCGGTCGCCCATGTGCACGGCCGCCCCGGTCAGCGCGATCTGACGACGGGGCCGATCGGATCGGCGCTGCTGATGTTCGCACTGCCAACGCTGGCCTCCAACGTGCTCCAGTCGCTGAACGGATCGATCAACGCGATCTGGGTCGGGCGCTTCCTGGGCGAAGGGGCGCTGGCGGCGACGTCCAACGCCAATATCATCATGTTCCTGATGTTCGGCGCGGTCTTCGGCTTCGGCATGGCGGCGACGATCATCGTCGGGCAAAGCTGGGGCCGGCGCGACGTCGACGCCGCGCGGCGCGCGTTCGGGTCGGCGATCGGCTTGGTGCTGATGGGGTCGATCACCGTCGGCGCGCTCGGCTGGGTCTATGCGCCGCAGATCCTGACCGCGCTTGCCACCCCGCCCGATGCCTTCGAGCCGGCGCTGGATTACTTGCGCGTCATCTTCCTCGCGCTGCCGCCGTCGATGCTGCTGGTGCTGATGTTCATGGGGCTGCGCGGCACCGGGGATTCAGTAACGCCCTTGTGGTTCATGGGGCTGGCGGTGCTGATCGATGCGGTGATGAACCCGCTGCTGATCGCCGGAATCGGGCCGTTTCCGCGCATGGGCATCGCCGGGTCGGCCACCGCGACGCTGATCGCCAATATCGTCGCGCTGGGCGCCCTGGTGGCGTGGATCGCGTGGCGCGACCTGCCGCTGCGGCTGAAGGGCGAGGAGATACGCTACATCCTGCCCGAACCGACACTGGTGCGCACGATCGTTGGCAAGGGCGTTCCGATCGGCGCGCAGATGCTGGTGCTGTCCGTCTCCGCGCTCGCCATGGTCGGGCTGGTCAATCGCAACGGGATCGACACCGTGGCGGCGTACGGCATCGTCCAGCAACTGTGGGGCTATGTGCAGATGCCGGCGATGGCGATCGGCGCGGCGGTATCGGCGATGGCGGCGCAGAATATCGGTGCCGGGCGGTGGGACCGGGTCGCGCAGATCACGCGGGCGGGCATCATCTACAATGTCGCGATCACCGCGGCGACCGTCGTGCTGGTGCTGGTGCTCGACACCGTCATCATCGGCCTGTTCATTCCCGGGGCCAGCCCGGTGCTGCCGATCGCGCAGCATATCAACCTGCTGGCCACCTGGGGCTTCATCATGTTCGGCGGGACGATGGTGCTGTTCGGGGTGATCCGCGCCAATGGCGCCGTCTGGGGCCCGCTGGCGATCATGACGATCGCGATGTTCCCGGTGCGGCTGGGCGTTGCCTTTGCCTTGCTGCCGATCATCGGCCCGGACGCCTTGTGGTGGAGTTTTCCCGTGGGCTCGGGTGCCAACCTGCTGCTGGCGGCGCTCTATTACCGTTATGGCGGGTGGCGCGAGGGCGGGCTGCTGGTGCCGGAAAGCCATTCCGATGAGCGCAGCCATGCCGATATCGAGCCGGCGGGAAGCCTGAAGCCGGTGCCCTGACGGGCCCTACCCGTGCGGTGTATCGGGATCGCGCGGGGCCATGACACGGATCGCCCCGGCGGCGATCCGCGCGCGGACCGGCGTATGCGCCAGCACCTCTCCATCGATCGAGATCGGCAGGCTGGGCCGGGTCGAGATCTTCAGGTCCTTGCCGGTGAAGGTGATCGTGTCCTGATGCCGCGCATCGAGGCCGAAGAAGCTGGCGAACCAGTTCTTCACCAGCGTCCGGCGATAACGGCCAGTGACCGCCTGAACGACGATCTGGCCCGAATCGACATGCGCCTCGTCCACCAGCCAGGTGCCGCCATGATAGGGGCCGTTGGATATGCGCACCTCGACCACGCGCATCCGTTTTTCCTCAACGCCATCGTCGACGGTGAGGATGAAGGGGCGGAATTTCAGATATTGCAGCCCCGCCCAGCCGAGATAGCCGATGCGGCCCATGAACTTCTTCAGATTGTGCGGCACCGTCTCCGCGATTTGCGGCGACAGGCCCATGGCGGCGCAATTGGCGAAATAATCATTGTCGATCATGCCGAGGTCGATGCGCCGCGGCACGCCGTTCGCCAGCACGTCGATTGCCCCGTCGATGTCGAGCGGCAGGCCAAGCGTGCGCGCGAAACTGTTCGCGGTGCCGAGCGGCAGCACACCGAGGATCACGTCCTCCCCCACCAGCCGGTCGACTAGCCCGCTGACGGTGCCGTCGCCGCCGCCCAGGATGACGAGATCGGGCTTCTTGGCGAGCGCGGCATCGATCGTCTGTTCGAGTTTGTCGGGATCCTCCACGGCATGGGCATCGACCGGGAAGGGCAGCACCTCCAGTCGTTTGCAGGCGCGGCGGAACAGCTTCTGCCCCTTGCGCGACTTGGCGTTGACGATCAGGGCCGCGGACCGGATTTCGCTCATGACGCCGCAACGCACGAAGCGCGGTTTCGCCCCCGTAACGCTTGCGCGGTCGCGCGACGCGGCGCACATGCCATCGCCATGAGTGCATCCTTTCCCGCCATTCGTCTTCGCCGTACCCGCGCCGCGGACTGGAGCCGCCGGCTGTATCGCGAGACGATGCTGACCCCGGCCGACCTGATCTGGCCGCTGTTCATCGCTGACGGGGAAGGCGTGGAGGAGCCGATTGCGAGCCTGCCGGGCGTGTCGCGCTGGTCGGTCGACCTGATCGTCGAGCGCGCTCGCGAGGCGCAGGCACTGGGCATTCCCTGCCTTGCCCTGTTCCCCAACACGCCGGGCCATCTGCGCAGCGAGGATGGGCGCGAGGCGCTCAATCCCGACAACCTCATGTGCCGCGCGATCCGTGCGGTGAAGGATGCGGTGCCCGACATCGGAATCCTGACCGACGTCGCGCTCGACCCCTATACCGCGCACGGGCATGACGGGCTGGTCGATGAGGCGGGCTATGTGCTGAACGATGCGACGGTCGAATTGCTGGTGGGCCAGTCGCTGAACCAGGCGGCAGCGGGGGCGGATATCATCGCACCGTCGGACATGATGGACGGCCGCATCGGCACGATCCGCACTGCGCTGGAGGCGACCGGGCATGCCAACGTCCAGATCATGGCCTATGCCGCCAAATATGCCAGCGCCTTCTACGGCCCGTTCCGCGATGCGGTGGGCAGCCGCGGGCTGCTGAAGGGCGACAAGAAGACGTATCAGATGGATTATGGCAACGCCGAGGAGGCGCTGCGCGAGGTGGCGTTGGACCTGGCAGAGGGTGCCGACAGCGTGATGGTGAAGCCGGGGCTGCCGTATCTCGACATTGCGCGCCGCGTGAAGGAGCGGTTCGAGGTGCCGGTGTTCGCGTATCAGGTGTCGGGCGAATATGCGATGATCGAGGCGGCGGTCGCGGCGGGCGCGGCGGATCGCGATGCGATGGTGATCGAAACGCTGACCGCGTTCAAGCGCGCCGGCTGTTCGGGCGTGCTGACCTATCACGCCGTCCATGCCGCGAGGCTGCTGACCGCGTGATCGAGACCGACCGCCTGATCCTGCGCGTGCCGGAAGCGCGCGACCGCGCGCCGCTGCATGCGATGTGGGCGGACCCGGCGGTGATGGCGGATCTCGGCCCGGTGAAGGACACGGCAGCGAGCGACATGGCGCTGCAGCGGCACGCGAGCTACGCGCCGCTCGGCTTTCGCGCGGTTGTGGAGCGCGGGAGTGGTGAGACGATCGGATTTTGCGGGCTGAAGCCCGGCGCGCCCGATACGCCGATCGCGGGGATGCTGGAGATCGGCTGGATGCTGGCGACCCCCTGGTGGGGCGCGGGCTATGCGCGCGAGGCGGCGGGCGCGATCATCGCCTGGGGCTGGCAAGCGCGGCACGAGGATGCGATCGTCGCGATCACCGCGCGGCAGAACGGGCGGAGCCGGGCGCTGATGGAGCGGCTGGGCATGGCGCACGACCCAGCGCTCGATTTCGATCACCCGCTGTTCGACGCTGAAGACCCGCGGCGCGACACGGTGACCTACCAGATCGTGCGCCCGTGATCGCGACCGATCGCCCGGCGCATGGCTGAGCCGCAGCGCGCAGGCCGTGCGCTTTACGTCCTGACGATCCTGGCGGGATCGTTCCTGTTGTTCCTGGTCCAGCCGATGGTGGCGCGGATCGCGCTGCCGCGGCTGGGCGGCGCGCCGGCGGTGTGGAACTCGGCGATGCTGGTGTACCAGGCGCTGCTGCTCGCCGGCTATGGCTATGCCCATGCGCTGGACCGGTTGCCGGTGCGGCGGCAGGCGGCGGTGCACCTGGGGCTGCTGGCGATCGCCAGCCTGTGGCTGCCGATCGGGGTGCTCGGCTGGACGCTGCCGAGCGGGACGGCGCCCGAATTGTGGGTGCCTTGGCTGCTCGCCGCGTCCATCGGGCCATTGTTTGTCGCGGTGTCGGCGCAGGCGCCGCTGATCCAGCGCTGGTTCGCCGCGGCGCGGCCGGGGCAGGACCCCTATCGGCTGTATGCCGCGTCGAACCTTGGCAGCTTTGCCGGGCTGCTTGCCTATCCGTTGCTGGTCGAGCCGCTGGTGTCGGTGGCCGGGCAAAGGTGGCTGTGGACGGGCGGGTATTTGCTGCTGATCGCGCTGGTCGCCGCGATTGCGTGGCGGCTACCCAACGCGGCGGTGCAGCGTGCAGAGCCCGTCGCCGAAGATACGCCGCCGGGCTGGCGGCGGATCGCGATGTGGATCGCACTGGCGCTGGTCCCGTCGGGGCTGATGCTGGCGACGTCGACCTATATCACCACCGACATCGTCGCCATGCCGCTGCTGTGGGTGCTGCCGCTGGGGCTGTACCTCCTCAGCTTCAGCATCGCCTTTGCCGACCGGCGCGCGCCGGCCGATTTCATCACGAGCGTGGCGCCGATCACCATCATCCTGTTCGGCGGGGTGATGATCGGCGGGTTCACGCTGGAGCCCGCGCTGGGGCTGCTGCTGGCGCTGGCGCTGCTGTTCATGGTCGCGGTGGCGCTGCATACCGCGATGTACCGGTTGCGCCCCGCGCCGCAGCGGCTGACGGGTTTCTACCTGGCCATGTCGGTCGGCGGGGCGCTGGGCGGGCTGTTCGCCGGGCTGATCGCGCCGGGACTGTTCGACTGGACATGGGAATATCCGCTGCTGATCCTGGCGGCGGGCGCGCTGGTGCCGCAATCGATCCTGCTGCCGCCGCTGCAGGCGCTGTGGCGGCGCGGCCGGGGCATTCCGGCGCTGGCCGTGGTGGGCGCGATCTGCGCGCTGCTGCTGATGCTGCGCGAATGGGGGCCGCCGGCGTGGTTTGGCGAGGACAGCCCTGGGCTGATCTTTGCGGTGATCGCGGTGGTGGGGCTGGCGTCGATCGGCGTGCGCGCGGCCTATGTCACGGTGCTGGCGGTATCGCTGCTGCTGTTCGGCGGGATCAACGCGCTGCGCATCACGGCGGCGGGCGACATCCGCACGCGCAGCTATTTCGGTGTTTATACTTTGTCCGAGCGGGCCGATGAGCGCACGCTGGCGCATGGCACGACGCTGCACGGCGTCCAGCTGCTGGGATCACCCGAGCGCGAGCAGCAGCCGACGACCTATTATACGCCATCCTCGGGCGTTGGCCGCGCGCTGACCATTGCGCCGGCGCTGTACGGACCGGAGGGGCGGATCGGCGTCGTCGGGCTGGGGACGGGCACGCTCGCCTGCTATGCGCTGCCGACGCAATATTGGACGTTCTTCGAAATCGATCCGGTGGTCGCCGACCTCGCCCGGACGCGGTTCTCGTTCCTGCGCACCTGTACGCCCGACGCGCAGACGGTGATCGGGGATGCGCGCGTGTCGATCGCGGCGGCGCGGCCGCAATCGTTCGACCTCCTCGCGCTTGACGCCTTTTCGTCGGATGCGGTGCCGATCCACCTGCTGACGCGCGAAGCCTTTGCCGATTACGGCCGCGCGCTGCAGCCCAAGGGGTTGCTGCTGGTGCATATCTCCAACCGCTACATGGACCTGACGCCGATCGTCGCGGCGGCGGCGCGGGCGGGCGGATGGCAGGCGATCGAGCTGATGGACCGGCCGCCGCTGAACGAGGATGGCGCATCGCTGTCGCACTGGATCGCGCTGTCGCGTGATCCGGGGGTGATCGACGCACTGAAGGGCTATGGCACTGGGTGGGTGGCGATCGACCAGGCGGGGGCGGGTGCAGGCTGGACCGACGATTATGCGTCGATCCTGCCGCTGCTTCATCCCTGATTACGGCCTCAAAACGGCCTATTCGGCGCTGCGTTCGACAGAATCGAGGATGCGCGCGCCGGCCATGAAGACGGCGATCGGGCAGACCGAGAAGAGCAGCCAGCCGGCGGGACCGGGATAATCCTGAAGATAGTGAACGCCGCGTTCGGTTGCGCCAAGGCCGAGGCCGTAGATGACGACGAACGCCTCGAACTTGGTCTTGATCGTGAAGAGGCGAGCGAGACGAGCGAACATGCTGAAACATCAGCAAGTTTCGGACCAGCGGCGCAAATCCGCCACTTATGGACGTCGGCTAAGAGTTAACTGTCAATTAACCTTACAAGATCGAGTGCCTCGTGCAGCGCGCGGTGGGCCGTTTCCACCTGAGCAAGCAACGCCGGATCGCCGATCCGGTCGAAGGCGATTTCCTCCGGCCAGTGCGCCGCGATCACATCGGCGATGGAATCGAGTTTTGCCGCATCGACCAGGAAGCGCGGATCGACCGTCGCGGGATCGCACACCACGCGCAGCCGCAGACAGGCGGGGCCGCCGCCATTGGCCATGGATTCGCGCACGTCGACGACCTCCACCGCGCGGATCGGGCCGTTGCTGGCGAGATGATCCTGCAGCCACGACCAGACGGGGGCGCTGTCGCGCGCCTCGCCGGGGACGACCAGCGTCTGTCCGCCGCCGGGCACGGTGACGAGCTGGGCGTTGAAGAGGTAGGACTGAATAGCCTCTGCGAGGCTGACCTGTGCCGCGGGCACCTCGACGATCTCTGCCTCGGGCAGGAGGCGGCGAAGGTCCGCGTAGAAGGCCGCGGGGTTAGCGAAGGCGTGTTCGTGGCTGAAGAGCGTGCGTTCGTTGGCGACGGCGACCACGTCATTGTGGAACGCACCGGCAGCGATCGCGGCCTCAGACTGCTGCACGAACAGGGTGCGCGCGGGATCGAGGCGGTGGCCGCGCGCGATCGCCTCGCTCGCCTCACGATTCTGGCGGGCGGGGAAGGGGCCGCTGCTTTCGCCATAGACGAAGACCTCCACGCCCGGCGCGTCATGCGCGGCGCATAGCCGCATGTGATTGGCCGCGCCCTCGTCACCAAATGGGGCGGGGATCGGCGGATGAACGACAAAGGCGCTGTCGGCGAAGGCGAGGCGAAGCTGCGCCAGCGTCACCGGCCATTCGTGGCTGCGATGCGGCATGGTGACGAGGTTGGCGACGGTGAGGTGGCAGCGGCGATCGGCGCAATCGGCGGCGGGGGAGACGGTGGCGGCGTTGGCCGCCCACATCGGCGAGGCGGAAAAGGCCCGCGCCTGAAGATGCGGGCGCGCGGTGGCATAATCGCTGTTCAGCGCGGCGAGCCAGCGGTGGTCGGGGCGGGGATGGGGGAGAAGGACGCCCTGCGTCAGCCCGAGCGCCAGGTTGCGGCGCATCTTCTCGATCCCCTGCAGCGCGGCGGCACGGGGATGCGAGGTCGCGCCGGCATTGCGCGCGGCGGCGAGGTTGCCGGGGCTGAGCCCGGCATAATTGTGGCTGGGACCGACGATGCCGTCGAAGTTGATCTCCTGAATCATGCGCCGCGTTCCTCTCGCCAGATGGGTTCAGATCCGTTCGACGTGCAGGACCTTGTCGCCGTCCTGCGCGTGGATCGCGGCGGCGCAGGCCGGATCGAGGGCAACGCCCGCGTCCTGCGGCGCCACCGTGCCGAAGGCGCAGCGGAAATCGGACAGGTGGCCATGCGCCACCAGCGATTCGATGCCGGCATCGGCGTTGGCGGCAATGACGGCCGCTTCCTTTGCCTCACGGACCGAGCGCACGGCATCGATCCGCGCGGTCATGGTCGGGCCGCCATCAAAGATGTCGATATATTTTTCGAAGGCGAACCCTTCGTTTTCCAGCATCCGCATCGCGGCGCGGCCTGAGGGGTGGGGCATGCCGATCGCGGCGCGCGCGCTTTCGGACAGCATCGCGGTATAGATCGGATGCTTGGGCATCAAATCGGCGATGAACTGGTGGCCGTTGATGGCATTGAAGGCGTCCGCCTCCTGGAAGTTCATGCCGAAGAAGCGCCCGGCGAGGCCGTCCCAGAAGGGCGAGCCGCCCGCTTCGTCGATCACGCCGCGAAGCTCCGCCAGCACGCGATCGCCGAAGCGCGCGCGATGCGCCCGGATAAAGAGGTAGCGGCTGCGCGCGAGCAGCAGGCCGAGCCCGCCGGCGCGCTCCCCCGGGTGGAGGAACAGGCCGCCGACCTCGCTCGACCCCTCCAGATCGGTGGTCAGCGACAGCATCTCCGCGCGGAAGGTGCGGTCGAGTTCGCGGCTGTGCTGGGTCAGCGTGCTGATGCGGTAGCTGTAGAAGGGGTGTTTCTGGCCAACCTGGGTGAAGATCTGGCAGGTACCGCGCACGTCGCCGGTGGCGGTGTTTTCGAGGATGAGGACGAACAGTTCATCCTCCACCGTCGGCTCATCACGGGCAAAGGCGGCGTGGCTGCGATCGAGCTTCGCCTTCAGCGCGCGGCGGTCGGGGGGGAGATTGGTGAATCCGCCGCCGGTCAGCTTTGCCATCTCATAGAGATGCGCAAGATCTTCATCACGTGCCGCCCGGACAACAAATGTCACAAACCCTCCTCAGCCAGTCGCAAGATGGTGACCGCCGACAGCGCGGCGCGTTCGGCCAGGCTATCGACGATCAGGAATTCCTCAGGTGAATGGATCCCGCCGCCGCGCACCCCCATCGTGTCGATGACCGGCGTGCCGACCGCGGCGATATTGTTGCCGTCGCACACCCCGCCGGTGTCGCGCCAGGCAATCGACAGGTCGAGATCGGCGCCGGTGCGGCGCACCAGATCGAACAGGCGCGCCGCCTGCGCGTCGATCGGCTTGGGCGGGCGATTGAAGCTGCCGTGCACCTCTACGGCCACGTCGTGCGCGGTGGTGACGGCAGCGACCGCCTCGTCGATCGCCTGTCGCGCACGGGCGATCTCGTCGGCATCCTTGGGTCGGAAATTGACGCGCAGGACGGCAAGGTCGGGCACGACATTGTTGGGGCCGCCGCCATCGATGCGCGCGGGATTGACCGAGAGGCGCGGGCTTTTTGCCGCGTCGAGGCGAAGCGCGATGGCGGCGGCGGCGACGACCGCGTTGCGGCCCTCCTCCGGATTGCGCCCCGCATGGGCCGCGCGGCCGCGCACGACGATCGAGAAATTGCCCGTGCCGCCGCGCGCGCCGGCAAGTGTGCCGTCGGGGAGGGCGGGTTCATAGGTGAGCGCGGCGAGCTTGCCCCGTGCGGCCGCTTCGATCAGCGCAGCGGAGGAGAAGGAGCCGGTTTCCTCGTCCGAATTGATGACCACGTCATAGCCGATCGGGCAGCCGACCGCCTCGATCCCCTCCAGTGCGGCGATCATCACCGCCAGCCCGCCCTTCATGTCGGCAACGCCGGGGCCGTTGATCGTGCCGTCAGGACGATCGACGAGCGTCTGGAAGGGGTGGTCGGCCGGATAGACGGTGTCCATATGCCCGGTCAGCAGCAGCCGGCGCGGCGCATCGGGACGCACCGCGAGATGAAGGTGCCGGCCATGGTCGATCGCGCGGACGGCGCCGTCGGGGGTCACCCGCTCCGCCGCGGCAGGCGCAACCAACGTCACCTTGCCCGGGAGCGCAGACAGGGCCTCGGCCAGCATGTCCGCGACGGTCGCGAGGCCGGCGAGGTTTGCGGTGCCGCTGTTCACCGCCGACCAGGCGCGGGTGCGGGCGAGCATGGGGGATTGCGCCGCGTGCGCCACCGCTCGTTCCTCGGTCGGGTTCAGCCTTGCCATCAATGGCGGCTGCTAGCCGATGCGGCGAGCATCGACCACCCCGCGGTTCTGCGAGTGATTCTCAAGGGCCCCATGCCTTGCCCCGAGGGGCCGCGAGGCCTAAAGCGACCGCGAATTTTTCAATCGCACATGCGAGAGCAGCCCGAGAAAGCGCCATGGTCGACCTGTCGCAATATCTGCCGATTCTGATGTTCCTCGCGGTTGCGCTGGTGCTGTCGACGGCGTTCGTTTTCCTGCCGATGGCGATTTCGCGAGTCACCGGTTCGTACAAGCCCACGCCCGAGAAGCTGAGCGAATATGAATGCGGTTTCCCCGCGTTCGAGGATAGCCGCGCGCAATTTGACGTGCGTTTCTATCTGGTTGCAATCCTTTTTATCATCTTTGATCTCGAAGCCGCGTTCCTATTTCCCTGGGCGGTAAGCGTGTTCGACCTGGGCTGGACTGCCTGGGTCAGCATGATGATCTTCATCGGCGAGCTCGCGCTCGGGCTCGTCTACGCCTGGAAGACAGGCGCACTGGATTGGGAATGACCATGCACTCCGGCCCCGTTGAATTGCCGCGCGATGCCCGCGCGATCTCCAGTGGAACGGGCCTCGTTCAGCCCGATCCCGGTTTCTTCAACGATCTGAACGGCGAGCTGACCGACAAGGGTTTCCTCGTCACGTCGACCGAGGAATTGTTCCAGTGGGCCCGCACGGGCTCGCTGTGGTGGATGACGTTCGGCCTCGCCTGCTGCGCGGTGGAGATGATCCACGTCAACATGCCGCGCTACGACCTGGAGCGCTTCGGTGCCGCGCCGCGCGCGTCCCCGCGCCAGTCGGACGTGATGATCGTCGCGGGTACGCTCTGCAACAAGATGGCTCCCGCGCTGCGCCGCGTGTACGACCAGATGTCGGAGCCCAAGTACGTGATCTCGATGGGGTCGTGCGCGAACGGCGGCGGCTATTACCATTATAGCTACAGCGTCGTGCGCGGTTGCGACCGTGTGGTGCCGGTCGACATCTATGTCCCGGGCTGCCCGCCGACCGCCGAGGCGCTGCTGTACGGGATCATGCAGCTGCAGCGGAAGATCCGCCGTTCGGGGAGCATCGAACGGTGAGGGCGCCTGCACCCCGCTGGGCCGCTGAGCTCAACGACGCGACGCTGGAGGCGGCGCGCGCCGCCATTCCGAACGGGCTGGTCGATGCGTTCGCGCATGTCGGTGAGATCCAGCTGCACGTCCACCGCGATCACCTGATCGCCGCGCTGACGGCGCTGCGTGATACGCCGGGCCTTGAATACCAGCAGCTGATGGACATTGCCGGGGTCGATTATCCCGACCGCGGCGAGGAGCGGTTCGAGGTGGTCTATTGCCTCCTGTCGCTGACCCGCAATCATCGCCTGCACGTCCATGTCACCGCCAGCGAGGATACGCCGGTGCCGACCGTAACCGAGCTGTGGCCGGTCGCCGGCTGGTATGAGCGCGAAGTGTACGACATGTACGGCGTGCTGTTCGCTGGCAACCGCGACCTGCGCCGCATCCTGACCGACTATGGCTTTCGAGGGCACCCCCAGCGCAAGGACTTCCCGCTGACCGGGTTCGTCGAGATGCGCTATTCGGAAGAGGTGAAGCGCGTCGTCTATGAGCCGGTGAAGCTGGCGCAGGATTTCCGCACGTTTGACTTCACGAGTCCCTGGGAAGGCGCGGAATACGTGCTGCCGGGCGACGAGAAGGGCGCGGCGCTGCCCGAGGCGAAGGGTGCGCCGACGCCGCTCAACGCCGATGTGATCCGCAAGGCGGGCGACAGCCAGAGCGCGACCAAGCCGGCCGATGCGCCGAGCCAGCCCTATGCCAAGGAGCCGGCGACCAGCACCGCCCAGACCGGCGCGGGCAACCCGCATCCGAACGCGACGCCAAAGCCATCCGACCCTGATGTCGTTCCCGGCAAGGGAGGGCAGAACCAATGACCGATACGCTGCGCAACGATTCCATCGACCCCGCGGTTGAGCGGTTGGCCGACGCCTTCCAGGGCGGACATGTCCAGGATGAGGTGGCGATCCAGAATTACACGATCAACTTCGGCCCGCAGCACCCGGCGGCGCACGGCGTGCTCCGGCTCGTCATGGAGCTGGACGGCGAGATCGTCGAGCGGATCGATCCGCACGTCGGCCTGCTTCACCGCGGCACCGAGAAGCTGATCGAATACAAGACCTACGCGCAGGCGATCCCGTATTTCGATCGCCTCGATTATTGCTCGCCGGCGTGCATGGAGCACACGTTCGTGCTGGCGATCGAGAAGCTGCTTGACCTCGAGGTGCCGCTGCGCGCGCAGTACCTGCGCGTGTTCTTCGCCGAGCTGACGCGCATCTCGAACCATATGCTCAACCTCGGCTCGCACGTCATGGACGTCGGCGCGATGACGCCGAACCTGTGGCTGTTCGAGATTCGCGAGGATTGCTACGGCTTCCTCGAGCGCGCGACCGGTGCGCGCATGCACCACAATTACTTCCGGCCCGGCGGCGTCCACCAGGACGTGCCGCTGAAGCTGCTGACCGACATCGCCGAATGGCTCGACACGCGGCTGCCGCGCCTGTTCGAGGATGCGATCAGCCTCGTTGCCGACAACCGCATCTTCAAGCAGCGCAACGTCGACATCGCAGTGGTGAGCCGTGACGATGCGATCCGCTGGGGCTTCTCCGGCCCGATGATCCGCGCCGCGGGTATTCCGTGGGACCTGCGCAAGCAGCAGCCGTATGACGTGTACGACCGGATGGATTTCGAAATCCCCGTCGGCACCAAGGGCGATTGCTACGACCGCTTCATGGTGCGCGTGGAGGAGGTCCGCCAGTCGGCGCGGATCATGAAGCAGTGTCTGGCGGAAATGCCCGAAGGGCCGATCGCCAGCCTCGATCGCAAGGTCGTGCCGCCCAAGCGGGGCGAGATGAAGCAGTCGATGGAAGCGCTGATCCACCACTTCAAGCTGTATTCCGAAGGCTATCACGTGCCCGCGGGCGAAGTGTATGTCGCGACGGAAAGCCCGAAGGGTGAGTTCGGCGTCTATCTGGTGTCCGACGGCACCAACAAGCCGTACCGTTGCAAGATCCGTCCGACCGCCTTCAGCCACCTGCAGGCAATGGATTTCATGAGCCGCGGCCACATGCTCGCGGACACCACCGCCATTCTCGGCGCGATGGATATCGTTTTTGGTGAATGTGACCGCTGATGGCTGACGCACCCCAGATCCCCGACGAGGCAGAGGTCCGCGCCCGCTGGGGCAATTTCCAGTGGACTGACGAAAGCCGTGAGAAGCGCAACGCGATCCTCGCCCGCTATCCGGCGGGTCGTGAGCAATCGGCGTCGATCCCGCTGCTCGACCTGGCACAGCGCCAGGTTGGGGCGGAGACGAACACGCAAGGGTGGCTGCCGATCCCGGTGATCGAGTTCGTCGCGCGCGAGATCGGCGTGCCGTACATCCGCGTGCTGGAGGTCGCGACCTTCTACACCATGTTCAACCTGGCGCCGGTCGGCCGGTTCCACGTGCAGGTCTGCGGGACGACGCCGTGCATGCTGCGCGGATCGGACGACGTGCTGGCGGCGTGCAAGAACAAGGGGCTGATCAAGGGCAAGACGACGCCCGACGGCCTGTTCACGCTGACCGAGGTCGAGTGCATGGGCAATTGCGCGTCCGCACCGATGGTCCAGATCAACGACGACAATTACGAGGACCTGGATTACGACCGTACGGTCGCGATCCTCGACGCGCTGGCGCGGGGCGAGCAGCCCAAGGCGGGCACGCAGGAGCCGGGCCGGCACACGGTGGAGCCGTTGGGCGGGCCGACGACGCTGAAAGCGATGGTCGACGAGAACCACGATTATCGCAACGAATGGAACACCCCTGCCGTGGGAGCGAGCGCATGAGCGTCATCACGTCCCTGACGGACAAGGACCGCATCTTCACCAACCTCTACGGATATCAGCCGTGGACGTTGCAGGCGGCCCGCCAGCGCGGCGACTGGGACAATACCAAGGCGCTGCTGGAGCTTGGCCAGGACAAGATCATCGACGTGATCAAGGCCTCGGGCCTGCGCGGTCGCGGCGGTGCGGGCTTCCCGACCGGCACCAAATGGTCGTTCATGCCCAAGACGCCGAGCCCCGAGCGGCCGAGCTTCCTGGTCATCAACGCCGACGAATCCGAACCGGGTTCGTGCAAGGATCGCGAGATCATCCGCCACGATCCGCACAAGCTGATCGAGGGCGCGCTAGTCGCGGGCTTCGCGATGCGCGCGCGGGCGGCCTACATCTACATCCGCGGCGAATATATCCGCGAGGCCGAGACGCTGTTTGCCGCCGTGCAGGAGGCATATGACGCCGGCCTGGTCGGCAAGAACGCTTGCGGCTCCGGCTATGACTTCGACGTCTTCGTCCACCGTGGCGCCGGCGCGTACATCTGCGGCGAAGAGACCGCGATGATCGAGAGCCTGGAAGGCAAGAAGGGCCAGCCGCGCCTGAAGCCGCCGTTCCCGGCCGGCGCGGGCCTGTATGGCTGCCCGACGACGGTCAACAACGTCGAGAGCATCGCGGTCGCGCCGACGATCCTGCGGCGTGGCGCGGAATGGTTCGCCAGCTTCGGCGCGGAGAACAACCGCGGCACCAAGCTGTTCCAGATCAGCGGCCATGTGGAAAAGCCGTGCGTCGTCGAGGAATCGATGAGCATTCCGTTCCGCGAGCTGATCGAGAAGCATTGCGGCGGCATTCGCGGCGGGTGGGACAATCTGCTCGCGGTTATTCCGGGTGGTTCGTCGGTGCCGTTGGTGCCAGCGAAGGACATCATGGATGCGCCGATGGACTTTGACGGCCTGAAAGCGGTGGGCTCCGGCCTCGGCACCGCCGCGATCATCGTCATGGACAAGTCGACCGACATCGTCCGCGCGATCAGCCGTATCTCCTACTTCTACAAGCATGAGAGCTGCGGCCAGTGCACCCCGTGCCGCGAGGGCACCGGCTGGATGTGGCGCGTGATGGAGCGGCTGCGCACCGGTGACGCCGAGATCGGCGAGATCGACATGCTGCAGCAGGTCACCAAGCAGGTCGAGGGCCACACGATCTGCGCGCTGGGCGACGCGGCTGCCTGGCCGATCCAGGGCCTCATCCGCCACTTCCGCCCCGAGCTGGAGCGCCGCATCACCGAACGTCAGGGCGGCGGGCTCGCCCCCATGCAGGAAGCTGCAGAATAATGCCAAAGCTGAAGGTAGACGGGATCGAGGTCGAAGTGCCGCAGGGAGCCACCGTGCTCCAGGCGTGCGAAGCGGCTGGCAAGGAAATCCCCCGTTTCTGTTATCACGAGCGGCTGAGCATCGCGGGCAATTGCCGCATGTGCCTGGTCGAGGTGAAGCCCGGGCCGCCCAAGCCGCAGGCCTCGTGCGCGCTGCCGGCGGCGGAAAACCAGGAAGTGTTCACCAACACGCCGATGGTGAAGCATGCCCGCGAGGGCGTGATGGAATTCCTGCTGATCAACCACCCGCTGGATTGCCCGATCTGCGATCAGGGCGGCGAGTGCGATCTGCAGGACCAGGCGGTTGCTTATGGTCGTGGCCACAGCCGCTTCCAGGAGAACAAGCGCGCCGTCACCGAGAAGTACATGGGCCCCATCGTGAAGACGGTGATGACCCGGTGCATCCAGTGCACTCGCTGCGTCCGCTTCGCCGAGGAAGTGTCGGGCGTGGAGGAAATCGGCGCGCTGTATCGCGGCGAGAACATGCAGATCACCTCCTACCTCGAGAAGGCGGTGACGAGCGAGCTCAGCGGCAATGTCGTCGACCTGTGCCCGGTCGGTGCGCTGACGTCCAAGCCCTATGCGTTCGAAGCGCGCCCGTGGGAGCTGAAGAAGACGCTGACGATCGACGTCATGGACGCGGTCGGCACCAACATCCGCCTCGACAGCCGTGGCCGTCAGGTGCTGCGCGCGCTGCCGCGGGTGAATGACGACGTCAACGAGGAGTGGGCGACCGACAAGACCCGCCACGCCGTCGACGGCCTGGTGCGTCGCCGGCTCGACCGCCCTTATGTGCGGCGTGACGGCAAGCTGGTTGCGGCCAGCTGGGACGAGGCGTTCGCTGCGATCGCCGATGCGGCCAAGGCTGCGGGCAACAGCGTCGCGGCGGTGGCCGGCGATATCGTCGATTGCGAGACGATGTTCGCGGCCAAGGCGCTGCTGGCGTCGATGGGCTCGTCGCTGCTCGAGGGTCGTCAGACCGGCATGGACTATGACGTGTCGAGCCTGGCGGCGGTGAATTTCAACACCACCATTGCCGGCATGGAGCGCGCCGACGCGATCCTGTTGGTCGGCACCAACCTTCGCTGGGAAGCGAGCCTGGTCAACACGCGCGTGCGCAAGGCGATCAAGCGCGGCGCCAAGGTGTTTGCGATCGGCCCGGAGACGGACCTGTCGTACAAGGTCGAGTGGCTGGGCCAGGATCTCTCGATCCTTTTCAACCTGCCAGAGGCGGTGACCGAGGCGTTCGGCAAGGCCGAGCGGCCGGCAGTGGTTGTCGGTGGCGGCGCGCTGAAGCATGCGCATGGCGCGACGCTGGAGCTCGCCAAGTCGCTGAACCTCGTTCGCGATGGTTGGAACGGCTATAATGTCGTGCATTTCTCGGCCGCACGCATGGGCGGGCTGATGCTCGGCTATGCGCAAAAGGCCGGCATTTCCGCGCTTTACGACGCGAAGCTCACCTTCTTCCTGGGGGCCGACGAGTGCGATTTCACGCGCTTCACCGGCTTCAAGGTCTATGTCGGCCATCATGGCGACAAGGGCGCGGCCGCGGCGGACGTGGTGCTGCCCGGTGCGAGCTATGCCGAGAAGTCGGGTACCTATGTGAACCTCGAAGGGCGTGTTCAGCGCGGCAACCGCGCGGTGTTCGCGCCGGGCGATGCGCGCGAGGACTGGACGATCTTCCGCGCACTGTCGGAAAAGCTGGGCGCGGTCCTGCCGTTCGACACGCTGGACGAGCTGCGCGCCGCGATGGCGCTGGATTGTCCGGAGCTTGCCAACGAGGGGCTGGTGACCTTCCCCTGGGCGCCCCCGTCGCTCGACACCGCGGCGCAGGGCGCGCTGGAGGGATATCCCATCAAGGATTTCTATCTCACCAACGCGATCTGCCGTGCGTCGCCGACGATGCAGCGCTGCTCGGCTGAACTGGTCCATGGCGAAACCTTCGCGGAGGCCGCGGAATGACCGCCTTCTTCAACACGACCCTCGGCCTGCCCTATAACTGGGCCTGGTTCCTGGCGACGCTGGTCGGCATCCTGGTCATCGCGCTGCCGCTGATGCTGGCAGTGGCGATGATCATCTATGCCGATCGCAAGATCTGGGCGGCGATGGCGCTGCGCCGCGGCCCGAACGTGGTCGGCCCGCTCGGCCTGCTGCAGTCCTTCGCCGACGGCCTGAAGGTGTTCCTGCAGGAGACGATCGTCCCCACGGCCGCCAACCGCGGGCTGTTCCTGCTCGCGCCGATCATCACCTTCACGGTGGCGCTGATCGTCTGGGCGGTGGTGCCGTTCGACCTTGGCGTCGTGCTGGCGGACATCAACGTCGGGCTGCTGTACGTTCTCGCGGCATCGTCGCTGGGCGTGTACGGCATCATCCTGGCGGGCTGGTCGTCCAACTCCAAATACCCGTTCTTCTCCGCGATCCGCGCCGCGGCGCAGATGGTGAGCTATGAAGTCGCGATCGGCTTCGTGCTGATCTCGGTCATCCTGTGGGCGGGGACGTTCAACCTGACCGGGATCGTCGAGGCGCAGCGCGGCGTGCTGGGGACGCCGATCAACGGCTTCTTCCTCAACCCGCTGCTGTTCCCGATGGCGATCGTGTTCTTCATCTCGGCCCTGGCCGAAACGGCGCGCGCGCCGTTCGACCTGACCGAGGCGGAGTCGGAGCTCGTCGCGGGCTACCAGACCGAATATTCGTCGATGAGCTTCGCGCTCTACTGGCTCGGCGAATATGCCAATGTGATCCTGATGTGCGTGCTGAACGCGACGCTGTTCTGGGGTGGCTATCTGCCGCCGTTCGACTGGGCGCCGCTTTATTACGTGCCGGGCATCATCTGGCTGTTTGCCAAGACGCTGTTCTTCTTCTTCTGCTTCAGCTGGGTGAAGGCGACGGTGCCGAGGTATCGTTATGACCAGCTGATGCGGCTGGGCTGGAAGGTGTTCCTTCCGCTGTCACTGTTCTGGGTATTTCTCGTGTCGGGCGTGCTGATGCTCTACCGGGTTGGGATCTGACGATGGGTATCGCTTCGACGATCAAGGCCTTCACGCTCTGGGAGTTCGTGAAGGCGCACGCTTTGACCTTGAGGTATTTCTTCAAGCCCAAGGCGACGATCAACTATCCGTTCGAGCGCAACCCGCTCTCGCCGCGGTTCCGCGGGGAGCATGCGCTGCGCCGCTATCCCAACGGCGAGGAACGCTGCATCGCATGCAAGCTGTGCGAGGCGGTGTGCCCGGCGCAGGCGATCACGATCGAGGCCGAGCCGCGCGACGACGGCAGCCGCCGCACGACGCGCTACGACATCGACATGACCAAGTGCATCTATTGCGGGCTGTGCCAGGAGGCCTGCCCGGTGGACGCAATCGTCGAGGGACCGAACTACGAATTCTCGACCGAGACCCGCGAGGAGCTGATCTACGACAAGGCCAAGCTGCTCGATAACGGGGATCGCTGGGAAAGCGCGATTGCGGCAAACATTGCCGCGGACGCGGCATATCGATAGGCGGCGCGCGATGATTCAACGGCTTTTCCAGGTGTCGGCATGATCCAGGCCCTCGCCTTCTACCTTTTCGCGATCGTGGTGCTCGTTTCGGGCGTGATGACGATTGCCTCGCGCAATCCGGTGCACAGCGTGCTGTGGCTGATCCTGGCGTTCTTCAACGCCGCGGGCCTGATGGTGCTGGTCGGCGCCGAGTTCATCGCGATGCTGCTCGTCATCGTGTACGTCGGCGCGGTCGCCGTGCTGTTCCTGTTCGTGGTCATGATGCTCGACATCGACTTCGCCGAGCTGCGCGCTGGTTTCGTGCGCTATTTCGGGATTGGCCTGGTCCTGGCGGTGGCGCTGGTGTGCGAGATCATCATCGGCGTCGGCGCATGGAGCGAGGGCGGGGTTGACCTGGCACGCCGCGGTGCGCCGATCGATCCGACCATCCCGAACGTCCAGGCGATCGGCAACCTGCTGTACACCCGCTACCTCTTCGTGTTCGAAGCGGCGGGCCTGGTGCTGCTGGTCGCGATGATCGGCGCGATCGTGCTGACGCATCGCCAGCGTGGCGGGGTCATCAGGCAGAACATCGCGCAGCAGATCGCGCGGCGCCCGCAGGATGCGACGCGCAACGTGCGGCCGGAAATCGGGCAGGGGGTGAAGCTGTGAGTGGCGGAATCGGTCTGGTCCATTACCTCGTCGTGGCGGCATTGCTGTTCACGACCGGGGTGCTGGGCATCTTCCTCAACCGGAAGAACATCATCGTCATCCTGATGGCGATCGAGCTGATCCTGCTGGCGGTGAACATCAACCTCGTCGCCTTCTCCTCGGCGCTGGGCGATCTGGTGGGGCAGGTCTTTGCGATGTTCGTGCTGACCGTGGCTGCCGGCGAGGCGGCGATTGGTCTGGCGATCCTCGTCATCTTCTTCCGTGGCCGGGGCTCGATCTCGGTTGATGATCCCAGCCGGATGAAGGGCTGAACGACCCGTGACCTCGATCCTCTTCATCGTATTCCTGCCGCTGCTCGCGGCGATCATCGCTGGCTTCGGCAACAAGTCGATCCCCGGCGTTGTTGCCAAGGGCGTGACGACGGGCGCGCTGTTCATCTCCTGCGCGCTGTCGTGGCCGATCTTCCTCGGCTTCATGTCGGGCGGGATGAGCGCCAGCGTGACGCCGGTGCTGCACTTCCTCACCTCCGGCACGTTTGACGCGTCCTGGACGCTGCGGGTCGACGCGCTGACCAGCGTGATGCTGGTGGTGATCACCAGCGTCTCTGCGCTCGTTCACCTCTATAGCTGGGGCTATATGAGCGAGGACCCGGATCAGCCGCGGTTCTTCGCCTATCTGTCGCTGTTCACCTTCGCGATGCTGATGCTGGTGACGGCCGACAACCTGATCCAGATGTTCTTCGGCTGGGAAGGCGTCGGCCTCGCCAGCTATCTGCTGATCGGTTTCTGGTTCAAGAAGCCGAGCGCGCAGGCGGCGGCGATCAAGGCGTTCGTCGTCAACCGTGTCGGCGACCTTGGCTTCATGCTGGGCATCTTCGCCACCTATCTGGTGTTCGACACCGTCTCGATCCCGGCCATCCTCGAGATGGCACCGGGCATGGCCGGCTCGACGATCGGCTTCCTTGGCTATCGCTTCGACACGATGACGGTGATCTGTCTGCTGCTGTTCGTCGGCGCGATGGGCAAGTCGGCGCAGCTGGGCCTCCACACCTGGTTGCCGGACGCGATGGAAGGCCCGACCCCGGTGTCGGCGCTGATCCACGCGGCGACGATGGTCACTGCCGGCGTCTTCATGGTCTGCCGCCTGTCGCCGATGTTCGAAGCGTCGCCGACCGCGCTGATGGTAGTCACCGGCGTTGGCGCCGCGACCTGCCTGTTCGCCGCGACCGTCGGCACGACGCAGACCGACATCAAGCGCGTGATCGCTTATTCGACCTGTTCGCAGCTCGGCTATATGTTCTTCGCCGCGGGCGTTGGTGCGTATGGCGCGGCGATGTTCCACCTGTTCACGCACGCCTTCTTCAAGGCGCTGCTGTTCCTGGGTGCCGGCTCAGTCATCCATGCGATGCACCATGAGCAGGACATGCGCTTCTACGGTGGCCTGCGTAAGCATATCCCGATCACCTTCTGGGCGATGATGCTGGGTACGCTGGCGATCACGGGCGTGGGCATCTACGGCATCGGTGGCTTTGCCGGCTTCCACTCGAAGGACGCGATCCTTGAAGTGGCCTGGGCATCGGGCCGCGGGCAGGGCGCCTTCTGGGTCGGTACCTTCGCTGCGCTGCTGACGAGCTTCTACTCGTGGCGCCTGATGTTCCTGACCTTCTGGGGCAAGCCGCGCTGGGCCGGGTCGGAGCATATCCAGCACGCGGTGCACGACCATCACCATGATCATCCCGTCCATGACGCGGACGATCATGCCGCGGAGGCGCATGGTGGCGGTGTCGCGCATGAGGATGCCGGCCATTCGCCGCACGCGCATGGCGCGGACACCGATGACGTGCCGACCGGCACCGCTGGCTATCATCCGCATGAGAGCCCGCTGGTCATGCTGATCCCGCTGATCGTCCTGTCGATCGGCGCGGTGCTCGCCGGCTATGTGTTCCATTACTGGTTCATCGAGCCGGAGGCGGGCGAGGCGTTCTGGCGCGGGTCGCTCGCGTTCAACGAGCATCTGGCGCACGAGATGCACGAGGTGCCGCTGCTGGTGAAACTGGCCGCGACGATCGTGATGATCATCGGCCTGGCGCTGGCGTGGATCGCCTACATCTGGCGGACCGACGTACCGAAGCGGTTCACCACGACGTTCGACGTCCTGTACAATTTCATCGCCCACAAATGGTATTTCGATGAGCTGTACGACCTGTTGTTCGTGCGCCCGTCCTTCGCCATCGGCCGCTTCCTGTGGCACAAGGGTGATGAAGGTACGATCGACCGCTTCGGGCCGAACGGATCGGCCTGGATCGTGGCTCAGTCGAGCCGCGTCGCCGGGCGGATCCAGACGGGCTACGTCTATACCTATGCGTTCGTGATGCTGATCGGCCTCACCGCCGCGGTAACTTGGGTGATCGCAGGATGACCCACGCCGCTTCTTTCGTTCGCGCCGAGCCTGGCAAGGCGCTGTACTTCTTCACCCCGTTCGAAGGGGCAGGGCTGGGCGTCGTGACGTTCCGCCCGAACGGTCTGTTGGGGGCGAAGTGACCGGTTTCCCGATCCTTTCCGTGATGCTCGCGATCCCGGCCATTGCCGCGATCGCCTGCTTCTTCCTGTCCGCCCAGAGCGCGCGCTGGCTCGCCCTGGCGGCGACGCTGGCCGATCTCGCGCTGGGCGTGATCCTGTGGCTCAGCTTCGACATTGGCGGGGCGCAGTGGCAGTTCGTCGAATATGCGCCGGTGTTCGGGCGGTTCGCCTGGGCGCTGGGCATCGACGGCTACGCCTTGCTGCTGATCATGCTGAGCGTGTTCCTGATGCCGATCTGCATCGGGGCATCGTGGCAGGCGATCGAGAAGCGCGTGCCGGAATATATGGCGATGTTCCTGCTGACCGAGGTGCTGATGATCGGCACCTTCGCGGCGCAGGACATCTTCCTGTTCTACATCTTCTTCGAAGCCGGCCTGATCCCGATGTTCCTGATCATCGGCATCTGGGGCGGGGCGAACCGCATCTACGCGTCGTACAAGTTCTTCCTGTACACGCTGCTCGGCTCGCTGCTGATGTTCATCGCCATGCTTTACATGAGCATCACCGCCGACACGACGTCGATCCCGGTGCTGATGAACTATGACTTCCCGCCGGACGTCCAGACGTGGCTGTGGCTCGCCTTCTTCGCCTCCTTCGCCGTGAAGATGCCGATGTGGCCGGTGCACACCTGGCTGCCCGACGCGCACGTGCAGGCGCCGACCGCGGGGTCGGTGATCCTGGCGGGCGTGCTGCTGAAGCTGGGCGGTTATGGCTTCCTGCGCTTCAGCCTGCCGATGTTCCCGGAGGCGTCCGCATCGCTGGTGTGGCTGGTGTTCGGCCTGAGCGCAGTCGCGGTGATTTACACCAGCCTTGTCGCGCTGGTGCAGTCCGACATGAAGAAGCTCATCGCTTATTCGTCGGTCGCGCACATGGCGATCGTGACGATCGGCCTGTTCGCGTTCAACGCGCAGGGCATCGAGGGTGCGATGCTGGTGATGCTGGGCCACGGCCTGGTGTCGGGCGCGCTGTTCCTGTGCGTCGGCGTCATCTACGACCGGCTGCACACCCGCGAGATTTCGCGTTACGTTGGCCTCGCCAACAACATGCCGCGCTACGCGATCCTGTTCCTGTTGTTCACCATGGCCTCGATCGGCCTGCCGGGCACCAGCAACTTCCCGGGCGAACTGCTGGCACTGATGGGCACTTATCAAGTGTCGACCACGATCGCGCTGCTGTGCACGACCGGCATCATCCTGGGCGCGGCGTATATGCTGTATCTGTACCGTCGCGTCGTGTGGGGTGAGATCAAGTCGGAGGAAGTCCGCGCGATGCCCGACCTGTCGGCGCGCGAGATGTGGCTGCTGGCACCGATCGCCGCGGTCGTCCTGTGGATGGGCGTGTATCCGGAAAGCTTCATTGCCCCGATGCGTGCCGACACCGAGCGCCTGCTTGCCCGGATCGATCGTGATCGTCCGGCGGGCGATTCACTGCCCACGCCGGGTACTGGCGTGGCGCCTGCCGCGCATGGTGCGGGCCATTCGGCCGCCGGTTCTTCTGCTGCTGTATCTGACGCCCATGGGGAGGCGCATTGATGGACTACGCATCGCAGGTCGCGATGACCCTTCCCGAGATCGTGCTGGCGCTGGGTGCGCTGGCACTGATGCTGGTGGCTGCGTGGGGCGGCTCCGCGTCGACGCGCGCCGTGTCCTGGACCGCGGTGGCGATCCTTGGCGGCGCGTGCCTGGCGCTGATCGGCCCGGCAACCAACGGCGGCGCTGCGTTCGACGGCATGTACCGCGCGGATGCCTTTGCCGGTTTCGCCAAGGTGCTGATCTATTTCGCCGCGGCGGTCGCGATCCTGCTCGCGCCGCGCTTCTTCGAGCGGACGGCAGGCGAGAATCTGCGCCCGGAATATCCGGTGCTGATCCTTCTGTCGGCAATCGGCATGGGCGTGATGGTATCGGCGGGCGATCTGCTGACGCTGTACATCGGCCTCGAGCTGCAGAGCCTTGCCGCCTATGTCCTCGCCAGCTTCATGCGGCAGGACCAACGGTCGGCCGAGGCGGGCCTGAAGTATTTCGTGCTCGGCGCGCTGGCGAGCGGCATCCTCCTCTATGGCATCAGCCTGGTGTACGGCTTCACCGGCTCGACCATGTTCGACGAAATCGCCGGGGCCTATGCCGCATCGCCGCTGAGCGGTGACGGGCGGTCGATCGGCCTGATGTTCGGCCTGGTCTTCGTGTTCGCCGGCATCGCGTTCAAGATCAGCGCCGTGCCGTTCCACATGTGGACCCCGGACGTGTACGAAGGCGCACCGACGCCGGTCACTGCCTTCTTCGCCTCTGCGCCGAAGGTTGCCGCCGTCGGCCTCGCCGTTCGTGTCGCGATCGAGGCGATGGGCCCGGCCGAGGACCAGTGGCGCCAGATCGTGATCTTCGCGGCGCTCGCCTCGATCATCTTCGGTGCGGTTGCCGCGATCGGCCAGAGCAACATCAAGCGACTGCTTGCCTATTCGTCGATCAACAACGTTGGCTTCGCGCTGATCGGTCTTGCCGCGGGCACGCCCGAGGGCGTCGCCTCCGTGCTGACCTATATGACGATCTACGTCATCATGACGCTGGGCTCGTTCCTGGTCGTGCTGCAGATGCGCACGCCCGAAGGACAGCCGGTGGAGACGCTGGCGTCGCTGTCGGGCCTGTCGCGCACGCGGCCGTGGCTGGCGGCCGGGCTCGCGATCTTCATGTTCAGCCTGGCTGGCATTCCGCCGCTGTTCGGCTTCTGGGCAAAGTTCGCGGTGTTCGATGCGGCGGTGCGCGCCGGGCTGTTCCCGCTGGCCGTCATCGGCATCGCGGCGAGCACGATCGGTGCCTATTATTACCTGCGCGTCGTCAAGACGATGTACTTCGACGAGCCGACGGTGCCGTTTGGCGAGGGTGACAAGCTGGAGGGCGGGATGATCGCTGTCGCGGCAGTGGCCGTGTCGCCGCTCGGCTATTTGGCCATCCCGCTGCTCAGTGCCTGGTCGATCAACGCTGCGCAGGCGCTGTTCTGACGGTTCAGCGGCGTGACGGTGTCGCGGTGAAGGGCACGGCGGGCGACCGCATCCGCACGGTCGCGGAAACCGGCTCCACCAACGCCGACATGCTGGCCCTCGCCGCGGCCGGCGCCCCGGAAGGGAGCTGGCTGCGTGCCGAGCGGCAGACCGCCGGGCGCGGGCGGCAGGGGAAGGCCTGGAGCTCCCCGATCGGGAATGTCTATGCCAGCACGCTGGTGCGGGTGCGGGCCGATGACCCGCCCGCCGCGTCGCTGGCGCTGGTGTGCGCGGTCGCGCTGGCGGACACGATCGGGACGCTCGGCTGCCCGACCGTCACGATCAAATGGCCCAACGACCTGCTGCTCGATAACGCCAAGCTTGCCGGCATCCTGCTGGAGCGGCACGGCGATGCGATCGTCGCTGGTTTTGGCGTCAATCTGTCGAGCCATCCGTCGATCGAGGGGCGGCAGACCGCCAGCCTTGCCGGCCGGCTGTGGGTCCACTCCGCTGCCGAGCTGTTCGAGCATCTGGTGGCAGATTTCGCGACATGGCTGGAGACGTGGCGCCGTGACGGGCTGCCGCCGGTCATCGCGCGGTGGGAGCGGCAGGCGCATGCGCCGGGTACGCCGCTGATTGCCAACCTGTCCGACGGGACGTCGGTTGCCGGCAAATATGATGGTCTGGCCAGCGACGGCGCGCTACGGCTGCGCTTGGCGGATGGAACCACGCGTGTCATTCACGCGGCCGACGTGTTCCTGGTGTAGGGGAGGGGATGATGCTGCTCGCGGTTGATGCGGGAAATACCAATGTGGTGTTCGCGCTGATCGCCTTGCGGCCAGAGGGCGGCCGTGAGATCCGCGCCCGGTGGCGGATTGCCACCGACCCGCGCCGTACCGCCGACGAATATGCCGTCTGGCTGAGCCAGCTGCTGGCGCTGGAAGGCTATCAGCGCAGCGATGTCGACGGGGTGATCATCTCCACGGTGGTGCCGCGCGCGCTGCACAACCTGGAAGTGCTTTCGAGCAAATATTTCGGCGCCGATGCGCTGATCGCCGGACGGCCGCCGGTGGAATGGGGCGTCGCGCTGGACGTTGACGAGCCGCAAAGCCTGGGTGCGGACCGCGCGGTGAATACGATTGCGGCGCATGCGCTGCACGCGGGTGACCTGATCGTGATCGATTTCGGCACCGCGACGACGCTGGACGTGTCCGACTTCAACGGCGCCTATAAGGGCGGGATCATCGCGCCGGGAATTAACCTGTCGCTCGACGCATTGGTCAATGCCGCGGCGAAGCTGCCGCGGATCGCCATCGAGGCGCCCAAGGGCAATGTCGGCGTGATCGGCCGCAACACGGTAGATCAGATGAACATCGGCATCTACTGGGGCTATATCGCCATGATCGAGGGGCTGGTCAGCCGCATGAAGGCGGAGATCGGCCGGCCCGCCAAGGTGATCGCCACCGGTGGCCTCGCGACATTGTTCGAGCAGCATACCGACGTGTTCGACGCGATCGAGCCCGACCTGACGATCCAGGGGCTGGCGATCATGTGGGAGCGCGCCCATATTGCTGCGTGAGTTTCTCTGCCGCTGAAGGGCAAGGTTGCCCGCCGGCTACGATACCGGCGTCGAGACGACGGCCCTATCGGCAGCAGCATTAGGCGCCCGCTGGACAAAGCGGGCGACGGGATTGGGGAAGGCCTCCCCCATATTGGAGGTCGCGTGAAACGGCGCGCCGGAGCGTGCGCCTACCCGCCGGGCGTTGCTTCGCGGGCAGTGAAGGATTGAGATCATTTCCAAGAAGAAGAACGAACTGCTCTTCTGCGCCCTCGGCGGCTCAGGTGAAATCGGGATGAACGTGAACCTGTACGGCCATGATGGCCGGTGGGTGATGGTGGATTGCGGCGTTACCTTTGCCGACCATCAATATCCGGGGATCGACCTGGTCCTGCCGGACCTGAGCTTCATCGAGGATCAGCTCGACACGCTGGACGGCATCGTCATCACGCACGGCCATGAGGACCATATCGGCGCGCTGCCGTATCTGGCTGATGACCTGGGCGTGCCGATCTATGCGACGCCGTTCACCGCGGGCCTGATCCGGCACAAGCTGGAGGAGGAGCGGATCGCCGACCGGGTGAAGATCCGCGTGATCCAGCCGGGCGAGGCGTTCCGCGTCGGACCGTTCGGGTTCGAGTTCGTGCCGATGTCGCACTCCATCCCAGAGGCCAATGCGCTGGTGATCGAGACGCCCGCGGGCCGGGTGTTCCACACCGGCGACTGGAAGCTGGATGCGGCGCCGGTGATCGGGACGCCCGCCTCGCCCGAGCAGCTGACGGCGATCGGCGACCGCGGCATCGACGTCCTCGTGTGCGATTCGACCAATGTCTTCAATGCCGAGGCGTCGGGATCGGAGGGCACGGTCCAGACCGGCCTGCTGGAGGCGATTTCCGCCGCACGGGGCCGCGTGGTGGTGACGACCTTTGCTTCCAACGCAGCGCGCCTCCACACGCTGGGGCAGGTTGCCGTCGAGACTGGGCGGGCGCTGTGCGTTGCGGGGCGCTCGCTTGACCGGATCATCAAGGTCGCGCGCGCCTGCGGCTATCTGAAGGACTTCCCCGATACCGTGTCGCCCGAGGAGGCGATGCGGATGCCGCGCAACAAGGTGCTGGTGGTGGCGACGGGCGGCCAGGGCGAGGATCGCGCTGCGCTGGCGCGGATTGCGACGGGCAACCACCCGATCAAGCTGGAGTCGGGTGACACGGTCATCTTCTCGTCCAAGCAGATCCCCGGCAATGAGGTCGCGATCGGCCGGATCCAGAACACGCTGGCGGGACGCGGCGTGAAGATGGTGACGGAGAAGCAGGCGCATGTTCACGTGTCCGGCCACCCCGGACAGCCCGAGCTGGAGGCGCTGTACGGCTGGCTGCGGCCGCGCATCCTGGTGCCGGTGCATGGCGAGATGCGCCACCTGATGGAGCATGCGCGGTTCGGCCTGTCGAAGGGGATTCCCGAGACGTTGGTGCAGAACGATGGCGACCTGGTGCGGCTGGCCCCGGGCGCCCCTGCCAAGATCGGCCATGCGCCGGTCGGGCGACTGGTGCTGGACGGTGACGTGATCCTGCCGGCGGATGGCGGCACGATCAACGAACGTCGCCGGATCAGCCTGCATGGCCAGATCTCCGTCGCGGTGGCGGTGGGCAAGAACCGGCGCGTCGCCGGATCGCCGCAGGTCCGCTTGCAGGGCATTCCGGTCGAGGAAGAGCGCGACGCCTTCATCGCCGATGCCGAGGACGCCGCAGCCGAGGCGGTTTCGGGCGGCGCGCGTGACATGGATCGCCTGCGGGAGGACATTCGCCTCGCGGTTCGGCGCTGTGCCACCCGCTGGACGGGCAAGAAGCCCGTGGTCGATGTTCTGCTGCTGGAGGTCTGACGAGCGATGAACTGGACGTCGGCGCTGGCGATCTACATCCTGTTCTGGGCGTTCTCCGTGTTTCTGGTGCTGCCGTTCGGGGTGCGCACCAGCGCGGAAGCGGGCGAGGAACATGTGCCCGGCCAGGCAGACAGCGCGCCGCATCAATTTGCCGCCGGGCGCACTGCCCTGCGCGTCACGATCGTCGCAACGGTGCTGTTCGCGCTGTTCTTCGCCAATTATCTCTACGGCTGGATCACGCCTGACATGGTCGACATGACCAAATACGGGATCGGGACCTCGACCGTCGATTGATACGAAAAAGCGCAGGAGCGGCGACCGCCCCTGCGCTCTTTCTTGTGTGCCGATGCGGCGGGGTGCCGCGGGTCAGCGCAGCCGCTCGATCGCCTGGGCGAGCGCGACGTAGAGCTTGCCCATATCCGACGACAGCAACGTCACGCCAAGCGGCGAGCCGTCGCGCTGCGCCAGGATTGTGCGCAGCATCGCCTCAAAATCATGAATGTAGCGGTTCACCTGATCGCGGAACGCCTCATCCTCGTCATACAGCGCCGCGATCTCGCGATGCTCGACATCGCCCAGCAGGCGGACGGCACGACGGGTGAAGACACCGCGATCGCCCTTCAGATAGGCCGCCCAGGCACTGTCGGCGACATCGGTGGCGAAGTTGCGCGTGATGTCGATCGCGGACGAGTTTAGCGAGTCGATCAGCAGCGCGGCGCGTCGGGCGAAGCTTTCCTGCTCGTGCTGCTCACGCTCGGTGCGCGCGGTGTCGATGCGCTCGTCAACCGCCACGGTCAGCGCGTGGATCGCCTGTAGCTGCTGATCGAGACGCGCCGCGGCCTGGGTGGCGGCACCCACCGCCGCATCGGCGGTGCTGGCGATCTGCGCAATCTGCTGGTCGAGGCCGGCATCGACGGCGCGGCGGAGCGCGGCAGCACCGGACTTTTCGAGCGCGTCGGCGGCCTCCGGCACGACGCGCGCCAGCACCTCGCGGGCGTGCTCCGCCGCCTGGGTGGCGGTGTCCCGCACCCGAAGCAGCATTTCGATGAGGCGGGGGGCGGCCTCTTCGGCGAAGCGGTTGGCGCGGTCCGCGGCCTCGTCGACCATCTGGCCCATGGCGTCCGCCTTCGCGCGGCCGGTCGCCAGCGTTTCAAGCAATGTGCCGGTCAGCGAGTCGACGTTGCCGCGCTGTTCGGCGATGACCTGGGCAATCGCCTCGATCGCTTCATGGGTGCTTTCCGCAGCGGTGACGAGCGCGAGGAGTTCCGGCTTGGCGGCGACCACGACCGCCTTGGCGGCGACAACGCGGTCGTCGAGCCGATCGACCGCGGCCGGCAGCGTCTCGTCGATCTCGCGCGTGGCAGAATCGAGCGCGAGCAGCAGCGCTTCGGTGGTTTCAATCGCGCGACCCGCCATGGCGTCGCCAGCGGCCAGCGCCTGGGTCATCGCGTCGGCCGAGCCACCGAGCGCCGAAATCGACGCGGCGAGCATCTGCGAGCGTTCGACACCCTGCTGGTGCAGGCGGCCGAGGCGATCCTCGATCCCGCCGAGCGCGCCCTGGAGATCGCCGATCAGCCCGTCGCTGGCATGGCGCTGCTGATCCAGCCGTTCGGTGATGCGATCGATCACTACCTCGATCACTGCGATCCGCTCAGCGAGCGACTCCGCGCTTTCGCGCGCCGCGGTGTCAAGCGCGGCCTGGTTGGTGCCGACCATCGCCAGCATCGCGTCGGCCTGCGCCGCGATCCCCTTGCGCGATTCATCGATCGCCTGTGCGGTGCGATCAAGCAGTGCGTCGACCGCGGCGGACATTTCGCCGGTGACCGCCTCGAGCCTCGCCCCGGCAGTCTCGCTGGTCGCTTCCATCCGGCCGATGTGCGCGGCGAGCTTCTGCGCCGCGCCGCCAGCGACCGCTTCCGCCTCGCGGCCACGCTCCGCCAGCGCGACGATCTGCGCGTCGAGCGCCGCCGCCTGCTGCCCGGCGGCCAGCCCGGCATTCTCGATGCGGGTGGTCAGCCCCTCAGCCTCGCTCTGCGCCTTGGGCATGGTGGCGAGCAGCACCGACAGGCTGTTCTGCGCCGTGGTCGCGGCCTCCGCCAGCGAACGGGCGTGGACATCGGCCTGGTCGATCTCCTCCGACAGGCCGCGGCCGATCGAGGACAGCCGCGCCGTCGCGCTGTCGCCCAGCGCGCTCAGCTGCCTGGCCTGCTCGGCCAGCTTGTCCCGGTTCGCATCGAGCGCGGCGGCGAGCGAGGCGACGGTGCGTTCGAGCGCGGCGGCCTCCTCACGCATGGCGGCGGCCGTGGCGCCGAACCGCTCGGCCTCCGCACGGCTGGTGCGCAGCGCGACCAGCCAGATGATCCCTGCCAGCGCGGGAACGGCCACCAGCGCGGCGCCGAACTGCGCCAGATCCAGTGCGGACATGGCGGCCAGGTCACCGCGCGCCAGCCAGACGAGCGCCGCGACCCAGATAAGCGATACCCCGACCAGCGCGACCGGTCCGATGGTCCGCCACGGCGATACCGGCTCCACGCCCTCAGGCAGGTATATAGCTTCCTGGTTTTCCACGGTTACCTGCTCGGCGATCACGGCTGGAGATTCCTCCATGTTGTGCATTGCTGCGTCGCTGGGTTTGCGCGTGCGCATGTCGATGATCGTCGGGCCCCCGGTCATGTCGCAGGTGTAACACGAAATCATGTCGCTCAAAGCAAATAGCGGCAACCTGCGATTAAGCGTTGCATGCTAGCGGCATGTGCATGGCGGTTGATCCCGGTGCGATTGATGCGGCGCTGAGCGCGGCGGTGGGCGACGACCCGGCGTTGATCGCGGAGCTGCGCGCTGCCTTTCGCGACAGTGCCCGACGCGGGCTGGCGGCGATCGAAAGCGCGCAGGATGACGCGGCGTGGCAGGCGGCGGCGTGGCGGCTGAAGGGGCTGGCGGCGAGCTTCGGTGCCGTCCGCCTCGCGGCGCTCGCGACGGAAGCGGCGCGCAAGCCTGCGGGCGATGCGTTGATGGTGAAGCAGTTGCGGCAGATGATCGCACGATTGTAAGCTAGCAAGCCCGTCCGGCCGCGGTTCGCGATTGCTCCGGTCCGGGACTGACCGTAACAGCGCCCGATGCTCGCAGGGCTGATCTTTGCCGTACAGGAAGCCGACGACCGGCCCGGGACGCTGGCCGCCACCTTGCCCTTCGCGGGGATGACGGTGGTGGAATATCAGGCGCGCCTGCTGATCGCCGGGGGCGCGGCGCAGATCGTCGTCGTCGTCGCGCGCGTCACCCCCGAATTGCTGGGCGCCGTAGCCCGCATCGGCCGGCGCGGCGTGACCGTCGATACCGTGCGCAGCGCCGCGGAGGCCGCCGCGCGGCTGCACCCTCTGTCGCACCTGCTGGTGCTGGCTGACGGGCTGGTGACGACCGACGCGATCCTGCATCCGATTGCGCGGGAAGGGGGCGATGTCCTGCTGGTCGCCGCGGAGGATGAAGCGGACGCCGCCTATGAGCTGATCGGTGGGGGCGATGCGTGGGCCGGGATCGCGCGCCTCGATGGCCGCCATCTGGGCGATGTCGCCGCCATGCCGCGCGACTATGACGTGCAATCGGCGCTGCTCCATGTGGCGGCGCAATCGGGCGCGCTGCGATTGCAGATGCCCGACGACGAACGCGGCGCGGGGCACGGGATCGAACGGCGGCGCGACACGCTGGAAACACGCAGCCGCGCGGTGGTGAGCGCAGCGGTGGCGAGCCGGTCGGGCTGGTTCCAGCGGTGGATCGTGCGGCCGGTTGCCAAGCTGTGCCTACCCGCGCTGATGCGGCGCCACGTGCCGACCGCCGCTATGGCCGCCGGTGCGGCGATCGTATCGCTGGGCGGGCTCGCCACGTTATGGGCCGGACAGGCGGCCGTAGGGCTTCTTCTTGCGCTGCTGGGCGTGATCGCAGCGACCATCGCCTCCAGCTTTGCTTGGCTGCGCGACGAGGAGCTGCTGGGGCGGATGACCGATGCGCTGACATATGGCGTACCGGCGATCGCAGCGATGGTGCTGGGCCGGGCGATCGACGCCGAAACGGGCGAGCTCACTGCGCTGATCGTGGCGCTGGCGCTGGTCGTGGCCGGGGCGCTGGGGCTCCGCGCTGCGGCGGCGGATCGCCCGATGTTCTGGGGTGATCCCTCGGCCTATCTGCTGGTGCTGGCGCTCGGCGCGCTGATCGGCTGGTCCATGGTGGGGCTGACCGGAGCGGCGATCTACGCCACGGTGACGCTTGCGCTCGCCATCGAAACTTTACGCGCGCGCTTAGCAGCGCCTTAACGTCGACCGCGCTAGGGCAGGCGCATGTCGGTCGATTCTCCCCCAGGCCTGCCGTCGGACGTTGCCGCGCTGCTGGCGCGTGCGGACGCGGCTGGGCGGGGTGCGCGGCGGTATCTCGCGGCGACGATAGACGACCTGTTCCTGCCGGATGAGTATCGGCTTGATGATCGCACCCGCGCGCGGCTGGGGCTGCTGCTGCGGTCGACGATCGTCGCGATTGGCGCGGATCTTCATGCGCGTTGCTGGGCGCAGCGCGGGGCAGCGCCCGACAAATCCTTCGATGCCGCGCCGCTTATCGCTCGGCTGGCGGCGAGTGACGCGCTGCGCGATCCCGAGCTGATCGGGGAGTTGCTGGACCGTACACGGCAGGACTTGCTGGGCGAGGCGCTGCGCGCCAATCGGCCGCCCGGGGCGCAGATGCCGCTGCTGTCGCGGTTGGTGGAGGGCCGGGACCAGGCGGTCGCTGCGGCGGCGCGCAACTATCGCCTGGCGGAAAGTCGATCGGCCGCGGGCGACGCCGGACCGGGAGAGTTGCTGACCCCCGCAATGGGCCTGCGCGCGGCGTGGCTGGTCGCCGCGGCGCTGCGGCCGACGTTTCAGGGGGAGGGCAGAGACGCCGACCGGCTGATCGTCGCGGCGGTCGAGCAGCATCTGATTGCCCGCGACGAGGCCGCCAGCCTGGAGCGATGCGCGGCAGAACTGGCGCGGCTGATCGACCGCGAGCCGTCAGACCCAGCGATCATGCTGGTGGATGCGCTGGACGATGGGTCGGTCGCGTTGTTCGTTGCCATGCTGGCGCGGCGGATGGCGGTGGCACCGCGCATCGTGCGGGCGCTGACGCTGGAGCCCGGGGGGCACCGCTTGTGGCTGGCACTGCGATCGCTCGACATCGGACGGGCCGCGATCGCGCGCATTGGCTATCTGCTTGCCGAGGTTGATCCGCGGCGCGACCTGGAAGCGTTCGGCGCGCTGCTCGATACGATTGCTGCGGTTCCCGCCGCGGCCGCGCGTGACGCGCTGGCCGATCTGGCGCTGCCGCCGGCGTACCGCGCCGCGATTGCCGCCGTCGAGGGTAGCCCACGGCCGTGATCGAAGGCATGACCCTTCACGCTGAGGTCGACCCGGCGGACCGGCTGGTCGCGGCCAGCCCCGAGTTCCTGACGCTGAACGAGCGGGCCGGCGGTGCGATGGGGCAGCCGCTCGCCAATCCGCAGATCGCCGCGATGGTGCGGTTGTCGCGACGCTTGCAGATCCCGCTTTCACGCGCGGTCACCATCGCCGACATGGATGTGGATATCGATTGCTGGGTACGGGTCGAGCCCGGCCCGCGCGCAACGACGCTGACGATTTCCCCATTGCGCGAGCGTGCTGCGTGGCGGCCGGTGCAGCCCGCACTGGCGGTGCCGTATCCGGCCGGCGCGGACTGGACCTGGGACGTGGACGCGGCATTGCGGCTGCAGCGCCTGTCGATCGAGGCGGCAGAGCGGCACGGGATTGATGCGGCGAGCGTGCTGGGCCAGCCGCTGACGCGGCTGTTCACGCTGCAAAGCGACCCGCATGGCGCCTTGCCGCTGCTGGAGGCGGTCGCGTCAGTCGACGATTTTGCGGAGCAGCCGGCTGTGCTCGCGGGTAGCGTCGACCGCTTCATGCTGGCGGGGCATGTGCGGCGCGACCGGGGCGGGGCCTTCGCCGGGTTTGCCGGTGCCGCGTTCGTGCATCCGGTGGAGAGCCGGCCCGATCACCGGCCGCGCACCGGGCTGGACGGCGCGTTCAATCACCGGCTGGATCGTATCCTGCGCGCGCCGCTGGGCCGCATCGTCGCCAATGCCGACAGCATCAATGCCGGCGCCGACGGGCCGATCGATCCGCAATATGCCGATTACGCCGCCGATATCGCCAGCGCCGGACGGCATTTGATGGGGTTGATCGACGACCTTGCCGATATCGAGGCGATCGAGCGCGAGGATTTCGCCGCGGAGGCGGGGATCGTCGACATGGCCGATGTTGTCCGCCGGGGCGCGGGGCTGCTTGCCGTGCGCGCCGCCGATGCGGGCGTGACGATCGATCGCGGCGGCACGGACGAGCCGCAGCCGGTGCGCGGGGAGTTCCGCCGCATCCTGCAGATCATGGTCAATCTGATCGGCAATGCGGTTCGCTATTCACCGCGCGGTTCGACCGTGTGGCTCCGGCTGCAGCGCGATGGCGACCGCGTGTTCGCGATCGTTGCCGACCAGGGCAAGGGCATTGCGCCCGAGGATCACGAGCGGGTCTTCGCGAAGTTCGAGCGCGTCGACACCAGCGAGCCGGGCGGCAGCGGCCTTGGCCTCTACATCGCCCGCAGATTGGCGCGGGTGATGGGCGGCGACCTGACGGTCGACAGCGCGCCGGGCGAGGGCGCGCGGTTCGTGCTGAGCCTGCCCGCCGCCTGAAGGCGCGGGGCGACGGCTCAGTCGATGCGGAACAGCCGCAGCGGCGACCCCTTGGGCAGCGGCACAGGGGTCAGCCAGTCGAAGGTCTCGCCATGCGCCAGCCGGTCGTAGAAGCCGCCGGGCGCGCGATCGCGATACACCGTCGATTCCGCCATGTTCGGGCAGACCAGCATCATCGTCGCGCCGTGCCGCTTCATGATCGCGCGCGCCTCTTCCGGCGTGCCCTTGAAGGCGTGCTGGACGTCGAGGATCGCGTCGCCATTGCGGTGATAGGGACCGGCGATTGCATTGTGATGCGTCAGCGCGATCAGCCGCGGGCCGAGATCGGTGAAGGTGAAGATCGTCGTCGCGGGGATCCGGTTCAACGGAGTCATCGCGGGCATGGTCAGGCACAGGCCCGTCGCACGATTGACGCGCTTCACATAGGGCTTGGGCACGTCGATCGGCAACGCGCGCAGCAGCATGCCGGCGAACATGCCCGAGATGAGGACGAAGACGGCGCCGGTCGCCAGTACCTTCACGAAGATCGATCGCTGACCGAGGAGCCAGGGCAGCACCATCCAGGCCAGCGCGGTGACGCCGGGGATCGCCATCACCTGAGCCGCGGGACCGCTGCGCACCTGCCACAGCAGCATCAGGGCGGAGAACAGAGCGAACAGGCCAACGCAGGCCCATCCGATCAGGGTCGGGCTGCGCCGCGCGCGCCAGATCGCGATCCCGGCGCCGATCAGACCCATCACCGGCAAGGCGGCGAGCGGGAAGCCGGTGCGGAAGGCGTGGCGATAGATCGGCTTTGCCTCGCGCACGTTGCTGAGCCAATTGGCGTAGAGCTCGTCCGATACCTGCTCCGGGCGCTGCAGGCATTGCGGGAAGAGGGTGGCAAAGCCGCCCGCGATCACTGCGCCGGCGACCGCGGCGAGCGCAAAGCGCAACGCGCGCTTTTCGGGCGACAGGAGTGCGAGCAGCGTCAGCAATGCGCCGGCGGCGACAAAGACGCTGAGCCAGATCGGGGTGAGGGCATCGCAGCGCATCACGCGGTTGGCTTCAGACGCAAAGATCACATAGCCCGCGGCGCATCCGCCGCCCAGCGAGATGGCATAGCCCAGCAGGCGGCGGCGCTCGCCCGCGTCCCACACCCAGCGCAGCGTGATGATCGCGCCCGCCATCGCGCAATAGGGCAGCATCTCCAGCCCGATGGTAAGCGACAGCGCGCTGGCCAGCCCGACGGTGATGCCGCCGCGCGCGCCATCGGGATCGCACAGCCCGGCGACGGTCAGGCTGAGCATCGCCAGCTGCCAGCCATGATGGTCGATGCGGTCGGGCATGAACATCATCAGCGCGACGGTCGAGCCCATCAGGAACACGATCGCGAGCGGCCAGGCGACCGGGGAGACCAGGCGACGGACCGTTGCGCCCAGGCCGATCAGCGTGACGCCGAGCGGCAGCAAGGGGGCGATGCCACAGGCCAGCTTTTCCGCCTCCACCACGCCGACGAACGGGCGGAGCAGCAGGATCAGCCCGGCGATGGGGAGGTCGACGATGCGCGACCAGTGAATGTCGAAGCCGACCGGCGGGTTGAGCCGATAGTTGCGCAGGTCGTACCAGCCCTGCCCGTCAAGCAGCGCCCGCACCTGCATCAGCCGCATGTTGTCGTCGGTGTCCGCCAGCGACAGCCAGTGGATCGCCGCCCACCGTTTCCACACGTAGAAGATCACGATCACCACCCAGGCGATCGTGGTCAGCTTGATCCAGTGCCGGTCCAGTTCGGCGGACAAGGATGAGGGCAACTTGTTCACGGGGCTTTCCTCGCCGACCGCAGGCCATTAGACGCCCACGACATTCTTCCGGTTCGGCCCGGGCGGGCTATCGGTGGCGCCCGCCTCTACCCGAGGCGGCACAAAGGGCAAGGCGTGGACGCTGTTCGCAACAAGTTCGGCTCGGCAGAAATGCGCGAAACATTCTGGCAGTTGGTCCGGTTTGGCGTGGCCGGGGGGCTGGCGACCGGGCTGTATGCGCTGGTCTATTCGCCGCTCGCCGCGTTCAAGATCACGTCTGAGCAGGTCGCCAATATCGCCGGCTATCTGGTGGCGATGCTGTCCGGCTATGTGCTGCACAGCAAGTGGAGCTTTCGCGGGCATGGTGTCTCGGCGAAGACGTCGGCATCCAAGTTTTTCGCGGTGTCGCTGGTCAGCTATGCGGTCAACACTTTCTGGGTGTGGCTGCTGACCGATGATGCGATGCTGGCGGGACCCTGGTGGTGGCCGCTGATCCCGATCGTGGTGGTGACGCCGCTGGTCACCTTCTCGCTCAACCGTCTGTGGGTATTTTCCTGATATGGATCGCCGCGTTTACGACCGTATGGCCGAACATGATTCCACCCATTGGTGGTATCGCGCGCGCCGCGACATCCTGGCCGATTATCTGACGCGCGAGGGGCGGCTGCCGAAAGAGGCGCGTATCCTGGAGATCGGGTGCGGGACGGGGCATAACCTGCCGATGCTGGCGCAATTCGGCCGCGTCGATGCGATCGAGATTGATCCGGCGGCGCGTGACGTGGCGAGCCAGCGGCTGGGCAAGGCGGTGGGCGATGCGCCGCTGCCGGCGCTACCCGGCGTGCCGGACGCGCATTACGACCTGATCGCGGTGCTGGATGTGGTCGAGCATATCGAGGACGATGTCGCCGCGCTGCAGGCGATGCGTGCGCGGCTGGCACCCGGTGGCAAGATCCTGATCACCGTGCCGGCGCATCAATGGATGTGGAGCGCGCATGACGTGGTGAACCACCACCACCGGCGCTATTCCAAGACGACGCTGGTTAAGGCGATCGATGCCGCGGGCCTGCGCCCGCGCAAGCTGGGCTATTTCAACTCGCTGCTGTTCCCGCTCGCCGCGGGGGCGCGGATCATGGGCCGGATCACCGGTCGCGAGGACAGCGACGATACGCCACCCGCCGCGCCGCTGAACACGCTGTTCGAGAAGATCTTCCGCCTGGAACGGCACATGGTCGGCCGGCTGCCGATGCCACCGGGCGTGTCGATCATCACGCTGGCCGAACCGGCCTGAGCCACAACGCACCCCGGCGCGAGCGCCGGGGTGAGCGTGTTGGTCGGTCGTCAACGCGGCGGCGTTGCATCCTGCGGATCGGACGTCGGCGTGGTGCCGCGCGGATCAGTGGTCGACGTGCTGGTGCCGGTGCGCACCGGCGGCGTGCCGGTCACCCTATCGGGAGTGTTCGCCGTAGGGCTGTTGGGTACGCGGCCCGGTGCGCTGCCTTGCGGTCCCATCACACCGCCATGCTGGCCGTGCTGATCCATTTGGCCGCCCGTGGTGCCGCCGGTGCTGCTGTCGGACTGTCCCGGCTGGCTGGTCATCGTACCTCCGGGTGCGCCGGTCTGGCCGGCGGTGCCGCCCGCCGATCCGCCCTGCGGGCTGGCGGTCTGTGCGGTCGCCACGGCGGGCAGCAACAGTGCGGCTGCGCCGAATAGTGCGAAGTAACGCATCTTGCCTCTCCTTGTAGATCGCCCTTCAACGGCAGCGTGGCGGGCGTCGTTCCCGCCCGGCCAAGGTAAATGGTCTTGATCCATATGTGTTTATGACGTTGGATCATGGCACCAAGGCCGCGAACGACGGTTACCAGGGCGGCGAGATGATGTGATCCCTTGTGCGATCACCGGGGCGGGACAGGAGAGACATAGCGTGACAATCCCGGCCATTGCTTTGCCCCGCCTGCTGCACATCGGCGGCGGCGCGTCGCGCCGACTGGCGGAGGTGCTGGCGACGCTGGGCCTTGCCCGGCCATTGATCGTCACTGACCCATGGCTGCTGGAAGCGGGCCAAGTCGCGGGCCTGTGTGCGGGGCTGGACGCGGCCGGGATCAATTATCGCCTGTTTGCCGACACTGTGCCCGATCCCACGGTCGCATCAGTCAAGGCGGGGCTCGCCTGCCTCAGTGCGGGCGATCATGATTGCGTCGTCGGGTTTGGCGGTGGCAGTCCGATCGACACGGCAAAGGCGATCGCGCTGCTCGCCGCACATGGCGGCACGATGGCCGACTATAAGGCGCCGCACGTGCAGGATGCGGCGGGGCTGCCGATCATTGCCATTCCGACGACGGCGGGGACGGGGTCGGAAGCGACCCGCTTCACCATCATCACCGACGAGACCACCGACGAGAAGATGCTGTGCGCCGGCCTCGCCTATCTGCCGGTCGCGGCGCTGGTCAATTACGAACTGACGTTCAGCATGCCGGCGCGGCTGACTGCCGACACGGGAATCGATTCGCTGACCCATGCGATCGAGGCCTATGTCTCGCGCCGCGCCAATCCGTTCAGCGACGGCATGGCGTTGCTGGCAATGCGCGCGATCGCGCCCAACCTGCGGCGGGTTTATGCCGATCCCGACGATGCCGCCGCGCGCGAGGCGATGATGCTGGGCGCGACGCAGGCGGGCATCGCCTTTTCCAACAGCTCGGTCGCGCTGGTGCATGGCATGAGCCGGCCGATCGGCGCGCATTTCCACGTGCCGCATGGCCTGTCTAACGCGATGCTGCTGCCGGCCGTAACCCGCTGGTCAGCGCCCGCCGCGCTTGCCCGCTATGCGACCTGCGCACGCACGATGGGGGTCGCGGACGATGCTGATGGCGACCAGCTGGCCGTCGCTCGGCTGCTGGAGGAGCTTGCCACGCTGAACCGCGATCTCGCGGTTCCCGGGCCGGCGGCATGGGGGATCGACGGCGCGCGCTGGCATGCGCTGGTGCCGGTGATGTGCGCGCAGGCGGCGGCGTCGGGATCGCCGGCCAACAACCCGCGCGTGCCCGATGCGGAGGAGATGGCGCAGCTTTATGCCGAGGTGTGGGCCGGCTGATCGGGCGGATCGGCCGGCCGTTTCCGCCTTAGTGCGCGATGACCGGTGCCGCCGTGCCGTCGTCCGCGTCCTCGTCGATCGCCACCACGCGCGGCAGGATCAGCTGGATCGCGGCGAGCGCCGCGAGATAGGTCAGCGAGCAGATCAGGAACATCGGCAGATAGCCGTGACCATTGTCGAGCGACCAGCCGGCGAACTCGATCATCGCCATGCCCGAGAGGTTCCCGGCAAAGGCGCCAATGCCGATCGCCGAGCCGACGATGCGCGCGGGGAAGATATCCGTCGTCAGGCCGAACAGGTTGGTCGAGAAGCCCTGGTGGGCGAACAGGCCGAGGCCGAGGATCGCGGCCGCCACCCAGGCGCTGTCGACACCGACCAGCACGGGGATGGGGACGATCAGCAGTGCATAGATCAGCATCGACGTCTTGCGCGCGGCGTTGACGCTCCAGCCGCGGCGCAGCAGCCGCGCCGGCAGGAAGCCGCCGCTGAGCCCGCCCAGCGCCGCCATGAAATAGACGAAGGCGACCGGCAGCCCCAGCGTGCCCTGCGACAGGCCGAAGGTGCGGTGGAACATGTCGGGCATGAAGAACAACAGGAACCACCAGACCTGATCGGTCAGCGCCTTGCCCAGGATCACCGCCCATTGCCGGCGATCCTTCAGCAGGCTGCTCCAGGCGATCTTTGGCGCGGCGGCATCGCGCGCGGCATTGGGCTGCGGCGGGATGCGCATCATCAGCCAGGCGACAACCCACACCAGCCCGAGCCCGCCGGCGATGAGGAAGGTCGCCTTCCAGCCGAACATGAGCGCCATCACCGGGATCAGCAGCGGCGTCAGGATCGCGCCGATGTTGGGCGCAATGCCGACCAGCCCGAGGGCGACCGAGCGATCCTTGCCGCCGAAATAGGTCGCAGCGGTCTTCACCGCGGCCGGCGTGCCGATCGATTCGGCGGCGCCGAGTACCGCGCGCGAGGCAACGAAGCCCGAGACGGTGGTGGCGAAGGCGTGCGCCATGCCGGCGAGGCTCCACACGCCGACACCGATGGCGAAGCCCCAGCGCAGGCCGATCTTGTCGATGAACCAGCCCGTGCCGAGGAAAGCGACCGCCGCCGCGAACTGGAAGGCGGAGGCCATGTGGCTGTAGTCGCGGTCAGACCAGTCGAATTCTGCCTGCAGCGTCGGCTTCAGCAGCGCCAGTATCTGGCGATCGACATAGTTGAGCACGATGGCGACGAACACCAGCCCGAGCACGATCCAGCGGCGCCGATCGGCGATTGTCGTCGTCGTCACAGGCCTGTTCCCCTCTTACCAGCCTGACCGATAGGATACCGTTGTCATATCTTCAATCGCGGAAGCGCCGATCGCGCGGGTTCGGCCGCGACGGGGCGCGTCAGGCGTTCTCCTCGCGGGCGATCTCATGCGCGGGGATGCGGGTGCCTTCGGCCTGGAAGCCGAGCGTGGCGCGGCGATGCACGGTGCCGGCGATATCGGCGACTAGGTACAGCGGGCGGCGCTTCGATTCGATGTACAGCCGGCCGAGATATTCGCCGATCATGCCGAGCACGAACATCTGCACCGCGCTGAGCACCGTCACCACCAGCATCGTCGAGGTCCAGCCCTGGACCGGATTGCCCTCGAAATAGCCCCAGGCGATGTAGAACAGCAGCAACAGCGCAAGGCCCGCGAGCGCGACCGACGCATGGCTGGCGAAGCGCAGCGGCGCAGTGGAGAATCCGGTGACCGCGTCAAAGGCGAGCCGAAGCATCTTCGGCAGCGGATAATTGGTTTCGCCCGCGTGCCGCTCCGCACGATCATAGGGGAAGGGCACCTGGCGGAAGCCGATCCACGCCACCATGCCGCGGATGAAGCGCGCCTGTTCGGGGAGCGACAAAAGCGCATCGAGCGCGCGGCGGCTCATGAGCCGGAAGTCGCCGGTGTCGAGCGGGATCGGCGTGTCGGTCAGCCGGTCGAGCAGGCGGTAAAAAGCGGCGGCGGTCGCCTTCTTGAACAAGGTTTCGCCGGCGCGCTTGCGACGGACGGCGTAGACGACATCGGCATTCTCGCGCGCCATCGTCGCGCGCAATTCGCCGAGCAATTCGGGCGGATCCTGAAGATCGGCGTCGATGATCAGGATCTGTTCGCCCGAGCACAGGTCGAGGCCGGCGGTCAGCGCCAGTTGGTGGCCGTGATTGCGCGACAGGTTGATCGCCACCAGCCGGGGATCGGTGGTGGCGAGATATTGCATGATCGCCCAGCTGTCGTCGCGCGAGCCATCGTTGATCAGCACGATCTCGTGATCGTCGCCCACGGCGGCGCGCGCCGCCGCCGACACGCGTTGGTGCAACAGCGGCAGCGTGTCGGCTTCGTTATAGCAAGGAATGACGATCGAAAGGGCAGGGCGGTGCATCCGCGCGGCGTTACAGGATGCTCAGGCCTCCGTCACGACCTTGACGAGCATACCGGGACGAAGCGTGTCGCGATCAGACAGGCCGTTCAGCGTCATGAACCGGTCGCGCTGCGCATCGGTATAGGCCATCTGGCGCGACAGGCTATCGATCGTGTCTCCCGCCTTGACCGTGACGATGCGCAGCTTCTTTCCGCGCACCTTGGCGGCATCCTGCGCGGTGATTGGCGCGACGCTTTCGATCAACGGAGCGAACGGTCCGATCCCGCGGCCCGCCGGGGTGACGATGGTCCAGTAATAGGTCGCCGAGGGAAAGCGGTAGGCAAGGACCGTGGCGTCGACCGACTGGCCGTTCGCGTTCGCGCGCACGGTGGAATAGGCGTAGTCCAGGCCGTTGGCGCGGCCGGCCTGCGCCGCCGGCGCGGCACTGGCACCCAGCGCGCGGAACTGCTGTGCGACGAAGGTGGGAAGGTCGCTGGTCGCCGCCGCGGCCTTGAACTGGGCCTGGCCGCCGCTGCCGGCGACCGTCACCGCATCGCTGCCATTGGCGATGCGATAGCCGGTCGGCGCGGTAAAGCGCAGGCGCATCACGGGATGGACGAAGGTTTGGCCGTTGACCACGCCCTGCCGGGGATCATCGTCATAGACCATGCCGTCGAGCCGGCGGAGGAACGCGACGTCCTGCTGCCCAACCGGTGCCGCGGCGCGACCGGTCTGCTGCGCCAATTGCCGTGCGCGCTGCACACGCTCGCGGCTGTTGGGGTGTGTCGATGCCCAGCTGGGCACCCCGCTCTGCTGCCCGGCGAGCTGCGCGTTGAGGCTGGTGGACGCGCCGAGCTGTTCGAGCATGTCGGCGGCGGCGAAGGGATTGTAGCCGGCGCCGGCGATGTACCGCACTCCTAGCGCGTCGGCGGCATATTCCTGATCGCGGCCATATTTCAGCGTGTAGAGTTGCGCCGCGCTGCGCGCGCCGGCACCCGCCAGCTGACCGATCGCGCTGTTGCCGGCGACCGCACCGACCACCCCGGCGAGGAGCGATCCGATGCCGGCGGTACGTTGACGCCCGGCGGAGTGACGCGCGGCGACGTGACCCACCTCATGCCCCATCACGCTGGCGAGCTCAGCCTCGCTGTTCATCAGCGCGAGCAGCTGGCGCGTGACGTACACATAGCCGCCGGGGATGGCGAAGGCGTTCTCGACCGGCGAATTGAGCAGGGCGACGGTGAAATCGCCCTGCGCGTTGGACAGGCCCGATTGCACTGCCACCCTTTTGCCGACCTGCTCGACATAGGCCGCCTGCGGCCCGTCATATTTGCCGCCGAACTCGGCCAGCAATTGCGGGTTGGCTTCCGCGCCCTGCGCCTTCTCACTGGCGGAGATCGACCGCGCCTGTGCGCTGACGGTGGCGGGGATGGTGACCGCCATGGTGGCGGCGGGGAGGGCGAGGGCGACGGAAAGCAGGCGAGTCATGCGGGGCAGGATCCTTTCGGTCCTGTCCTACGCGATGATCCCTGAACAGTTCCGTCGCCCTCGCGCAACAAGCGCCGCGTGGACGCCGCAGCGAAGGCGTCAGGCGGTGCGGGCCTGCTCCTCGACGAGCCGCTGCAGGATGGTCAGCGGCACCGCGCCATATTGCAGCACCTCGTGGAACTGGCGCAGGTCGAACTTGTCACCGCGCAGCTTCTGCGCCGTCTCTCGCGCGCGCACCCAGGCGGCGTGACCCACCTTGTAGCTGCACGCCTGACCGGGCTGGGTGCAGTAACGCTCGATCTCGCGCTGCGAGCGCGGGCGGGCGAAGCCGACCGTTTCGACCATGTAATCGGTCGCCTGATCGCGCGTCCAACGCTTGGTATGGATGCCGGTATCGATGACGAGGCGCGCGGCGCGGAAGAGATAGCTCTGCAGGAAGCCCGCCCGCTCCAGATCGTCGGCATAGCCGCCCAGTTCGTCGGCCAGGCTTTCGGCGTAGAGCGCCCAGCCTTCGCTGTAGCCGCTGAAGAAGCTGAGGTTGCGCAACAGCGGCTGCGGCGCCTTTTGCGCGATCGAGATCTGCAGGTGGTGGCCCGGCACGCCTTCGTGATAGGTGAGGCTGGGCAGCGAATATTTCGGCCAGTCGCCGACGTTCTTCAGGTTGATCCAGTAGATCGCCGGGCGCGAGCCGTCGAGCGCGGCGCGGCTGTAATAGCCGTTGGAGGCGCCGTCCTGAATGTCCACCGGCACCGCGCGAATGTCGAGCGGTTCGCTGGGCGGGTTGAGGATCGCCTGACCCAGCTTCGCGGTCATGGCCGCATTGCCCTCGTTCAGGCCCTTGATCAGCGCCGCGCGGCCTTCTGCGGTGTCGGGATAGACCTGTTCCGGCCGCACATTGAGCTCGTTCAGCCGCGCGCCGACATTGCCGCGCGTCAGGCCCTGCTTGCGCAGGATGGTGTCGAGCTGCGCGGTGATTTCCGCCACCTGGTCAAGGCCCATCTGGTGGACCTCTGCGGGCGAGTATTTGGTAGTGGTCGCCTGCTCCAGCGCGGCGGCATAGATGGCGTCGCCCTGCGGCACGTCCCAGATGCCGGCGGAGCTACGCGCCTTGGGACGGAGCGCCTTGATCAGCGCGATCTGACGGTCGAGCGCAGGGTAGATCTCACCCTCCACGATCTTTGCCGCGCGAGCCTGCCAGTCGCCGCCGATGTTCTTCGCCGCGGCGCGCTTTGCCACCGATTGCGCAAGGCCGCTGTCGGCCGCGGGCTGACCGCGAAGCTTCGCCATCTGGCCAAGCGTCAGGTCGAGCGAGAAGTCGGGCGCGAGATAGCCGCGCGAGGCCTCTTCCTTCTGGTTTGCCGTGTCCTGATCGAGCCGCTTGGCAAAGGCGCCGAGGCGATCGAGGTAGGCTTCGCAATCGGCCGCATTGTTGATCGTGTGCGAGGAATTCAGAAAGTCGGGCGTCGAGAAATAGCTGCCGCCCTGCTGGAAGATGGTGAAGGGGCGCTGCACGCCGTCCAGCTTGAAGCGATCATAGGGGATCGCGCGGCTTTCCAGCGAATAGAGGATGACTTCGCGATCGAGCTTCGAACGGGTCGAAAGCGGCGCGGGATCGACGGCGCGGATCGCGGCGATTGCCTGCTTCAGCTCGGCGCGGGCGCTGGCCTTTCCGGCGGCCGACTGGTCGGTCAGGCGATGCTTGAGCACGGCGTTGGCGCCCTTGTCCATGCCGAGCGAGGTGGCAAGTTCGGGCGACCGCTGCAGCGTCTGCGCGAAAACCTTGTCGAACAGGCTGTTGAGCTGGGCGTCAGCCGGGTTGGTGGCGGTGTTCGCGCCAGCGCCGGCCACGCCGGTCTGCGCGCGAAGCGCGTCAGGGATCAGGGCAAAGACGGAGGCAGCGCTTGCCGAGGCAAGGAAGGAACGACGATCCAAGTGCTTAGGCCTTTCGGTAGGAGAGCTGGCCGATCCTAGGCAAGGCAGTGATGTTGCCGCAAGTGGCCACGCGCACCATCAGGCGCCGGGCCACCGGGGACAGGATCAGACGCGCTCGGCCGCGTTCACCGCGTCCGCCGCGCGCAGCGCCGCGATCAGCCGCATCAATTGGTGCGCATCATGCACTTCCACGTCGATGACATTGGTGTGGAATTGCGTGTCGCGGGTGTCGAGGCGCAGGTTGATGATGTTCGCCTTGTGCTGACCGATGATCGTGGCGAGCACGCCCAGGGCGCCGGGCTCGTTCTTCACCTCGACCGACACGCGCGCCGTGGCGCCCTCGGTCTTGTTGCCCCATTTGACGTCGATCCAGTCGGTTTCCTCGTCCGATCGTTCGGCGAGTTCGGCCAGCGTCGGGCAGTCTATCCGATGTACCTCGATCGAGGCGTCGGGGCGGCGCAGGCCGACGATCCGGTCGCCGGGGACGGGGTGGCAGCATTCGCCCAGCTCATAGGCGACGCCGGGCGCGAGCCCCTCGATCGAGATCGCGGAGGATTGCGGCGGCGAATGCGCGACATCGGCCCCGGCCGAGCCGGGCATCAGTGCTTCCATCACCTGCGCATCGGTCAGCGTGCGGCGGGCGATCGCCTGCATCAGCGCTGCCTCGTCGGGCAGCTTCAGCCGGGTCAGCGCATGGGCCATGGCGTCGGCGCCGAGCGGGGCGGGCAGGCGAGTGACGATATCCTCGTAGAGCTTGCGGCCGAGCGCGATCGTCTGTTCGCGCTCCACCTGTCGCAGATGCCGGCGGATCGCGGCCAGCGCCTTGCCGGTGATCGCGAAGTTCAGCCAGTTGGGCTGCGGCGTCTGTGCCTTAGACCGCAATACCTGGACCTGGTCGCCATTTTCGATCGCGGTGCGCAGCGGCACCACGCGACCATTGATCTTCGCGCCGACCGCCTGATCGCCGAGGTCGGTATGGACCGCGTACGCGAAGTCGATCGGTGTCGCGCCCTTGGGCAGCTGGATCAGCTCGCCCTTCGGCGTGAAGGCGAAGATGCGATCCTGATACATCGCCATTCGGGTATGTTCGAGCAGCTCCTCGGGGCTGCCCGCGGTATCGAGGATCTCCATCAGGTCGGCGATCCAGCCCTGCTGCGTCTGCGGGCTGATCTTCTCACCCTGCTTGTACGCCCAGTGGGCGGCGAGGCCGAATTCCGCCTCCGCGTGCATTTCCTCGCTGCGGATCTGGATTTCGACGCGCTGATTCTCGTCATGGATGACGGTGGTGTGCAGCGAACGGTAGCCGTTGCGCTTTGGCGTCGAAATATAGTCCTTGAACCGGCCCGGCACCATCGGCCAGCGGCGGTGGATATGCCCGAGCGCGGCGTAACATTGGTCCTCATCCTTCACGATGGCGCGGAAGGCCATGATGTCGGACAATTGCTCGAAGTTGATGTGCCGTTCCTGCATCTTGCGCCAGATGCTGTACGGGTGCTTCTCTCGACCCGAGACTTCCGCCTCGATACCGTGGCGGGCGAGCAGGTCCTTCAGCCCCTGCTTGATCTTCTCGATCCGGTCGCCGCCGCCGGCCTGAAGTTGCTGCAGTCGCCGGGTGATCGACTCATACGCTTCCGGCTCGAGCTGCTGGAAGGCGAGCGTCTGCATCTCCTTCATGAACTCGTACATGCCGATCCGCTCGGCGAGCGGGGCGTAGATATCCATCGTTTCGCGCGCGATGCGCTTGCGCTTGTCCGGATTCTTGATGTGGTGGAGCGTGCGCATGTTGTGCAGCCGGTCGGCCAGCTTCACCAGCAGCACGCGGATGTCGCCCGACATGGCGAGCAGGAACTTGCGCAGGTTTTCCGCCGCGCGCTCGCTTTCGGTCTGCGCCTCGATCTTGGACAGCTTGGTCACGCCGTCGACCAGCCGCGCGACATTGTCGCCGAAGATCTGGCGGATCTGGTCGCTGGTGGCGACCGTGTCCTCGACGGTATCGTGAAGGATCGCGGTGGCGATCGTCTCGTCGTCGAGGTGAAGCTCGGTCAGGATGCCGGCGACTTCGATCGGGTGGCTGAAATAGGGATCGCCGCTGGCCCTTTTCTGCGTGCCATGCGCGTTGACCGAAAACACATAGGCGCGATTGAGCAGCGCCTCGTCCGCCTCCGGGTCATACTCAAGGACCCGATCCACAAGTTCATATTGCCGCAACACGGCATCGACTTGAGCAGCCGCCCCGCGCTTTGCAACAGAAAACACAGGATAAACGAAAAGGGCCCGCCCCGTCGGGGGCAGGCCCTTCTCCGTTTATCGGCGGGAGCGCCGATCAGTTGGCGGGCGCAGCGTTCGCGCTCGCCTTGGCAGCGACGGCCTTGCCGCCCTTCGCCTTGGCATTGCAGGTATCGAGTGCGACGGCGTCGAACGCCTGGCCATTGGCAGTGAAAGCGGTGAGCGCGCCAGTGCTGCGCGCGACCAGCTGGCAGGCGGCCATGTCACGCATCGGCGCATTGGTGGCGACATAGGCACCGTTGCGCAGCATCCACGGCGTGTCACGGGTCATCAGAACGGTCTTGGTGGGCGTTTCGGCCGGCGTGGCGACATAGGCGCCATTGGTCTGCGCATGGGCCCCGAAGGACGCCAGCAGCGCGGCGGAAGCGAGTACCGACTTGGCAAGCATGCGAATCATGTGGGCTCTCCCAAAACCTAATAAGCGCGACGTAAATGTCGCACATGCGAGTTTCAATAGGCAACTCGCATGTGCGAGTTGCAATCGACAACTTTTATTTGGTACTCGGCGCATGGAGCGCGATGCGCTACCTTGTTGCGTGAGAAGGAGTATCGATGGGTGAGTTGCGCGAGCCGCTAGGGGAATGCAGTCTTCCCGCCGCGCTGGAATCGATGGGTGAGCGCTGGGCGTTCCTGATCCTGCGCGCGGCCTTCAACGGGCTGAAGCATTTCGAGGAATTCCAGTCCGAGCTCGGCATCGCGCGCAACATCCTGGCCAACCGCCTGTCGCGCTTCGTCGATCACGGAATCATGGAGCGCCGCTCACTGGTCGAGGACCGGCGCAAGATCGCCTATCACCTCACCGACAAGGGTTATGCGCTGCTGCCCACGATGGTCGCGCTGCGGCAATGGGGGGAGAAGTGGGAGACCGGTTGCCCGGCCTTCCCGATCCTGGTCGATGCGCGCGACAACCGGCCGATCCAGCAGGTGGCGGTGCTGAGCCACGACGGCCGTCCGCTGGGGAAGGGTGACATGCACTGGGCGCTGCCCGGCGACCTCGACGCGCCGGAGCGCAACGACGCTGAGTAAGCGGGCCGGGCGGGGGCGTCGTGCCCGGTGCCCGGTGCCGCGTCCCTAGAGAAACAGTTCGGCCAGAAAGTCGCTCATCGCCTTCCAGCTGCGACGGTCGGCATTCTCGTCATAGCCGAAGCCGGGGGTGCGGCCGGCCGGGACTGAGGTGTCGGTGAAGGCGTGGCCTGCATGGCCATAAGCGTGGATCTGCCAATCGGCCTTGCCCGCGGTTAGCTCCTGACCTAGCGCCACCATCGTGTCCGGCGGGCAGAGCGGATCTTCCCAGCCGTGGCAGATCAGCAGCTTCGCCGTAATCGGATCGACATTGGCGTAATCCGGCCGATCGTAGACGCCATGGAAGCTGACTCCGCCCAGGATCGGCAGCCCGGCGCGCGCCATGTCGAGCACGCATTTGCCACCAAAGCAGAAGCCGATCGCCGCCACGCGGGCGGGATCGACCGAGGCGAAGCCGCGCAACGCTGCGAGCGAGGCAGCAAGCCGATCGCGCAGCAGGCCTCGGTCGGCATCGAGTTCGTCCATATATTCGGACACGTTGCTGCTTTCGCGCGTCTTGCGCCGGCCCTGGCCGAACACGTCGCAGGCCAGCGCGACATAGCCGAGTTTGGCGAGATCCTCCGCCTTCTGGTTGTCAGCTTCCTTTTGCCCCAGGATGTTGGGGCAGACGAGCACGCCCGGGCGCTGCGTCTCGACCTCATCCTCCCAGGTGATCACGCCCTCGAACGGGCCGCCGGGGCCATCATACACCAGGGTCTGCCGCACGATCGCCATCGCAATTCTCCTTTGGCGCGAACTTAAACCTTTCCCTGCGCGCTTGTCGAAGGGCGCCTCCACTCTCTAACAGCGCGGCCATCACAGGCGTCATTGCCAACGGGAGATATCGATGCCCAAGCTCGTCCTGATCCGCCACGGCCAGTCGGCGTGGAACCTCGAGAACCGCTTCACCGGCTGGTGGGACGTCGACGTGACGGAAAAGGGCGCGGCCGAAGCCAAGGCGGCGGGCGAGCTGATGGCGGCGAAGGGCCTCGATTTCGACCTGACCTTCACCTCGCTGCAGACCCGCGCGATCAAAACGCTGAACCTGGCGCTGGAGGCGATGGGTCGGCTGTGGCTGCCGACCGAGAAGCATTGGCGCCTGAACGAGCGCCATTATGGCGGCTTGACCGGCCTCAACAAGGCGGAGACTGCGGCAAAGCATGGCGAGGAGCAGGTGCATATCTGGCGCCGCAGCTTCGACATTCCGCCGCCCGTGGCCGACGCCGGCGGGCGGTACGACCTCAGCAAGGATCGCCGCTATGCCGGGATCGACATTCCCGCGACGGAGAGCCTGAAGGACACGATCGCCCGCGTCCTGCCGTATTGGGAGGAGCGGATCGCGCCGGCGCTGAAGGATGGACAGCGTGTGCTGATCTCCGCGCACGGCAACTCGCTGCGCGCGCTGGTGAAGCATCTGTCGAACATCCCGGACGACGAGATCACCAGCCTGGAGATCCCGACCGGCCAGCCGATCGTCTATGACCTGGACGACGATCTGCGCGCGCTTGACCGCTATTACCTCAGCGAACGCTGAGGCCCGACGCAAAGGCCAATTAGCATGACTGACAATGGTACGCGCGGCGGCCTGCTGCTGGGGCTGGGCGCGTACACGATGTGGGGCGTGCTGCCGCTCTACTTTCGCCTGCTCGCGTCGGTGCCCGCGCTGGAGGTGCTGGCGCATCGGGTGGTCTGGTCGGCGGTCCTGCTGATCCTGGTGGTCAGCGTAATGCGGCGCTGGAGCGCCATCCGGGCGGCGGTGAACGCGCGCACGATCGCGATGCTGGTGGCGAGCGCGGTGCTGATCGCGATCAACTGGTTGATCTACATCTGGGCGGTGAACAACGGCCAGACGCTGGCTGGCAGCCTTGGCTATTTCATCAACCCGCTGGTCAACGTCGCGCTGGGTGTCGCCATCCTCGGGGAGCGGCTGCGCAAGTGGCAGGGTGTCGCGATCGCGATCGCGGCGGTGGGCGTCATCATCATGGCGCTGTTTGCGATTGATACGCTGTGGATCTCGCTGACGCTTGCCGCCTCGTTCGGCATCTATGGCCTGGTGCGCAAGGTGGTGGCGATCGACTCCCTTGGCGGGTTGCTGATCGAGACGCTGCTGCTGGCGCCGCCGTCGCTGATCTTCCTGCTGGTTGCCGCGAGCGATGGAACGGGCGCGATGGGGCGTGACCTGTCGATCGACGTGCTGCTGGTGGTGCTCGGCGTGGTCACGGCGCTGCCGCTTCTGATGTTCGCGGCCGCCGCGCGCCGGTTGCCCTATTCAGTGCTGGCGCTGCTGCAATATGTCGCGCCGACGCTCCAGTTCTTCGTCGCCGTGGCGATTTTCGGCGAGCCGCTGCGGCCGCTGCACCTGGTCGTGTTCGGGCTGATCTGGATCGGCTGCGCGATCTTTGCGTGGGACAGCGTTCGCGCCAGCCGCACGGCGCGGCGGGCGGCGCGTGAGGCATTGGGGGCGACCGCCGCACCCTGATCAATGCGCGCCACGCACAGGTTCGCGCCCGGCGGCACCCGTGCTAACGACAGGCCTCCAGCACGCATAATGGAGGGAAGGACATGAACAGCCCGGATTCGACGGTGATCCGCCACCATCTGGTGCTCGCCAACCCCAGCCGCACCAGCTTCGATGGCCAGATCGTCGACACCTATGTCGAGACGGTAGAGCGGCTGGGGCAGCAGGTCGTGGTGCGCGATCTTTATGCGATGGGCTTTGACCCGGTGCTGCGCAACGAGGAGCGTCCGATCGAAGGCGACGGGCAGCTTTCCGACGATGTCGCGGCCGAGCTGGAGCTGCTCGGCGCGTCCGACATCCTGGTGATGGTCTATCCGATCTGGTTCGCGCTGCCGCCCGCGATCCTGAAGGGTTATGTCGATCGCGTGCTGGGCTCCAACTACAGCTTCCGCGACGTGCAGGCGCAGGCCGGGCATCCGGCGGTGAAGGGCAAGCCGCTGCTGTCGTTCAGCACGTCGGGCACGTCGCTGGCCTGGCTGCACGAAAAGGGGCAGGTCGGGTCGCTGCGCGAGATCTTCGACGCTTATCTGTGGCAGGGGCTGGGGATGACGCGGGCCGAGCATATCCGGATCGATTCGGTCGTGCCGGATATGGATGCCGATTACGCCGCCGAGCAGCTCGAGCGGGTCCGTTCCACTGCCGAGCGCACCTGCGCCATGCTGTTGAGCGATCGCCATTCGGCACGAACCGCGGGGGTGATGTCACGCACGAACGACTGATCCGGCGACTGAACGCCAGCGCGTCAGCCGCGCGCGCCCTCAGGCGGCGAACAGTTCCAGCTGTTGCTTCCTGGGGGCGACGATCGGCTTCAGTTCGGCCTTATCCGTGAGCGCAATGGGCCGCCAATCATCGGCGACGATGAAGGGGCGGATCTTTGCGATCGACACGGTCAGTCGTGCCACGTCGGCGAGCCGAAGGCGGCGCCAGCGGCGGCTGGTTAGGATGTTCGCTACTGCCTTGGTGCCGAGCCCCGGCACGCGCAGCAGCAGTTCGCGCGGCGCGCGGTTCACGTCGACGGGGAAGCTATCGCGGAACTTCAGCGCCCAGGCGAGCTTGGGATCGATATCGAGCGGGAGCATGCCGGTGGCATCATCCGCCGCGGCGACGACTTCCTTCGGTTGAAAGCCATAAAAGCGTATCAGCCAGTCCGACTGGTAGAGGCGATGCTCACGCATGAGCGGCGGGCGCTGCAGTGGGAGGACGGCGGAGGCGTCCGGAATCGGGCTGAACGCGGAATAATAGACGCGGCGCAGATCGTAGCGGTCGTAGAGCGTCGCGGCCTTGGTGACGATGTCCCCGTCGGTCGCCGCATCGGCGCCGACGATCATCTGCGTCGATTGCCCGGCCGGTGCGAAGGTGGGGGCTGACTTGTAGCGCTTCTTCGCGTCGCGCGTGTCGAGGATCGAGGATTTCAGGCCCTTCATCGCGCCCTCGATCCGGCCATTGTCCTTTTCCGGCGCCAGTCGCTTCAAGCCGCTGACGGTGGGAAGTTCGACGTTGATCGACATGCGATCGGCGTAGAGCCCGGCCAGGTGGATCAGTTCCGGATCGGCGTCGGGGATCGTCTTGAGGTGGATATAGCCGCGGAAATGGTGATCCTCGCGCAGCGAGCGGGCGACCTCGACCAGTTGCTCCATCGTGTAGTTGGACGAACCGATGATGCCGGAGGAGAGGAACAGCCCCTCGATATAATTGCGCCGGTAGAAGGAAAGGGTGAGGTTCACGACCTCCTTCGCGGTGAAACGCGCGCGGCGGACATTCGAACTCTTGCGGTTGATGCAATAATGGCAGTCGAAGATGCAGCTGTTGGTGAGCAGGATCTTCAGCAGGCTGATGCAGCGGCCGTCCGGCGCATAAGCGTGGCAAATGCCCATGCCCTCGGTCGAGCCGATGCCCTTGCCGTCGCGCGAGTTGCGTTTGGTCGTTCCCGACGATGCGCAGGAAGCGTCGTATTTCGCTGCATCCGCAAGGATTTCCAGCTTCTGCCTGACATCGAGCTGCGCCATTTGTTCTATATAAGTTCCGCTCGAGCGCTTGTCGACCAACGATCGACCCTGGCGCAATCGCCGGCTACCGCGGGATCATGCATTCGCGTCGCCTGAACAGCTTCGGCCCCTACCTGCTGCTGCTCGCCACCTGCGTCGCGGGCTGGTGGTTCAAGGCGCATTGCGGCGCCTCATGGATCGGCGATGAGCAGTACATCACCGGCTGTTATTCGGATGCGGTGCCCTTCTGGGGGCTGCGCGGCGTTGCGGCGGGGCAGATCCCCTATGTCGAGGCGCGGATGGAGTATCCGGTGCTGACGGGGGCGCTGATCTGGCTGGAAGGCTTGATTGCGCGCGTGATCGGTGGGGCGCGGGCAGATGCGGCCGATTTCCTGCTTGTGGTGGCCTTGGTCAACGCTGTGCTGGCCTTTGCCGTGCTGCGGATGATGGAGCGCGCGGGGGTGCCGGCGGTGCGGCGCTGGTGGTGGGCGGGGGCGCCGCCGCTGGTGCTGTACCTGGGGCATAATTGGGACATGCTGGCCGTTGCGCTGGCGGTGGCGGCGTTCCTGGCTGCGCGGCGGGGGGAGGCGCTGAGCGCGGCGGCGCTGGCGGCGATCGGGACGGCGGCGAAGCTTTTCCCCGTTCTGCTGCTGCCACTGATCGGCCTCCAGGCGCTGTTGCCCGGAGGCAAAGCATGGCGGGAGCGGATCAGATCGGCCGCGATATTGACGGTCGTGGCCATCATGTTCTGGGCGATGTTCAACGCGCCGGTCGCCTGGCGGGCGTTCGACCATTGGAGCGAATTCTACACCTTCAGCCGCGAGCGTGGCGGGACCGCGGCGGCGGTGTGGGAGATCATGGGCGCGCAGGGCTGGTGGGTGAGCGATACCGAGACGCGCAACCTGTGGTCGTTCGTTGCCTTTGCCGGCGGCGCAGCGGCGATCGTGCTGCTCGGATGGCGGCGGCATAGTGACGCGCTCTGGGCGCTGTTCACCTCGGTGCTTGCCTGGTTCCTGCTGACCAACAAGGTCTATTCGCCGCAGTTCGACCTGTGGCTCTATCCCTTCCTGCTTATCACTTCGCGCAAGCTGTGGCCGGTCGCCTGGTTCGTGCTCGGCGATCTGGCGGCGTATTGGGCGGAGTTCTGGTTCTTCGCCTCGCCCGGCGGGGCCGGCATGGGGGTGACGCAGGGGCATATTGCCGTTGCGGCGGCGTTTCGTGCGGCGGCGATGCTGTGGATCATCGTGGATGCGGTGCGCAGCCCGGCGCCGGCGTGGCTGCTTATTCTGCCGCCAGCAACGTCTCCGCAGCCTGAAGGTCGACCGACACCAATCGGCTGACGCCGCGCTCGATCATGGTGACGCCGAACAGGCGGTGCATTCGGCTCATCGTGACGGCATTGTGGGTGACGATGAGGTAGCGCGTCTGCGTCTCGCGGCTCATCCGATCGAGCAGGTCGCAGAAGCGTTCGATATTGGCGTCGTCGAGCGGGGCGTCGACTTCGTCGAGGACGCAGATCGGCGCGGGATTGGTGAGGAACAGGCCGAAGATGAGCGCGACGGCGGTCAGCGCCTGTTCGCCGCCGGACAGCAAGGTGAGCGACTGGAGCCGCTTGCCGGGCGGCTGGGCCATGATCTCCAGCCCGGCCTCGAGCGGATCGTCCGAATCGATCAGTTCGAGATGCGCCTGGCCGCCGTTGAACAGAGTCGTGAACAGGCGGCGGAAATGGCCGTTCACTGCCTCGAACGCCGCGAGCAGGCGCTGGCGCCCTTCGCGATTCAGCGTGCCGATCGAGCCGCGCAGGCGGTTCACGGCCTGGCCAAGCTCCTCGCGCTCGGCGGCATTGCCGCTGGCGCCGGCCTCAAGCTCCGCCAGTTCCTGCTCGGCGACGAGATTGACCGGGCCGACCCGCTCGCGATCACGGACGAGCTTGTCGTGTGCGGCGGCCTCGTCCTGCGGCGAGCGGATCTCGGCACTGTCGAAGCCGATTTTTTCGGGAAGGACGGGGGCGGGACATTCGAAGCGTTCGCCAGCAACGCGGCCGAGCTCGACGCGGCGAAGCTCCTGGCTTTCGGCGCGCGCGGCGGCGCCGGCGCGTGCTTCGCGTGCCTCCGACAGCGTTTCGCCGGCGCGGCGGGCGGCCTCCTCGCTCTGGCGAAGTGCGCTCTCGGCGTTGCGTTCGGCAGCCGCCAGTTCCTCGGCTGTACGACGAGCGGCATCATGCGCGGCGGCGGTGTCGGCGATGGCGGCGGCGAGTTCGTCCGGGCGCGCGGCGATGGCGGCGGTTTCGGCCGCGATTTCCGCCTCGCGCTTGCCCATGTCGGCGATGCGCCGGGCGGCGTCGCCAGCGCGGGCGCGCCAGCTTTTCACATCGGCCTGCGCGGCGGCGAGACGGTTGCGGGCGTCCTCCCCGGCGCGCTCGGCGGCGGCGCGGGCGGCGCGTGCTTCGGCGACGGCGGTGCGGCGGTGCTCGGCCTCGCGCTGAAGCGACGTGACGGTGGCGGCGGTGGCGCTGGTATCGGGCAGCGCCGTGAGCGCCGTGGCGGCGGTCGCGTGGTCGCGCGCGGCGTCGTCGCGCTCGGCGGCGGTTCGCGCCGCGCGGGCGTCGAGATCGGTGCGCAGGCCCGCAAGCCGTTCGAGCTGGGCGGTGGCGCGATCCTGCCGGGTGCGAGCGTCTCGGGCGGTGGCATCGGCGCGGGCGAGCTGCTCGCGCGCGGTGCGCGCCGCGGTGCGGGCGGCGGTGATCGTCGCTTCCTCACGGGCGAGATCGGCCTCGGCGGCCTGCACGCGATCGCGGGCGGCGGGGAGCGCTGCGTCGATCGCGGCAAGGCGGTTCAGGCGTTCGAGCCGCTCGGCCGCGGCGGCGCCGCTTTGCCGGGCGACATAGCCGTCCCAGCGGCGGAGCTGGCCGGTGCGGGTGACGAGGCGTTCGCCGGGGGCGAGCGGGCGCTGATCATCCGTGTCGAGGACGATGATGTGCGCGAGGCGGGGGGTGAGGCGCGCGGGGGCGGTGACGTGGTGGATCAGGCGGTCGGCGGTGGGCGCGGTGGTCGTCGTTGGGTCGGCCGCCGCATCTGACCAATAAGTATCGGATTGCTGGTCGAGGCCGACTTCCAGGTCGTCGCCCAATGCGGCGGCGAGGGCGCGTTCGTAGCCGGGGGCGGCGCGGACGTGATCGAGCAGGCGGTCGCGGCCCTTGCGCTCGGTCGCGCGGCGGAGCGCGGCGGCCTCGCTGTCGAGCGCGGCGAGATCGGCGCGGGCGGCGGCGCGGGTGGCCTGTGCTGCGTCGCGCGCGCTCAGGGCTGCGCGTTCGGCGACCTCGGCGTCGGCCTGCGCGGTGCGGGCTGCTTCGGCTTGGTGAAGGGCGGCTGCGAGCGTCGCGGCGGCGGTATCGCGATCGCGCTCCAGCGGGGCGGCGTCACCGAGCGCGGCGAGCTGCTGCGCGATTTGTGCCACTTCCCGCTCGGCGCGGTCGAGGCGGGTGCGTGCGGCGGCGGCGGCGGCATGGGCGACGCGCGCGTCGGCGGCTTCGGCGGCCTGGCGGGCGAGTGCCTGGGCGAGCGCGACCTCGGCATCGCGGGCGCGGCGTTCGGCGTCCGCCAGTGCGGCCTCGCGGACGGGGAGGTCGGTGGCGGCAGCGGCGATGGCGGTTTCCAGCGCCTTTCGCTCGGTATCGAGCCGGGCGAGCGCCTCGGCGGCGTCATGGGCAAGCGCGCCTTCGCGGCTGCGATCGTCGGCGATGCGCGCGGCGGCTTGTGCAAGGTCAGCGAGGCGGCGGCTTACAGCTTGTTCCTCGGCGCGAAGGGCGGCGAGTTGATGCGCGATTTCTCCGCTGCGGTCGCGGGCGTCGAGCGCGGCGGTGCGGGCGGCAGCCAGCGTTTCGGTGGCCTGCGCCTGCGCGGTGGCGGCCTGCTGCTGGAGAATACTGGCCTGCGCCACGCGCGCCTCAGCAGCGATCGCCTCTGCCCTGGCCAGATCGGCGGCGGTCGCCGCTTCGCGCCAGCGGGCGAAGATCATGCGGGCCTCGGCGACGCGGATCTGGGTGGAGAGGAGGCGGTATTTTTCCGCCTGGCGTGCCTGGCGACGGAGCGCGGCGGCGCGGGCTTCCTGATCGGCGATGACTTCGTCGAGGCGCAACAGGTTGGCCTCGGTCGCGCGCAATTTCTGTTCGGCGTCGCGGCGGCGGACGTGGAGGCCCGCGATGCCGGCGGCTTCCTCCAGCATGGCGCGGCGGTCGGTGGGCTTGGCGGCGATGACCGCGCTGATCCGGCCCTGGCTGACGAGTGCGGGGGAGTGGGCGCCGGTCGCCGCGTCGGCGAACAGCAGCGACACGTCCTTGGCACGTACGTCCTTGCCGTCGATGCGATAGGCGCTGCCCGCGCCACGTTCGATGCGGCGGACGATTTCGGTCTCGTCGCCGTTCACTTCGGCGAGGAGGGAGACTTCGGCGAAGTCGCGCGGGGGGCGGGTGGCGGTGCCGGCGAAGATCACGTCTTCCATGCCGGCGCCGCGCATCGACTTTGCGCTATTCTCGCCCATCGTCCAGCGCAGCGCTTCGAGCAAATTGGACTTGCCGCAGCCGTTGGGGCCGACGACGCCGGTCAGCCCCGGCTCGATCCTGAGATCGGCCGGATCGACGAAGCTTTTGAAGCCGGAAAGGCGCAGCCGCTTGATCTGCACAGTCGCGCAGTCTTGGCGCGATCAGCGGGCGTTGCGCAAGGGGGCGTCAGTTGCGCTGTGCGACCAGCCCGCGCGCGATCACCTGCGCCTGGATTTCCGCCGCGCCCTCGAAGATGTTGAGGATGCGCGCGTCGCACAGGATGCGGCTGATCTCGAATTCCAGCGCATAGCCGTTGCCGCCGTGGATCTGGAGCGCGGCATCGGCATTGCTCCACGCGGCGCGGGCGGCGAGCAGCTTCGCCATGCCGGCCTCGATATCGCAGCGCTTGCCCGAATCCTTCGCGCGGGCGGCGGCATAGGTGAGCTCGCGCGCGGCGATGAGATCGACGAGGCTCATCGCCAGTTTGTCGGCGACGCGCGGGAAGTGGATGATCGCGCGGCCGAACTGCTGGCGATCGACCGCGTAGGACAGGCCGAGTTCGAGCGCGCGGCGGGCGACGCCGACGGCGCGCGCGGCGGTCTGAATCCGGGCGCCCTCGAAGGTGCGCATCAGCTGCTTGAAGCCCTGACCTTCCTCGCCGCCGAGCAGGGCGTCGGCGGGGGCGGACATGCCGTCGAAGGAGAGCGCATATTCGCGCATCCCGCGATAGCCGAGCACCTCGATCTCGCTTCCCGACATGCCCGGCGCAGGGAAGGGATCGCTTTCGGTGCCGCGCGGCTTGGGGACGAGCAGCATTGAGAGGCCGGCATAGCCCTTCGCATCCGGCAGCGTGCGGGCGAGGAGGGTCATGAGGTCGGAGCGGCTGGCGTGGGTGATCCACGTCTTGGCGCCGTCGATCCGCCAGCTATCGCCATCGCGTCGCGCGCGGGTTTGCAGCGAGCCGAGATCGCTGCCGACGTCGGGCTCGGTGAAGACGGCGGTGGGGAGCACCTCGCCGCTGGCGATGCGCGGGAGCCATTCGGCCTTTTGCGCTTCGGTGCCGGAGCCGGCGATGAGTTCGCCGGCGATTTCGGAGCGGGTGCCGAGCGAGCCGGCGCCGATCCAGCCGCGCGACAATTCCTCGGTGACGATGCACATGACGAGCTTCGACAGGCCGAGGCCGCCGTAATTCTCGGGGATGCAGACGCCGAACGTGCCGAGCTGCGCCATCTTAGCGACGGTGGCGTCGGGGATCAGATCGTTGGCGAGATGCCAGCCGTGGGCGTGGGGCAGGATCTCGGCATCGGTGAAGCGGCGGAACTGGTCGCGGATCGCGTCCAGCTCGGCATCGTGGAGCGTCTCGCTGGGCCATTCGCCGGCGGCGAGGCGATCGACCAAGACGCGGCGATCGGCGGCGGCGTCATGATCGAGGAGGTCGGCGCAGGCGGTTGCGAGCGTGCGCGCCGGGGCGGCGAGGCCGAGGTCGGCGGGGCGGAACAGTTCGTTCTGGCCCATCGGCAGGCCACCGACGAGCTGAGCGATGCTCTCCTGAACGGCGAGGCGGGCGACGAGGGCGTTGACGTCCCCTGAGTTGCGGTCCGCCCAGTCGGCCACCGCCTCCAGCGCGGCGACGGTAGTGGCGACCCAGGCGAAGCCGTGCGCCGCGCGCTGCTCGGTGTCGATCGGCGCGGCGTCCAGCCGGGCCGCGAGGGCGGCACGGGCGTCGTCGCGATAGCGTTGCGCCGCCGCCAGTGCCTCCCCCAGCATTATGCGCGCTCGAAGACCGCGGCGATGCCCTGGCCGCCGCCGATGCACATCGTCTCCAGACCATAGCGGCCGTCACGGCGGACGAGTTCGCGGGTCAGATTGGCGAGGATTCGGCCGCCGGTGGCGCCAATCGGGTGGCCGAGCGAAATGCCCGAGCCGTTGACGTTGAGGATTTCGTTGCGGCTGTCGTCCTGGCTCCAACCCCAGCCCTTGAGCACGGCGAGCACCTGCGGCGCGAACGCCTCGTTCAGCTCGACGAGGTCGATGTCGGACCAGGAGAGGCCGTTGCGGGCGAACAGCCGCTCGACCGCCGGGACCGGGCCGATGCCCATGCGCGAGGGGTCGCAGCCGGCCGCGGCCCAGCTGTGGAACCAGGCGATCGGCTCAAGCCCCAGTTCCTCCAACTTGTCCTCCGCCACGACGAGGCAGGCGGCTGCGGCGTCATTCTGCTGGCTGGCGTTGCCGGCGGTGACGACGCCGCCCTCGATCGGGCGCAGACGCCCAAGCGTCTCCAGCGTGGCGTCGGGGCGATAGCCCTCGTCGTGGTCGAACACCACGGGCTCGCCCTTCTTCTGCGGCACCGAGACGGGGACGAGCTCGTCGGCGAACAGGCCCTTTTCCCAGGCGGCGGTGGCGCGCTGGTGCGAGCGGACGGCATAGGCGTCAGCCTCCTCGCGGCTGATGTTGTAATCCTTGGCGAGGTTCTCGGCGGTCTCGATCATGCCGCTGATGACGCCGAACCGCTCGACCGGCTGCGACATGAGGCGGCCGCGCGTCAGGCGATCGTGGATCGTGAGATTGCCCGAGCGCACGCCCTTGCGGATGTCGGTGGTGTAATGTTCGACGTTGGACATGCTCTCGCAGCCGCCGGCGACGACCACATCGCTGACGCCGGTCTGCACCATCATCGCAGCGTCGATCACTGCCTGAAGGCCGGAGCCGCAGCGGCGATCGAGCTGATAGCCCGGCACCTCGATCGGGAGGCCGGCGGCGAGCCATGCCCAGTGGCCGATCGCCGGCGCCTCGCCATTGCCATAGCCTTGCGCGAAGACGACGTCGTCGACGCGGCTCGGATCGATCTTCGTGCGCTCCATCAGCGCCTTCAGGATCGTCGCGCCAAGCTGGCCCGCGGTGAGCGAGGAGAGGCTGCCGCCGAACTTGCCGACGGCGGTGCGGATCGGGGCGACGATGGCGGCGCGGCGCAGGCCGGTGCTGGCGGACATGGGGCAACTCCTGTCAAAAACGGAGATGCGACGGCAGGTGTCCGGGCGCTCTCCTTACTGTGTCTGCGCCTATCGGATGGCCGGTCCGGTTTCAACCACATGGACCGCTTTTCAGCCCGTTGAATGCCGCGGCGGGGAGCGGAAAGGGGCATCTTGCGCCGGGCGCATCGGCAACGCTATGGCCGGCGCATTCGCAAGGACCCGGTGAAAGCCCGGGTGGCTATCCCGGCCGCTGATCCGCCGGGCAACCTGCACAGATGTCATTTTTCCTGCCGCCTGCCTTGTCGTGCGCGCGGCGTTCTGTGTTGCGTTCAACGAACAGGTTTCCCCTTTTCATGCTTTCCCGTTTCCGAACTGAATGGTTCGCTGGTGCCGGCGACGTGCGGCGCGAGGCACTGGCCGGCATCGTCGTGGCGCTGGCGCTGATCCCCGAGGCGATCGGCTTTTCGATCATCGCCGGGGTCGATCCCAGCGTGGGCCTGTATGCCTCCGTCGCGATCGCCATCGTCATCTCGCTGCTGGGCGGGCGTCCCGGCATGATCTCCGCCGCCACCGCCGCGGTCGCCGTGGTGGTGACGCCGCTGGTGCGCGACCATGGCGTGAACTACCTTTTTGCCGCGACCATCCTGATGGGGGTGATCCAGATCGCCGCGGGGCTGCTGCGGCTCGACCTGTTGATGCAGTTCGTCTCGCGATCGGTCATCACCGGGTTCGTCAATGCGCTGGCGATCCTGATCTTCATGGCGCAGGTGCCGCAGCTGATCGGCGTCAGCTGGCACACCTATGCGATGATCGCCGCGGGGCTGGCGATCATCTACCTGCTGCCGCGGGTGACGAAGGCTGTGCCGTCGCCCTTGGTGGCGATCATCATACTGGCGATCGTCAGCATCGCGATGAGCCTGCCGGTGCGTACGGTGGGCGAGATGGGGCGGCTGCCCGAGGGGCTGCCTAGCCTTGCGCTGCCCGACGTGCCGCTGACGCTCGAGACGTTGCGCATCATCCTGCCGTTTTCGCTGACCATGGCGGCGGTGGGGCTGCTGGAATCCTTGCTGACCGCACAGATCGTCGACGACATGACCGATAGCGACAGCGACAAGCGGCGCGAGTGTATGGGGCAGGGCGGCGCCAACATGGTCGCGGCGCTGGTCGGTGGCATGGGTGGCTGCGCGATGATCGGCCAGTCGGTGATCAACGTGACGTCGGGCGGGCGCAAGCGGCTGTCGACCTTTATCGCCGGCGCGTTCCTGCTGTTCCTGCTGACAATGCTCGGCCCGATCGTGGGGCAGATCCCGATGCCGGCGCTGGTCGCGGTGATGATCATGGTGTCGATCGGCACGTTCAGCTGGAATTCGATCCCGAACCTGCGCCGCCATCCGCCTACGTCATCGGCGGTGATGCTGGTGACGGTGGCAGTGGTGGTGGCCACGCATGACTTGGCGCAGGGCGTGCTGGCCGGCGTGCTGCTGTCGGGCATCTTCTTCGCGGGCAAGGTGCGGCGGATGTTCGCCGTTGTGCGCGAGACGGAGGGCGAGCGGGTGCTGTACCGGGTGAGCGGCGAGATATTCTTCGCCTCGGTCGATCGCTTCACCCGCGCCTTTGCGCCCGAGGCGGGACGCGCGGTGACGATCGATGTGTCGGCGGCACATTTCTGGGACATTTCGGGGGTGGGCGCGCTGGACAAGATCGTCGCGCGGCTGCGGCGCGACGGGTCGGTGGTCGAGGTGGTCGGCTATAATCGCGCGAGCGCCGATCTGATCGACCGCTTCGCGTTGCACGACAAGACCGGCGTCGAGCTAGGCGCCGTGCCGCATTGAGGCCTGACACGTCGTGCCGGGACAGGCCCGGCATGACGTGACGGCTGGATTGCGAGAGTTCTACTCTGCCGCCACCTTGGCGGCGTCGCTTGCGGCCTCCAGCTCGGCGGCCTTCGCCTCGACCAGGCGGACGATGTGGTCGATCATGCCCTCGTCCTGGACGACATGGTCGGTGACGCCCGAGAGGTACACCATGTGCTTGCCATTGCCGCCGCCGGTGAGGCCGATGTCAGTTTCGCGCGCCTCGCCCGGGCCGTTGACGACGCAGCCAAGCACGGAGAGCGACATGGGGGTGCGGATGTGCTGGAGGCGTTCCTCCAGCGTCTGCACGGTGCGGATGACGTCAAAGCCCTGACGCGCGCAGCTGGGGCAGCTGACCACGCGGACGCCGCGGTTGCGGATGCCGAGCGATTTCAGGATCTCGAACCCGACGCGCACTTCCTCTTCGGGTTCGGCCGAGAGCGAGACGCGGATCGTGTCGCCGATGCCGTACCAGAGGAGCGAGCCGATGCCGATCGCGCTCTTCACCGTGCCGCCGACGAAGCCGCCCGCCTCGGTGATGCCGAGGTGAAGTGGGCAATCGACCGCCTCGGCGAGCTGCTGATACGCAGCGACGGCGAGGAACACGTCGGACGCCTTCACCGCGACCTTGAAGTCGTGGAAATCGCGGTCCTGCAGCAGCTTGATATGGTCGAGCGCGCTTTCGACCAGCGCCTCGGGGCAGGGCTCACCGTATTTTTCGAGCAGGTCCTTTTCCAGGCTGCCGGCGTTGACGCCGATGCGGATCGCGCAGCCGTTCGCCTTGGCGGCATTGACCACTTCGTTGACGCGATCGGCGGAGCCGATGTTGCCCGGGTTGATGCGCAGGCACGCGGCGCCGGCGTCGGCCGCCTCGAGCGCGCGCTTATAGTGGAAATGGATGTCGGCGACGATCGGCACGCGCGCGGCGCGCACGATCTGCTTCAACGCGGCGGTGGATTCGACGTCCGGGCAGCTGACGCGGATGATGTCGACGCCGGCATCCTCGCAGCGACGGATCTGGTCGATCGTCGCGCGGGCATCGTCAGTCGGCGTGTTGGTCATCGTCTGCACGGTGACGGGCGCGTCGCCGCCGACGGGCACGTTGCCGACCATGATCTGGCGGCTCGCGCGGCGGTGAATATCGCGCCAGGGGCGTAGGGACATCGAAGGGCTTCCTATCGGCTTTGGCATCGATATAGCGCCTCCAACACATAAACGAAACGTGGGGCAGGACGATGACACTTTCGCTGTACGACGCGGTGATCCCGTCGAACATCCAGATCCTGGGCGCGATCGACCGCCTGCTGGACAAGGCGGAAGCGTTCGCGGCCGAGAAGGGGATGACCGCCGCCGAGCTGATCGACGCGCGCCTCGCGCCCGACATGCTGCCGTTCGGCTATCAGGTGAAATCGGTCGCGGAACATTCGATCGGCGGGATCGAGGGCGTGCGCGGGGGCAATTTCTCGCCCAGCATGGCGCCGTGGCCGACCGACTTCGCCGGCCTGCACGAGCGGATCCAGGGCGCGATCGCCGCGCTGGAGGCGGTCAACCGGGCCGAGTTCGACGCGCTGGCGGACCGCGACACGCAGTTTTCGATGGGTGAGCTGCGCATGCCGTTCACCGGCGCGCAGTTCCTGCTGTCCTTCGCGCAGCCCAATTTCTATTTCCACGCGACGACGGCCTACGGGATCCTGCGCGCGCAGGGGATGAAGATCGGCAAGCGCGATTTCCTGGGGGCGCTGCGCATCAAGCGGTGAAGCGTGCGGCCAGCGCGCGGGACTGATCTCCAGCAACGTTTCGAAACAATCCGCGGGCGCTATAGCGCCGCGCCATGGACGACGCTGCGCCGGTTGCGCGCCATTATGGAATCGACTGGTTGCGCATCGGCGCGTTCGGGCTGCTGATCATCTATCATGTGGCGATGGTGTTCGCGCCCTGGCCGTGGGTGGTGAAATGGCCCGAGACGTTCCCTTCGCTGATCGTGCCGATGGCGCTGCTGACGCCGTGGCGGATCCCGTTGCTGTTCGTGGTCGCGGGCTTTGCGACGCGGCGGCTGATCGCGCGCATGCCCAGCATCGGTGCGTTCGCGCATCAGCGCAGCCTTCGCCTGCTGGTGCCGCTGGCCTTCGCGATGCTGGTCTTGTTGCCGCCCGAATTGTGGGTGCGGGCACGGCTGGCGGGGGATGCCGCCAGCCTCGCGACGTTCTGGCTGAACGATTACTGGCGCCCGTGGGCGCAGAACGGCCGCGGCTTCCCGCAGTGGGAGCATATGTGGTTCGTCGTCTATCTGTGGGCCTATACCATGGTCCTCGCGTTGCTGCTGGCGCGGGGCGGCGCGGGGCGGATCCAGGCGTGGTTCGAGTGGCTGGCAGTGGGACGGCGGATCATCTGGGCGCCGATGCTGGCGCTGGCCGGCGCGAAGGTCGCGTTGATGTTCGTCGTGCCGGAAACGCAGGGACTGACCACCGACTGGTCGGGCCATGTGGGCTATCTGCCGCTGTTCCTGTTCGGCTTCGCGCTGGGCGGATCGCTAGCCTTGTGGCGCGCGATCAGGCAGCATTGGGTGGGCGCGCTGGTCATCGCCGGGCTTTGCTCGCTGGTCGTCGTCGGGGTCGAGCTGCATTACCAGGGGTTGGACGTGCCGGGCCACGCGCTGATGGCGGCGAACCGCGCGGCGCGGCGGGCGATGGCGTGGGGCGTGATCATCGCGCTGCTGCGACTGGCGGACGGGATGCTCAACCGCGATCACCCGCTGCGCCGGCCGCTCGCGGAAGCGGTGTTCCCGGCGTATCTGATCCATCATCCGGTGCTGGTCGTCCTGGCGTGGGTGATCCCGTCTTGGGGAATGAGCGCGGGCGACGGCTTTGTCTTCCTGCTGAGCGCGACCGCCGCCGCCTGCGTCGCCTGTTACGTGATCGGCCGCGACATTCCCTGGCTGCGCCCGCTGATCGGCCTGGCGCCAGCGACACCCCGGCCAGCGCGGCGGCTGGCCTAGCGGTATCCGCCCTGCTAGTTCCCCGGCGATGCAGCGGCATTACGGCCTCGACTGGCTTCGGATCGGGGCGTTCGCGATCCTGATCCTGTATCACATCGGCATGGTGTTCGTGCCGTGGGGCTTTCACGCGAAGCTTGGCGCCGAACAATGGGTGACGGTGCCGATGATGCTGTCCAACCCGTGGCGACTGTCGCTGCTGTTCCTGGTGTCGGGCTATGCCAGCCGGGCGCTGTTCGTGCGGCATCCGGGGCCGTGGCCGTTCGTGCGCAACCGCACCGCGCGGCTGCTGATCCCGCTCGCCTTCGGCATGGCGGTGATCGTGCCGCCGCAGCCATGGGTCGAGCTGGTGACGCAGCATGGCTGGACGGGCGGCTTCCTCGCCTTCTGGACCGGCGATTATTTCGCGTTTCGCCGGATCGACGGCATCGCGCTGCCGACGTGGAACCACCTTTGGTTCGTCGCCTATCTGTGGGTCTATACGCTCGCCTTCACTGCCGTGCTGACGATCACGCCGGGCGGTGTTCGGGCGGCGGCGCAGCGGGCGTTCGAGCGACTGTTCGGCGGCGTCGGCGCGCTGATCCTGCCGATGGCCTGGCTGATGCTGGTGAGCGGCGTGCTGTTCCCCGGTGCGCGCGAGACGCATGAGATGGTCGGCGATTGGGTGGCGCATGCGACCTATTTTCCGATGTTCGTACTGGGATACGCCATGGCCGGCAGCGAGCGGATGCTGGCCACTTTCGCGCGGTGGTGGACGGTGACGGCACTGGCGGCGCTGCTGGCGTTCCTGGCCGTGGCGACGATCCAGATCGTCTTTGCCGGCTATCGGGTGACGCCGCGGCCGTTCGGCACGATCTTCAGCCTGGCGCGCGGGGTGCAAGGCTGGATGACGATCGCCGCGCTGATCGGCGTGGCGGAGACCTATTGGAACCGCGACCATCGCTGGCGCCCGATGCTGACCGAGGCGGTGTTTCCCTTCTACATTATCCACCAGACGATCATCGTCGTCGTCGCTTATTGGTTGCTGCTGGCGGGTCTGCCGCTCACGCTCGACTTCGTCATTCTGGTGGCGGCGACGGTGGCGGGATGCTGGGCCTTTTACCTCGGTGGGCGGCGCGTGTCGTGGCTTCGCCCGCTGATCGGCCTTCGCCTGCATCGCCCGCGCGCCGACATTCCCGATCCCCGACCTGCCATTGTCTGAACACGCCAATTGTCTGACGAAAAGGAACATCATGCGCCTGTTGCTGCCCGTTCTTGCCGCTCTGCTCGCCACCCCTGCCATGGCGAAGGAGGCGCCGCGCTGGTCGCTGGCGATCCATGGCGGTGCCGGGGTGATCGAGCGTGACAAGCTGTCACCCGCGCAGGACAAGGCGATCCGTGCCGCGCTGAAGCAGGCGCTGGCCGCCGGATCGGCAGTGCTCGACAAGGGCGGCAGCGCGCTGGACGCGGTCGAGGCGGCGATCCACGTGCTGGAGGATGATCCGCACTTCAACGCCGGGCGCGGCGCGGTCTTCACCTGGGAGGGCCGCAACGAGCTGGACGCCGCGGTGATGGACGGGCGCACCCGTGCCGCCGGCGCGGTGGCCGGGGTCACCGCCACGCGCCATCCGGTGAGCCTGGCGCGCGCGGTGATGGAAAAGAGCGATCATGTGTTCCTGGCCGGCGCGGGGGCGGACGCCTTTTCGCGCGCGCAGAAGCTGGAACAGGCCGATCCCGCGTGGTTCGCGACGCCCGAGCGGCGGCGGCAGCTCGAGACGCTGAAGGCCAAGAAGCTGTCGGCGATCGACGTCGATCGCAAGTATGGCACGGTCGGCGCGGTGGCGCGCGATGCCAACGGCCATGTCGCGGCGGCGACGTCGACCGGGGGCGTGACGGGCAAGCGGTGGGGCCGGATCGGCGACGCGCCGGTGATCGGGGCGGGCACCTATGCCGACGATCGCGCCTGCGCCGTTTCCGCGACGGGTGCCGGCGAATATTTCATCCGTGAGGGCGTGGCGCATGAGATCTGCGCGCGCATCCGCTTCAAGGGCGACAGCCCCAAGGCGGCGGCCGATGCGGTGATGGCCGAGGTGCAGGCGCTGGGCGGCGACGGCGGCGTCATCGTCAACACGCCGTCGGGCGAGATCGCCTGGAGCTACAACACGCCGGGCATGTATCGCGGCCGGGTGAGCGCGGGCAGCGCGCCAGCCGTCGCGATCTACCGCGACGAGCCCTGACGCCGCGATCTACCGCGACGAACCCTGACACGAGGAGGAGCGGCGGCTGCCTGCGGGCGGCCGCCGACCTTATTGGCCGAACGAGCCGGCGCGGTAGAGCAGGGTGATCGCCACCCTGCGATTGCGCGGGTCCATCGGATTGTCGGTGATCATCGGTTCGCGATCGGCCACGCCCTCGATCCGGTGGAAGCGCGATTCGGGAATCCCGCCGCGCGCCAGGCGGCGGCGTGTCGCCTCGGCGCGGCCGGTGCCCAGGATCCAGTTGTTCATCGCGCGCGGATCGCCGAACGGCAGGCTGTCGGTATGGCCGCGGATCATGATCGGGTTCTGTGTTTCGCGGATCCCCTCCGCCACCATGCCGATCAGCGCCGACGCATCGCTTTCCAGCGCGGTCGTGCCGAGCGCGAACATCGAATAATTGGCATCGTCGACCAGATCGATGCGCATGCCGTTGGGCGTCATGGTGAAGCGGATGTGCTTGGCGAGCTTCGCTAGATTCTGCCGCTCGCGCAGCTGCTTCTCCACCTGCTGCTTCAGCTTGGAGAAGTTCCGGCGGTCCTCCTCCGCGATCGCCTGGCGGCTGCGCAGCGAGCCCTTGGCCCCGGTGCCGATCTGCGGCCCGCCAGCGCCGTCAGCGCGCGCAACGATCATCGGCATGCGCGAATTGCCGTCGAGTGGTCCCGTCTTCTCGTCGGTGGTGACCGAGTTGCCGCCCAAGAGGCCACCGCCACCGACGCCAAGCGATTTGGTGTTGAGGATGGTCGGCGCGAAATAGTCGGCGATGCCCTTGCGCTGTTTTTCCGTGGTGGCGCCGAGCAGCCACATCAGGAGGAAGAACGCCATCATCGCGGTCACGAAATCGGCATAGGCGACCTTCCACGCGCCGCCGTGATGGCCGCCGTGACCCTCGATATAGATCTTCTTGACGATGATCTTGGGTGGCTGGTTGCTGCCATGGGGTGCGCGCGCGGCCATGGCTTACTTACCCCTCAGGCCGTCGAACACCTCGGCAAAGCCGGGCTGGTTGCTGTGCGCGATGCCCGAGCGGGCGGCCTCGATCACCAGCGGCTGCGGGTGGCCGTGGAGCGAGGCGATGATGATCTGCTTCACCACGTGATAGATCGCGGCATCGGCATCGATCACCTGCTTCAGCCGCGAGGCGAGCGGGCTGACGATGCCATAGGCGAGCAGCACGCCGAGGAACGTGCCGACCAGTGCGGAGCCGATCATGCCGCCCAGCACGGTCGGCGGCTGATCGATCGAGCCCATCGTCTTCACGACGCCCAGCACGGCGGCGACGATGCCCAGCGCGGGGAGGGCGTCGGCGAGCGAGGTCAGCGTGGTGTGCGGCCCCTCCACCTCGTGATGGTGGGTCTTGATGGCGTTATCCATCACTTCCTCGACGGCATGGACATCGAGCGTGCCGGACGAAACGACTACCAGCCGCAGCGTGTCGGCGACCAGATTGACCAGCGTGTGATCGGCCAGCAGGCGGGGATATTCGGCGAAGATCGCGGAGGACTTCGGATCCTCGACATGCGGCTCCAGCGCGATCGGGCCTTCCATGCGCAGCATCTTCATCAGCTTCGACACGAGGAAGATGACGTCGAGATAATCCTGCTTCTTGTACTTGGGCCCCTTGAACACCTTGGCGAGGCCGCCGCCCATCGCCTTCAGCTCCTTGCCCGAATTGCCGATGATCAGCGCGCCGGCAGCGGCGCCGCCGATGATCAGCATTTCGTGCGGCAGGGCGTGGAGCACCGGGCCCAGCGAACCGCCCGTGAAGGCAAAGCCGCCGAAGACCATGGCGATAAGAACTACAAGGCCGATGGCGGCGAACATCTTTATCCCCGGACGCTACATAAGGTGCTATCTGTCAAACGACCGGCCGGGCGATTTCTTTACCGCAAAAATTGCCCCCGTGAGGAGCGGGCGGGTCAGCGCAGATAGTCGAAGAGCGACAGGCTGGAGAGCTTGGAGAAGCTCGCCTGAGTCGCCTGCAGGATCGTCATCGTCTTTTGCAGCTGGACGATCGTTTCGGTCGGATCGGCATCCTCGATATCGGTGCGCACCAGTTCGCGGTCGTCGGCGCTGGTCTTCAGCTGCGCGAGCTGCAGGTCGACGCGCACCTCGCGCGCGCCGAGCGACGTCTGCATCGCCGTCACCTGATCGCCGATCGTGCCGAGCGTATCGACCGCCTCGTCAGGGATCGGCTGGTCGCCGCGCAGCGCCGCGATGATCGCCGCCATGGCGGTGCCGAGGTCGTCGCCGTCCTTCACGCTAAGGAATTCGCGTGCGTTGACCGTCACCTCGACGCTCTGGCCGTCGCCGATCGGGATCGGTGCAGCCTTGCCGTCGGCAAAGGTCAGGGCGCCGGCGGCACCGGGCGTCACGGCGGCGCCGTCATCCTTGCCACCGAACAGCGGGAGGCCACGTGCATCCTTGCCGTTCGCCAGCGCGACGATCGATTCCATGATGCTGTCGAGCTCGGTCGCGATCACTTGCTTGGCGGCGGGCGAATTGGTGCCGTTGCGACCCTGGATCACCAGTTCGGAGGCGCGTTGCAGCCGCTCGGTCATCGAGGACAGGTTAGTGCCGGCCTGCTGCAGCGTCGCCTGGGCGAGCTTCACATTGGCGGCGTCCTGCGTGCCATCGGCGTTGGCGCGGTTGATCACCTGCAACCGCTGGTAGCCGACGCTGTCGTCCGAGGGCGCGAGCAGTTTCTTGCCGGTCGCCACCTGTTCGTTGAGCCGGTCGAAGTCCGCCTGCAATTTCTGCATCGACGCGGTCGAGCGGTTGTAGAACAGGTTGGTGGAAAGATTGACGCTCATCAGCGGATATCCAGCAAGGTCTGGAACGTGTCGCGGGCGATCGAGATGACTCGGCTGGACGCCTGATACGCTTGTTGGAAGCGGAGGAGGTCGACTGCCTCGCGATCGAGATCGACACCCGAGATCGCGTCGCGCGCGGCGACCGCGCCGTCGTGGATCGCGCCCTGCGCCTCCGCGACGACACCGCGCGCCTGGATCGCCGCGGCATTGGTCGAGACCATGTTGCCGATCGTGCCCTCGAAGCGCGCGCTGGTGCGCAAATTCTCCAGCGCGGCGAGATTGGCGTTGCCGCGCGTCCCCTCATCCGGTGCCGCCGCGGCGATCCCGCGCGGGTCGGTCATCGTCATGGTGATGTCGGTGGGGGAGTCTCCGACGGTGAACAGCGGCGCGCCGGCGGCATTGTCGAGCGTGCGACCGCCCGCCTGCACGGCGTTGACGCCGGCGACGAACTCGGTGACGACCTCGGAAAGCTCGATCCGCGCGCCTGCGATCCGCTGCGCCCCGTCGGTGATCCCGCCGAGCGCGCCGCCTTGCGGGGCCAGCACCGAAACAGTGTCGCCATTGGTGACGGCAAAGGCGACGGTGCCTTGCGCATTGCGCGCGTAGCTGACGGTCGCGACCTGATTGCCGCTCACCAGCGTCGTGCCCGCGCCGCCCCCGGCGCGCACGGTGGCGCGGCCGGCCGCGTCATAGGTGGCGGTGACGTCGACGAGGCCGCTCATCTGTTCGAGGATGGCGTCGCGCTGATCGGCGAGATTGACGGCGGCGTTGGTGTTGGGCGTGACTCGGCTCAGCCCGTCATTCACCTTGGCGAGCGCGGCCGACAGGCTGTTGAGATTGGCGACCGCGCCATCGGCGGTCGCGTCCAGCTCCGCCGTGGCGTTGGCGAGCGCGACGCCAGTGGCCGTGAAGGAGGCGGCGAGGGCGTTGGCCTGTTCCAGCATCACCGCGCGCGGCGCGGTGGCGGTCGGATCGGCGGCGACACCCTTTGCGGCGTTGAAGAAGGCGGTGAGGCGGCCCTCCAGGCCGGCACCGGTCAGCGAGGACTGGATCCGATCCATCCACACGCCGCCAGCCTCGGTCCGGGCAAGATCGGCGCCGGCGGTGCGCACGGCGGCGGCCTTGAACTGGTCAGCGGCGCGGGTGACTCCAGTGACGAAGACGCCGTGGCCGGTCGCGCGGCCCGTCGTTCCCGACGCGCTGCTGATCTCCGTCGTCGTGATCGTCCGGCGCGAATAGCCCGTGACCCCGGCGTTGGCGATGTTCTCCGACACCACGCCAAGGGCGGTCTGATTCGCGCGGACGCCCGATGCGCCGATGGAAAGAAGGTCGCTCACGCGGGCCTTGTGGATCAGTCGTGGTTAAGGGGCGGTTGAGGCGGGGGCGCCGGTTCCGCGTCTTTTTGGCCGACGTTCTGATTTTCGGCGTTTGTTGCCGAAAGGCCACGCGACAGGAATTCGGTCATCGCCTTGCCGATGCCGAGCGGCGTGTGCTGCGCCATCTGCTGCACCATTTTCTGGTCCTGCATGTCGCGGAAGGTGTCGATCGCCTGGCTGTCGAACAATGGCTCGGCAAGCTTCGCCGCGCGCATCGATTTCAGCATCATGCCGGTGAACACCGCCTCGAACTGCTGCCCCGCGGCCTTCAGGTTTTCGCTGGACGCCTCGCGCTTCAGGCCCGAGTCGATGCCCGTGGTGCCGGAGACGCGACCGATCTGAACGGGCCCGGTCACAGGACGATCAACTCGGCCTTGAGCGCGCCGGCTTCCTTCAGCGCCTCGAGAATGGCGACAAGATCGGCCGGCGAGGCGCCGATCGCGTTCACTGCCTTGACGATGTCGGCGAGCTTGGGGCCCGGGGCGAGGAGGAACATCGGGCGATGCTCCTCATCCACCGCGACACCCGATTTCTGTTCGCGCGCGGTCTGGCCCTGGCTGAAGGGCGCGGGCTGGCTGATGCGCTGGTTCTCGTCGATCCGCACGGTGAGCTTGCCGTGGGTGACGGCGGCGGGGCCGACGCGGACCGCGGAGTTGATGACGACGGTGCCCGAGCGGGCGTTGACGATGACCTTGGCCGGCGGCTCTGCCGACACGACGTCGAGATTCTCGATCGTCGACATGAGCGTCGCGCGCACGTCGGCGCCGACCGGCGCGCGCACCGCGACCGACACCGCATCGACCGCCTGCGCCACGCCGAAGCCCAGCCGCTGGTTGATCGCCGCGGCGACATTCTGCGCGGTGGTGAAATCGGCGCGCTGGAGATTGAAGGTGAGACTGGGCGAGTCGGCAAAGCCGGTGGCGACCGCGCGCTCCACGGTGGCGCCCTCCGGGATACGGCCGGTGGAGGGCGTGTTGACGACGATCTGCGAGCCGTCCTTGCCCTCTGCGCCGAGCCCGCCGACCGCGAGATTGCCCTGCGCCATGGCGTAGATCTGTCCATCGGCGCCGAGCAATGGTGCCATGATCAGGCTGCCGCCGCGCAAGCTCTTCGCCTTGCCCATCGAGGAGACGGTGATGTCGATCCGCTGGCCGGGCTTGGCAAAGGCGGGAAGCTCGGCAGTGATCATCACCACCGCGGCATTCTTCAGCCCCTGGTTCGCATTGGGCGGCAGCTGCAGGCCGAAGCGCGAAGCGACCGCCTTCATCGATTGCACGGTATATTCGAGATTGTCGTCGCCCGTGCCGGGCAGGCCGACGACCACGCCATAGCCGGTGAGCTGGTTCGACCGGATGCCCTGGAAGCCGCCGAGATCCTTGATCCGGTCAGCCGTTGCGGGCGCCGCGACGCACAGCGCGGCGATCAGCAGCGCAGGAAGGGCGAGGAGGGTGCGGAACATGATCATCAGAAGGGGCTCACGACCTGGAAGAAGCGGCTGAGCCAGCCCTGCCGCCCGGCGCGCGCGACATCGCCCTTGCCGGTGTAGGCGATCTGGGCGTCGGCGACGCGGGTCGACGCCACGCGATTGTCGCGGTCCACGTCGGCGGTGCGCACCAGCCCCTTGATCTGGATGAATTCGTCGCCGCGGTTGAGCGTCACGCGCTTCTGCCCCTGAACCAGCATCGTGCCGTTGGGATAGACCTGCGCCACGGTGACCGAGATTTCGCCGGAGAGCGAATTAGCCTGACCGGCCGTGCCGGTGCCGGCGAAATTGCGGTTGCCGCTGGCGCTGGCGTCGGTCGTGTTGAACAGGTTCAGCGGGCCAGTGGTCGGCGGGGTGATGCCGAAGCCGCCGCCCGAATCGAGCTTCGAGGTCGAGGACTTGGACGCCGCGGTCCGCTCCACCAGGACGATCGTCAGCGGATCGCCGACCCGGCGTGCGCGCCAGCCCTCATGCAGCGCGGCATAGCCGTCCGCCGCCTGGAAGATCGCGCCGGTCGCCGGCGCTGGCGCCGAAGCGACGGGAACGGGGTGGACGGCGGTGAAATCCTCTGCCGGTGCCTTCTTGCCGAACAGGCCGGCGTGGGCAGGCGCGGCGAGAAGCGCCAGGGTGCCGAATGTGGTGGCGAGCGGGAGCGTGCGCGACGTCATGGCCGGTCAGTCCTCAGATGTTCTGATTGACGTATTTGAGCATTTCGTCGGTGGCCGAGATCATCTTGGAATTGACCTCATAGGCGCGCTGAGTCTCGATCATGTCGACGAGTTCCTCGACGACGTTGACGTTGCTTGCCTCCAGCATGCCCTGGCGGATCTTGCCGCGGCCGTCCTCGCCCGGAACGCCCATGTTGGCGGTGCCCGATGCGGCGGTTTCGACGAGGTAATTGTCGCCGATCGACTGGAGCCCGGCGGTGTTGGGGAAGCTGGCGACCTGGATCTGGCCGAGGTTCGATGCCTCCGCCTGGCCGGGGATCGTCGCCGACACCGTGCCGTCCATGCCGATGGTGATCGCGGTGGCGTTTTCGGGCACGTTGATGCCCGGCATCACCTGATACCCCTCCGACGTGACCAGCAGGCCTTCGGGCGAGCGCGAGAAATTGCCGGCGCGGGTGTAGCCAAGCTGTCCGCCGGGCAGCTGCACCTGGAAATAGCCGTCGCCGTCCAGCGCCATGTCGAGGCTGTTGCCGGTGGTGGCAAGCGAGCCCTGCGTATCGATGCGGGCGGTGCTCTGCACGCGAACGCCGGTGCCGAGGTTGAGGCCGGTGGCGTAGCGCGTTTCCTGCGTCGACTGCGCGCCGGGCGCGGTGATCACCTGATAGCTCAGCGTCTCGAACGCCGCGCGATCACGCTTGTACCCGGTGGTATTCACGTTCGCGAGGTTGTTCGAGATCACCCGCATGCGCGTGTCCTGAGCGTCGAGCCCGGTGCGCGCGATGTGCATGGCGGCGGTGGTCATGGTCTAGTTCCTTCTAATCGCGCGCGGGGCTTAGCCGGGCATCCGCATGACGGAGGCGGCGCCTTCGTCCATGGTCTTGGCTTCCTTCAGCAGGTTCGCCTGGACCTCGTAGCTGCGCTGGTTCTCGATCATGTCGACGAGGACCTGGGTCATGTTGACGTTGCTTTGTTCGAGCGTGCCGGACGCGATCTTGGCGTCCATATTCTCCGGCAGCACGCCCCCCCCGCGCACGTGCATCAGATTGTCGACGCCCTTCACCGTCGACGAGCCGCGGTCCGACACCAGCTTCAGCTTGTCGATGACCGTGACGTCGGTGGCGGCGCCCCCCTGCGGCACGATCGAGATCGAGCCGTCCGAGCCGATCGAGAGCGAATTGTACGGCGGGATGGTGATGGGGCCCCCCGACCCCATCACCAGGTAACCGTCGCCCGTCTGCAACGTGCCCGACGCAGTGACGGTCAAGTCCCCGCGGCGCGTGTAGGCTTCGGTACCGTCGGGCGCCTGTACCGTCAGCCAGGTGTCGGCATCGGTCAGCGCCACGTCGAGATTGCGACCCGTCTGGATCATCGCGCCGACGCTGCGGTCGGCATCGGTGACTTCCTGCGCGGCCGGCGCGCGCGCATCGAAGCGGGCGCCGCCGCCCTTCAGTTCGATCCGGTCGAACACCACGCGATCGGCACGAAAGCCGGTCGTGGAGGCGTTTGCCATGTTGTTGGCGATAGCGGCCTGCGCCGCCATGTGCGCCTTGAGGCCCGTCGCCGCCGTATAGACCAGCTTGTCCATCGTTCGATCGATCCAAAGGTGTTCCGTTCACGCCGAAGCGCAGACGGAACACAGCAAGAGTCAGGCCAGAATTACGCGCGGATGTTGAAGATCGTCTGCGAGATCTGGCTGGAGGTATCGAGCGCCTTGGCGTTCGCCTGGAAGTTGCGCTGAGCCGCGATCAGCTCGACCAGCTCCTCGGTAATGTCGACGTTCGATCCCTCGATCGTGCCCGACATCAGCTTGCCGAAGCCGTTCTCGTTCGCGGCGCCCATCGTCGCCGTGCCGGAAAGGCCGCTCGCGCTCCAATATTGCCCGCCGGTCTGGCGCAGGCCGGTCGGGTTGACGAAGTTCGCCAGCGCGACCTTGCCCAGCTTCACCGCGTCGCCGTTGGAATAGCTGGCGGTGATGATGCCGCTGTTGTCGACGGTGATGCCGGCGAATTCGCCGGGCGCGGCGCCGTTCTGCGCGCGCGAAGCGACGCTGAACGGCTGCTTTCCGGCGGTGGTGCCGGTCAGGTCGAAGCTGATCGGCGCGCGGGTCGCGTCGCCAGCGTCGGGGAAGGCGAGCGAGAAGGTGCCGCTGCCCTGCAAATTGCCGCTCGAATCAAAGGCGATGTCGGTGCCGCCCTCGTTCAGTTCGACGTCGCCGACGAAGCTGTGGACGGTCCATTCGCTCGCGGTGCTGGTCGCATCGGCCGGTGCCTTGCGCACGAAATAGTTGGTCAGCGTCTGCGGATTGCCGGCCGCGTCATAGATGGTGGTGGTGGTCGCGCTGCCGTAGCTGGCCGGATTGGTACGGTTGAACTCGACGTCCGACGCGGCGGCGCCGGCGTTCAGATTGGCCTTCAGCGACAGCTTGCTGGTCGCGATCGCCGGGCCGCTGCTGTCGGGAACGCGCACGTCGATCAGCGTGCCGGCGCCGGGCACGGTGCCGTCCGTCTCGACCGCATAGGCCTGCAGGCGGCTGCCCTGCGCATCGGTGATGAAGCGGTTGGGATCGACGCCGAAGCTGCCGTTGCGGGTGTAGGCGATGGTGGTGCCGCCGGGCGCGGTCGTCTTGACCGGGAAGAAGCCGTCACCGGCGATCGCGAGGTCGAGCGACGAGCCGGTCGTCACCAGGCTGCCCGCGCCGAACATCTGCTTGTTCTGCGCCAGCGCGGCGCCCGAGCCGGTCAGGCGGCGCGGATCGCTGGTGAAGTTCGATGCCATGATGTCGGTGAATTCGCTGCGGCTCTTCTTGAAGCCGTTGGTCGAGACGTTGGCGAGGTTGTGCGAGATGGTCGACATGTCGGTCTGCGCAGCCTGGAGGCCGGAAAGCGAAGTGTAGAAGGACATGAGGGAAGCTCCTGGAACGTGGGATAGGTGAGGGGAGAGGTCAGCCGATCTGGCGAACGGCGGTGGCGGGAACCTCACCGATCCCCGGCAAGGTGAGGACGGCAGCGCCGCTGGTGGTCGAAACGGAGGTGACGGGCGCCCAGACAAGGCTGTTGGCGGCGACCGAGCGGCTGCCGTCATTGGCGCTGATGCTGACCGTGAACGGGCCGGCGCCGGCATCGGCGCCGGCGGCAGTCTTGCCGTCCCAGTCGTAGCTGACGGTGCCTGCCTTTTGCGCGCCGAGATCGGCGCTGTGCAGCAGCTGGCCATTGGCATCCGAGATCGCGACGGTGACGTTGCTGGCATCGGCGCCCAGTTCGATCCCCCCCGCGATGCCGCCCGAGGCGCGGCCGTAGGCGACATTGCCCGGCGTCAGCACGGTGCGGCCGACATAGCTGACCGCATCCTGCATGCTGGTGGCGCCCAGCTTGTCGGCGATCGCCTTCAGCGTGGAGCCCATTTCGGTGATGCCGGCGAGCGAGGAGAATTGCGCCATCTGCGCAACCATCTGCGTATTGTCGACCGGATCGAACGGATCCTGGTTCTTCATCTGCGCGGTCATCAGCTTCAGGAAGTCGGCCTGGCCCATCGTCGGGGACTTGGTCGCCGCGTTCTTTGCCGCCGTGTTCGCGGTGCTGAGGCCGAGGTTGCCGATCGTCGTGTCGAAGGAGGTCGCCATCTATCAGCGCCCCAGCTTCAGCGTGTCGACGATCAACGACTTGGCGGTGTTCATCACCTCGACGTTGTTCTGGTAGCTGCGCGCGGTCTCCATCATGTCGACCAGCTCGCGCGTTTCATCGACCGCCGACTGGTAAACAAAGCCGTCGGCATCAGCCATCGGGTTGTTGGGATCGCGGATCTTGATCGGGTCCTCACCGGCGGTGACGACGCGTTCCACGTTGACGGTAGCCATGCCGCTCGCCTGATCGAACTGTGTCCGGAACACCGGCTTCATGCTGCGATAGGCGGTTTCCGACGAGCCGGTCACCGCGCCGGCATTGGCGAGGTTCGAGGCGGTCGTGTTCATCCGCACGAGCTGCGCGGACATTGCGCGGCCAGCGACCTGGAAGATCGATAGAGGCTGGTTCGCCATGGGTTATTCTCCCTTCAGCGCGCGGGTGAGCTGGTTGATGCGGCCGTTCAGGAACGACAGCGTGGTCTGATACTGGACGGCGTTTTCGGCGAAGGCGGTCTGCTCCTTGCTGAGCTCGACCGTGTTGCCGTCCATCGAGGGCGAGTCGGGCGTGCGGTACAGTGTCGCCTGCTCGACGCCGCCCTGCCGCTCCACCGAGGCGAGCGCCTTGGTGAAATCGATGTCCTTCGCCTTGAAGTTCGGCGTGGAGGCGTTGGCGATGTTGGAGGCGAGCACGTTCATGCGCTGCGCCCGCACCTCGAGCGCCGCACCATGAACCCCGAAAAGACTGCCGTTGGCCATTGGCCTGAAATCTCCTGCACTTGCCTGTGCGCGCAGTGTCCCAGCAAGGTGTGTGCCACTTCGCCTTGCCGGCAGAGCGCCACCGGCCAGCAAGGCGCGGGCGGCAAGATGTTGCCGGGCGGCCGGCAAGGTTGCCGGGTGGCGGCGGTGAGCCGGCGCGATTGCCGCATCAACAAGGACTTGGCCCGTGGGCGACGGAACTGGCCCGGCGCTTGCGTAGGCGCGGGGATGAACTTTGGTGCCTTCCTCGATCCAACAGCGCTTGCCATCGTGGGCGGCGGCACGGTGGCGTCGGCCATCCTGCGCAGCCCGCTGCGCGATGTGGGCCGCGCGATCGTCGCGCTGCGCGCTTTGCCGCGTCGCCCGTTCAGCGCCGATCCGCTGATCGAGCAGATCGGAGCGTTCAGCCGGATCGCGAAGCGGCACGGGGTCCTCGCGCTGGACCGATCGGTCATTGCCGACCCCGATGTTGCGGCGGCGATCGCCGATATCGTTGACGGGCACGGCCCGGCGCAGGTCGCCGCACGGCTGCACTATCTGCGTCGCGCACGGATCGAGCGTCACGTGTCGGTTGCCGACATCTGGGCCGGCATGGCGGAAGCCGCGCCGTCGATGGGGATGGTCGGAACGTTGGTCGGGCTGGTCGCGATGTTCGTGCAAATGACCGATCCGCAAGCGATCGGTGGGGCGATGGCGGTGGCGCTGCTGGCGACGCTCTATGGCGCGTTGCTGGGCAATCTCGTCGCGCTGCCGATTGCCGCGCGGCTGCGGACGGCGGCGCGGATCGAGGCGTTCGAGCGCCAGCGGCTGGAGGCGCCGCTCGTCGCGCTGGCCGCGCGCGAGGAGCCGCAGCCGGTCAGCTTCTCGCCCGCGCGGCGGAGCGAGGCGGCATGACGACAGCCGACGACTTTCCCGTTGCGGCGGCGCATCGGCCATTGTGGCTGATCACGCTGGCAGACCTCGCGCTGCTGCTGGTCGGCTTCTTCGTGCTGCTCCACGCCAATCAGAATCTCGACCGCGCCGCGCTGATGCAGGGGGTGCGGGCCGCCTTTGGCGAGCCGGCCCCGGCACCAAGGCCGGATCCATTGCCGCTGGCTGCCGCCGGCATGTTCAACTTCGCACCCGGCTCTGCGCGCCTGCCGGGCTCGCCGGGCAGCCTTGTCGCCTGGGCTGAAGAAGCGGCGCGCGACCCGCGTGTGACGCTGCGCATCACGGGCGCGGTCGACGGGTCACCCGCCGATGTCGATCGCGCGACCGGCAGTGCTGCGGTGCTTGCCGCCGATCGCGCGCGCGCCGTCGCGGCCGCGCTTGCCCCGGTGGCGAATGGCCGCATCATCATCCTGACCGCCGACCGGCCATCGCGCCGGCAGGTCGTCGTTACCTTGTCCCTTACCGGAGAATCCATGTGATCGCGCTCGTCCTGGCGCTCGCTGCGCCTGCCACCGCCACTGCCCATCAGGATACGACCGCACTCGACAAGGCGGTCGCCGCCTTTGCCGGCAAGTCGATCGGCGAGGATGGCGGCCCGCGTGCCGCGATAGACCCGCGGCTGCGGCTGAAGCAATGTTCCACCGTGGCGCTGTCCTGGCGCACCGATGCGCATGATGCCGTGGTGGTGTCGTGCGCCGCGCCGGAATGGCGGCTGTTCGTGCCGATCCGCATGCCCGCCGGCGCGACGGTAGTGACCCGGCCGGGGGGCGCCGCCGCGGCGCCGGCCGCGATGGCGGAAAAGGTCATCAAGCGCGGCGATCCTTTGGTGATCGAGGCGGGATCCGACGGCTTTTCGATCACGCGCGAGGGCATCGCCATGGCCGACGCGGCAGAGGGCCAGCGCCTGATGGTGCGAATCGATGGCGGCAAGATGCCGGTGCAGGCAGTGGCCGTTGCCGCTGGTCGCGCGACCCTGCCCGGATGGGTGGAGTGAAAAAATTCCTAAAGGTGCCTCGCCGCCGGCCGTTTATGCCGGTGGGATCGAGGTGCAACGGGGATTTTTATGGTCGAACCGATCGGGACAAGACCGCGCGATCGCATCGCCGGGGTGTCGCGCGTAGCGACGCCGGCGGCCACCGCCAGCGTGACGAAACAGCCGCAGACCGCGCCGACGCCGACCGTCGCGGCGCAGCTGTCGGCCAGCGCGCCGGTCGATGTGCAGCGCGTCGCCAAGATCAAGGAAGCGATCGCCAAGGGCACCTTTCCGCTTTCCCCCTCCACCATCGCCGACGCGCTGATCGCCGCCCGCTACGAATGGATGTCGAATGACAAGGCGTGATGCCCTTATCCGCGTGATCGACACGCTGCACGGCGAGATCGCCGCGCTGAAGGCGAACAATGTCGCCGAGCTGGAAAAGGCGACCTCGGCAAAGCTGACCGCGATCGAGACGCTGCGCGGTCTGGGCGAGGGGCCCGCGGGGCCGGAGCTTCGCGACCTGGCCGACGAAGCCAACCGGCTCAACGACACCTGCCGGATTTACGTGAACCTGATGGCGGCCAATGTGCGCCGTCGCCTGCAGCTCCTCACCGGTGAGGACAGCAATTCCTATCGTCGGGCGCCGGCCTACGCCTGACCTGTCATCGTTCTGTTGTGCGGGCGGCGTTCGGGCCGCGCAGCACCTGTTTGCCGTTCGACCTGGCGCGCCCCTGATCCCCCGCTGACGCACGCGCCTTCTGGCACACTCCTTGCTGATCGTTCCTGCGAACAGGGAATGTTTCAGCACCGATGACCGTCAACGCTCTCAATGCCGCCGCTGGGCGGGTGCAGACCGCGATCCAGCGCGCCGCTGCCAAGACCGGGATCGATTTCGATTACCTGCTTGGCCAGGCCAAGGTGGAAAGCGGTTTCAACGCATCGGCGCGTGCCCGCACCTCGTCGGCGAGCGGCCTGTATCAGTTCATCGAGCAGAGCTGGCTGGCGGTGGTGAAGAACCATGGCGCGGAGCACGGCATGGGCTGGGCCGCGGACGGCATCCAGCGCAATGGCGCCGGACGGCTGACGGTGAGCGATCCCGGCCTGCGCCGCGCGATCCTCGACTTGCGCAACAACCCCGAAGCTGCGTCGCTGATGGCGGCCGAACATGCGTCCGACAACAAGGATGCGCTGGAGGCGAGCCTTGGCCGCGAGGCGACCGGCACTGATCTCTACATGGCCCATTTCCTGGGGCTGGGTGGGGCCAAGCAGTTCCTGAAGGCAATGCAGGTATCGCCCGATCGCACCGCGGCGAGCATGTTCCCCGCCGCGGCCGGCGCGAACCGCAACGTATTCTTTAACCGTGACGGCTCCGCCCGTTCGCTGTCCGACGTGTACGAGCGGTTTGGCGCGAAGCTCGGCGATGGGGCGGGGCCTGCCGGCAGCACCGGCAATGCCGGCAATTCGTTGCCGCGTCTGCAATTTGCCGCCCAGATGCTCGACATGGAGGGCGCGACGGTGATCACCGGCGCGAACCAGTCCGCATCCGATGCCATGACCTGGGCCAATGCCGCCATGGGCCGGACCGCCAATCAGGCATCGGCGCAGGCAGCCAACCTGCTGCGCCCGTCGCCGGACAATGCCCGGCTGGCGTACATGATGCTCGCGAGCATGGGGGGCTGACCTAAGTGAAGCTGCTCGCCAATTCACGCCAGGTGGCGCTGCCCGCCGCGATCCTGCTGCTGGTGCTCGTGATGGTCGTGCCGATCCCGGCCTTCCTCCTCGACATCTTCTTCGTCGCCAATATCGCGATCAGCTTGGCCGTGCTGATGGTCGCGCTGAACGCGCAGAAGCCGCTCGACTTCTCGTCCTTTCCGACGGTGCTGCTGTTCGCGACGCTGTTTCGCCTGGGCCTCAACGTCGCGTCGACGCGCGTCGTGCTGGTGCACGGCCATGAGGGCGAGGCGGCGGCGGGCCATGTGATCGAGGCGTTCGGCAGCTTCCTGATCGGCGGCGACTATATCGTCGGCATCTTCGTCTTCGCGATCCTGATGATCATCAATTTGATCGTGGTGACCAAGGGTGCGGGCCGCGTGTCCGAAGTGTCGGCGCGCTTCACGCTCGATGCGTTGCCCGGCAAGCAGATGGCGATCGACGCCGATCTCAACGCCGGCCTGATGACGCCCGACGAGGCCAAGAAGCGCCGCGTCGAAGTGGCGACCGAGGCGGATTTCTACGGCTCGATGGATGGTTCGTCGAAGTTCGTGAAGGGCGACGCGATTGCGGCGATCCTGATCCTTGCGGCGAACATCATCGGCGGGTTGATCCTGGGCCCCGTCAGCCACGGGCTGTCGATCGCCGAAGCGGCCAAGACCTATACGCTGCTCGCGATCGGCGACGCGCTGGTCGCGCAGCTGCCAGCGCTGATGCTGTCCATCGCCGCCGCCGCGATCGTGACCCGCGTGTCGAGCGAGAAGGATCTCGCCGGCCAGATCGGCAGCCAGTTCGGCAGTCCGCGCACCTGGACGCCGGTGGCCGGCATCCTTGGCCTGTTGGGCGTCATGCCGGGCATGCCGCACCTCGTTCTGCTGCCCGCCGCTGCGATTGCCGGCTTCACCGCGTGGAAGCTGCACAAGATCGCGCAGCGCCCCGCGCCCATCGAGGAAGTCGCCGCGCCCGAGCCGGTCGACCAGTCGCGCATCGGCTGGGAGGAAGTGACCGACGGCATGATGGTCAACCTCGACATCGGCTATGGCCTCGTGCCGCTGGTCGATGAGCGCAAGGGTGCGCCGCTGATGGGCCGGATCACCGGGGTTCGCCGGCAGCTGTCGAAGGAACTCGGATTCGTCGTGCCGCAGGTGAAGGTGCGCGACGACATCAACCTCGCTCCCTACACCTATCGCCTCCTCGTGGGCGGCGTGGTCGTCGGCGAGGATCAGGTGTCGCCGGACGAGATGCTGGCGCTCGACACCGGCACCGGCTTCGGCGAGTTGCAGGGCAAGAAGGCGAAGGACCCCACCTTTGGCCTCGACGCGACGTGGATCGCGCCGGGTGATGCCGATGCCGCGACCGGCGCGGGTTACCTGGTGGTCGATAGCGGCACCGTGATCGCCACGCACCTCAACCATGCGCTGGGCGCCAATGCCGCCGATCTGCTGGGCGCGGACGAGGTTCAGGCGCTGCTCGACGGGCTGAAGGAGCGCAACCCGCAGCTCGTCGCCTCGATGGTGCCGCAGCCGCTGTCGCTCACCACGCTGACCAGCGTGCTGAAGGCGCTGCTGAACGAAGGCATCACGCTGAAGGAATTCCGCCGTATCGCGTCGGCCATCGCGGTCGTCGCGCAGCGCACGCAGGATGCCGAGGAGATCGTCGAGCTGATCCGCCCGGAACTGGGCCCGCTGATCATCCAGAAATTGTGCGGCGTGCGCGAGCCGCTGCGCGTGATGACGCTGGAGGGTGGCCTCGAGGGCCTGCTTGGCCAGGCGATGCGGTCAGACCCGTCGCGCCGCCATGTCGTCGAGCCGGAACTCGGCCGCCGCATTGTCGATGCGCTGCAGCGCGCCGCCCAGCCGATGATCGCCGAGGCCAAGCCCTTCGCGCTCGTCGTGCAGCCCGCGATCCGCGTCGCGATCCGCAAGTTGGTCAAAACCTGTCTGCCGGATACCCCCGTCATGAGCTTCTTCGAAGTCCCCGAGGACAAGGCCGTCGAGGTCGTCGCCGTGATTGGCGCGAATGACACGCATCCCGGGATCGGCGCGGGCCAGCCGCAGATGGCGGTGGCGGCGTGAGCGCGATGCCGATGGCCGCCGCCTTTGCCGAGGCGATGCCGCTGACCTACTCGCCGCGGCAGCGCGCGCGTGACGAAGGGGCGTTGGTGCGCGAACACCTCCCGCTCGTCCGCCGGCTGGCGTGGCATGTCCATGGCAGCGTTTCGACCGCGATCGAGGTGGAGGATCTGGTGCAGACCGGGCTGGTCGCGCTGGTCGAGGCGGCGGGATCGTTCGAGGATCGCGGGCAGGTGACGTTCAAGCAATATCTTACCACCCGGCTGCGCGGGGCGATGATCGACGAGCTTCGCCGCCACGCCGCGATGACGCGCGGGGCGATCAAGCGGCGACGCGACTATGCCCGCACGGTGCAGACGCTGACCGGCGAGCTTGGCCGCGCGCCCAAGGATGACGAGACGGCAAAGCGGCTGGGGGTGACGGTGGAAAAGCTGCGGCTGGATTATGCTGCCGCGGAGGCGGTGAAGTTTGAATCGATCGACGACGTTTATGTCGACGACCAGCCCTGGTTTGCCAGCGACGAGCCCAACGCGTTCGACCAGCTCGCCGAGGGGCAGCAGCGTGACCGGCTGATCGCGGCGATCGCGGCGTTGCCGGAACGCGAACAGCTGGTGATCCAGCTTTATCATGTCGAGGAATTGAACCTCGACGAGATCGGCGAAGTGCTGGGCGTCGGTGCGGCGCGCGTGTGCCAGATCAAGAGCGCGGCACACGCGCGGCTGAAGAAGACGCTGCTGCGCGGCTGAGGGAAGGAGCCGCCACGAGGCGGATCTTGATCGATATCAAGCGGTTCGCCGGGAACACTCCCGCCGGGCTGAGCGTATCTCGGGCCCATGCCTCAGCCCGCTACACCGTTGTTTCCCTGGCGCCACGAGGATCAGGATCGATTCGAGCGCCTGCTTCAGCACCATGTTGAGGACCGCTTGTTCCCGTGCGTCGGCGCCAAGGCGGCGCTGGCCAAGGGCACGCTGAACGTCCTTGCCTGCAACCGCATCGACAGTGGGTGGGACGATCTGCGCATCCACGATGGCCTGCTGCGCTTTGCCTCCGCCTATCGCGAGGAGCCGGCACTGTTCCGCAGCTTTGCGGTGGTGTTCAACGGCCCCGAGGATCTCGACGAGCCGGCGTTCGAGCAGGCGCTGTGGGATCGCGTGCAATCCTTGTCTGACAAGGACGTGTGGCGCGGCCAGGAATATGACCATCGCGTCAGCCATGATCCGGAGGACCCGCATTTCTCGCTAAGCTTCGGCGGGGAGGCGTTCTTCGTCGTCGGGCTTCACCCCCATGCCAGCCGCCCGGCGCGCCGCTTTGCCAAGCCGGCGCTGGTGTTCAACCTGCACGACCAGTTCGAGATCCTGCGCGCCGAGGGCCGGTACGAGGGGATGCGCGAGAAGATCCTGGTGCGCGACGAGGCGCTGGCCGGATCGCGCAACCCGATGCTGGCGCGCCACGGCACAGCTAGCGAGGCGCGGCAATATAGCGGGCGGGTGGTCGATGACGCCTGGGCCTGCCCCTTCCATTATCGCGGTGCTGATGACTGAAGCGACACGGATTCCCGAACGAAGCGGCACGGCCTTTCGCCTCGACAAGGGCGCCATTCTCGAAGTGATCGACCCGATGGGGGTGCAGGTGTCCGACCTGCTCGCCTTCAACGCCGATGACGTGGGGGAGGCGATCTCGTCCGGGCGGACGTTCGACTATGCCGAGACGATCTACCTGACGACGGGCCATGTGCTGTATTCTAACCGCTCGCGCCCGATGCTGGAGATCATCGCCGACGATGTCGGGCGGCACGATTTCCTGCTGACGCCGTGCAGCTACGACACGTTCCGGCACTTCTACCCGGACAAGCCGCTGCATCGCGGCTGCTTCGGCAATCTGGCGGAGGCGCTGGCGCCTTATGGCGTCACCGAGGACATGATCCCGTGTGCGTTCAACTGTTTCATGAACGTGCCGGTGAATGGTGAGACGGGAAAGCTGGAGGTGTTGCCGCCGATCAGCAAGGCGGGCGACAGGATCGTGTTCCGCGCGGCGATGGACCTCATCATCGGCCTCACTGCCTGCTCGGCCTATTCGTCCAACGGCGGCAGCTTCAAGCCGATCGATTACCGGATCGTCGGCTAGGGCGAACCGCTTCGCCGCATAAGGAAAAACCCGGCGGCCGCTTGGGCCGCCGGGTTCCTCGTCTTCTCTGCTGCGCCGAGCGGAGCGGCACCCGCACCCATGTGGGGGCGGTGCCGGTGCCGCTCACGGATCAGCCGAGAAGCTTCATGACACCCTGCTGCGACTGATTGGCCTGCGCCAGCATCGCGGTCGACGCCTGGCTCAGGATCTGCGCCTTGGCGAGAGCGGTCGATTCTTCCGAGAAGTCCGCGTCTTCGATCCGGCTCCGAGCGTCGGTCAGGTTGGTGACATTGGTGGTCAGATTAGCAACCACCGACTCCATGCGGTTCTGCGTTGCGCCCAAATTCGCTCGAACCGAATTCACCGTGTCGAGTAGATTGTCGACGTTGGTCAGCGTGGTTTCAGCAGCAGTTGCCGCCGACGTGTCAGCCGAGCGCTGCGCTGCACTGAGCGTCAGGTTGGCAGCGTCAAGGAGCGCCTTAGAGCCGGGATTATCTGCGTCGGTGCCGTCAATCGCCTCATTGGCAGCGTCCACTGCACCCTGCTCTATGGTCGTGTCTGCCTGACCCTTTGCCACCGCGATAGCCAGCGCCGTTTTTGCATCGTTCAGCGTCTGAACGTTAGTGTTGTAAGTGTTCTGAGCAGCGACTTGTGCTTCCTTCGATGTCTTCAGCGCGTTAGCCGCGTCCGGCGTCCCTTCAACGTTCAGGCCGGTGCTGTCGAGCTTGCTGCCGTCGAGCGAGTCGATCGTAACCTGAACGGTATCGCTTGCATTCGCGCCAACCTGGATGGTCAGGTTGCGGCTGTTTGCCGCAACGCCACTCTTGTCGAACAGCTTGACGCCGTTGAACTCGGTCTTGTCGAGAACGTCCTTAATCTGCGAGGTCAGCGCGGTGACTTCGCTTTGGATGTTCTTGCGGTCATCGGCGCCATAGGTGCCGCTCTTTGCCTGGATCGTCAGTTCGCGAACACGCTGCAGCATGTTAGAGACTTCCGACAGTGCGCCATCAGCGGTCTGGACCAGCGCCACGCCGTCGTTGGCGTTGCGGATCGACTGGTTCATTCCGCGGATCTGCGAGGTCATCGACGACGAGATCGCGAGACCTGCTGCGTCGTCCTTAGCCGAATTGATGCGCTTGCCAGTCGACAGACGTTCCATCGCAGTGGACAGCGCCGACTGAGCCTTCGACGAAGCGTTGCTGGCGCGCAGTGAAGACAGATTGCTTCCGATAACGGTCATGGGTTCGTTCCTTTGTGTCTACGACCGCCCCGCCGCCCCCAGAGCGGAGGGCCGAGCCGTCGCCATACGAAACGGCCAAGGCATGGAAGCTTTTAGAACTTTTTTGCAGGCCGTCCGGACTGCCGGAAATGCGGCGCGCGCGCTCTGACGATCGGGGGCGATTGCCGGCAGCCGGCAAGAGTTGGCCGGCATTCCGGCAAGGCGGCAAGCGGCGGCCTGAGCCGGGCTTCCTCGCGCGCGGGTTCGGGCAGGGGTGCGCCCGTTCGCGTGCGCGGGCCCGTTCGAGCGCATTGGCGCGCGCGCGATGCGCACCCGGAAAAATTCTGCCGGCCGGCTGCCGGCTCAAGAGGTCGTTAACCAACTAACGCCTAGAGACAGGATCATTCCGTGGGGGAAAAGTTTTGCGCTCGATCGTTCCGTCCGCTGCTGTTGCCGATACGCATGTCACGCTGGTTTCCTCGCTTCGCGCGCAGGGCTTTGTCGTTGCCGCGCCGTCCGGGCGCCCGCAGCCGGATACTGCGTGGCTGGTGGCCGAGGGCGAGGCCTCTCCCGTGCCGGCGCGCACCGTCATCCTGTCGCGCGGCGCGCCGCAGGTGACGCCGTTTCGCGATGGTGCGCCCGCGCGGCTGCGGTTCGATCATGCCGATTCGGTGGTCGGCAATGCCTTTGCCCGCGCACTGGCGGGCGGCCCCGAGCTTCCCACCGCCGCCGATCCCGAGACGCTGGCGCTGTTCGCGCTGGCCGAGCGCGTTGCCGCTGCCGACATCACCGTCCTGATCAACGGGCCGACCGGCACCGGCAAGGAAGTGCTGGCGCGTGCGATCCATCGCAATTCGGGGCGCGCGGACGGCCCGTTCATTGCGATCAATTGCGCCGCGCTGCCCGAAACCATGCTGGAAGCGATGCTGTTCGGCCATGTGAAGGGCAGCTACACGGGCGCGTCGTCGGGGGGCGAGGGCTTCTTCCGCGCGGCCAATGGCGGCACGATCGTGCTCGACGAAATCGCCGAGATGCCGCTGCCGCTGCAGGCCAAGCTGCTGCGTGTCCTGCAGGAGCGCGAAGTCGTTCCGATCGGCGCGACGCATCCGGTGCCGATCGACGTGCGCGTCGTCGCCTGCGCCAACCGCGACCTTCAGGAAGAGGTGGCCGCCGGCCGCTTCCGCGCCGACCTTTACTACCGCCTGTCGGTGTTTCCGCTCACCACGCGGGCGCTGGCGGATCGTGCGCAGGACGTGCCGGCGCTCGCCGCGACGATGATCCTGCGCCATGCCGGCGTTCGCGCGGTGGTTCCCTGGCCCTCGCACGAGGCGATCGCCAAGCTGGTCGCGCATGATTGGCCCGGCAACGTGCGCGAGCTGGAAAACGTCATCCAGCGTGCGTTGCTGTTCTGCGGTGGCGAGACGATCGAGGCCGATCACATCCTGTTCGATCGCGCCAGCGCGCCGCGCCCGTTCGTCTTTGCCGATGAGCCTGCGGCACCGGGGGCCACGACGCTCGGGTCGGTCGTCCAGCTGTCGGAATTTGCCGCGATCCGCGAGACTTTGAAGGCGTGCGGCGGAAATCGTATCGAAACTGCCCGCCGCCTCGGCATTTCGGAACGAACCTTGCGTTACCGTCTCGCGAAGGCGCGCGAGCAGGGTGAAGAGATCGCCGCGCCGCATGATCGGAGACTGACGGCATGAGCGGTGTTGGTGGTGTAGGCGGGGTCGACCGGGTGATGGCGCTGCGTGCCCAGATCCTGGAGCGCAACGCTGCGCTGAGCCGGGCGAATGCGACCGTCGCGGTGGCGGAGAGTGCGCCCGCCTCCGGCGCGCAGCAGGCGGGAAGTTTTGCCGCGACGATGGAAAGCGCGCTTCAATCGGTGAACGCGCAGTCGCAGAAATCCTCCGCGCTGACCGAAGCCTATGAGCGTGGCGAGACGGTCGACATCGCCAAGGTGATGCTTGCCCGGCAGGAGGCCTCGGTCGGCTTCGAGGCGACGCTGCAAGTCCGCAACAAGATCCTGTCCGCGTACAAGGACATCATGAGCATGCCGGTCTGATATGGCTAACGCACTTGCCCCTACGAACCCCGGCCAGCCGAACTCGGTGATCCCGGAGCGCTTCGCGAACCCGCTGAAGCAGATCCAGGGCGTGTTCGCACAGCCCGCGGTGCGCCGTGCCGGCCCGATGGCGCTGATGGTCAGCCTGATCGGTGCCTCGGCGCTGGCATGGTCGGCGCTGTCCACGCCGCCGCAGAAGATGCTCTATTCGGGGCTGCCGGACGCCGACAAGGCGGCCGTCACCCAGGCGCTGTCCGCGGCGAGCATTACCAGCCACATCGACGAAGCGACCGATGCGGTGACGGTGAACGAGGAGGATTATTCCCGCGCGCGCCTGCTGCTGGCGGGCCAGGGCCTGCCCAAGGCAGCGCCGGGCGGCTACGCGATCCTCGATCAGTTGCCGATGGGCGTGAGCCGCGCCGTCGAGGGCGAGCGGCTGCGCCAGGCGCGCGAAACGGAGCTGGCGCGATCGATCCAGGAGATCGATGTCGTGACCGAGGCGCGCGTTCATCTGGCGATGCCGGAATCCAGCGTGTTCGTGCGCGATAATGCCCAGCCTTCGGCCTCCGTGGTGGTGAAGCTGCAGGGTGGCCGTGCGTTGAGCGAGGCGCAGGTGCAGTCGATCATAAACCTCGTCGCCTCATCGGTGCCGGGCATGAAGCCCGAGGCGGTGACGATCGTCGACCAGATGGGCGGTTTGCTCTCCAAGCCGGGCGGCATGGGGCAGAGCGGCACCGAGCAGCGGATTGCGCTGCAGCGGCAGGTGGAGGAAAAGTACCGCACGCAGTTGATCCAGCTGCTGACGCCGCTGGTAGGCGCGGGCAACTTCACCGCCGAGGTGCAGGCCGACGTCAACATGGACGAGACGTCCGCGACGCGCGAAAGCTACGAGAAGGAAGGCGCGCTGCGCGCCGAAACCGGCAATTGGACCGGCAACCAGGCGCCCGACAGCCAGGCACCCGGCGGCATCCCCGGCGCGCTGAGCAACACGCCGCCGCCCGCCGCAGCATTGCAGCAGCCGCAGGCCGCGACGGGCGCGAACGGTCAGCCCGTCGCTCCGGGCCAGCCGGTCGCTGGCGGCCCGGCGCCCAATCCGAACAAGCAATCCGATCAGTTCGCCCGCTCCTACGATCTGGGCCGCGAGGTGTCGGTGACGCGGGCGGCACCGGGGGGCGTCAAGCGCCTGTCGGTAGCGGTGCTGCTGCGCGAGCCTGAACAGGGCAAGCGCACCGCGATGGAGATCAACCAGATCACCCAGCTGGTCCGCTCCGCGGTTGGCTATGATCAGGGGCGCAATGATCAGGTAACGGTGATCAGCCGCAAGTTCGCCGGTGAAGGCGAGGGCGCGAGCGATGGTCCCGCCTGGTACGACAATAGCTGGATGCCGGTGATTGCGCGCAACGTGACCGCGATCCTGATCGCGCTGCTGGTCCTGCTGCTGGGCGTGCGCCCGCTCGCCAAGGCGCTGATGAAGAAGAAGGAAGAGGCGGAGGCACCGTCGCGCGCGATGCTTGCCGCGGGCGGCGAGGGCAGCGGTGACGGCATGGAGGGCACGATTGGCGCCGCCGAGATCGCCGTGGCACCGCCGGTGACGCTGGACGAAATCGAGGCGAGCCGCAATTACGACGAGCGGATCGGCAAGGTTCGCGGCTTCACCCGCGACAATCCGGCGCGCGCTGCGCTGGCGGTGCGTGACATGATGAAGGCGACCGCGCAGTGAGCGAGATCGCGCTGCGCACTTTTACCGGTACCGAACGTGCCGCGGTGCTGATGATGCTGGTGGGCGAGGAGGAGGCCGCGGCGATCCTCCAGAAGCTCGAGCCCGACGAGGTGCGCGAGCTGGGCCGTGCGATGTACACCGTCGCCGATGTCAGCGAGGCGGACGTCGAGGGCGTGCTGGACGATTTCGTCGGGCGCGCGCGTGAGCGGACCGGCATCACCTTCGACCCCAAGCCCAAGATCGAGGCGGTGATGCACCGCGCGCTGGGTCAGGAGAAGGCGGAAAGCGTGCTCGCGCGCATCACCCCGCCGGAAGCGGCATGCGAGATCGAGCTGCTCGACTGGCTGGATGCGACCGACATCGCGGCGATGATCGAAAAGGAGCATCCGCAGGTCTGCGCCTTGCTGATCGCCAACCTCGACCCGGCGGTCGGGGCGCAGGTGCTGGAATTGCTGCCCGACGCGGCGCAACCCGAGATCCTGCACCGGATCGCGAAGCTTGGCCCGATCACGCCCGAAGCGGTCGAGACGCTGAAGACGATGATCGGCAGCCGTGCGGTGAGCGCTGCGCAGGGCACGCAGGTGAAGCTGGGCGGTACGCGCGAGGCGGCGAAGATCCTGCAGGGCGCACGCAAGGCGACCGAGCAGCGCGTCATGCCCAAGCTGTTCAAGCTGGACAAGGAAACCGCACGGGCGATCGAGGAGGCGATGTTCGTCTTCGACAATCTGCTCGACATGGACGACAAGAATCTGGGCACGCTGATCCGCAACATCGACAGCGACATCCTGACCCGCGCGTTGAAGGGCGTGGACGAGGCGGCGCGCAACCGCTTCCTCGGCTGCATGTCTGCCCGTGCGGCCGACGGCATCCGCGACGAGATGGAAGCGCGTGGTCCGATGCGCCTGTCGGAAGTGCTCGATGCGCAGAAGGCGATCATCGCCATTGCCCGTACGCTCGCCAAGGATGGCACGATCATGATGGGTGGGGGCGAGGACGATTATGTCTGAGGCAGCCAGGTCGGGGACGGCCACGTCGGGGACAGCCACGTCGGGGACAGGGGCCAATGTGTTCGTCGCCGGCTTCGCGCCGCGCCAGGATGATGCCGCGCTTCGCCTGCAGCGGGTGTTTGCCGAACGCGCGCCGGGCTTCTCGCCCGGTGACATGATCGCGCGGATCGAGGAGGCGTTCTGCGCCTCGTCGCAACCGCATGGCATGGCGGATGGGGCAGAGGATCACCCCGAGGCAGCGGCTGCTGAGGCTCTGGACGAAACGGCGCACGTCGATCCGGTCGTCGCCGCGATGGCGAACGTGCCGATGATCGATCGGCTGGCGGAGGCGCATCAGGCCGGTTTTGATGCCGGCTATGCTGCTGCCCGGGCCGAATATGCCGCGTCGGTCGAGCGTGACTTGGCGTTAGTGCAGGGGATCCTTGCGGCGCTTCGCTCTGACCAGCGCGTCGATCGCGAGCGGACCGCCGCGCAGCTGCGCCAGACGGTGTTGCACCTTGTCAGCGGGCTGATCGACCAGGTCGGCATTTCGGGCGATCTGCTCGCCCGGCGGGTGGAAGCGGCGTCGGATCTGCTGGCCGACCAGTCGGAAAGCGCCATCCTGCGCGTGCACCCGGACGATGTCGCGCTGCTGGACGGACGCCTTCCCGACACGATCTTTTCCGTCGGTGACGCGTCGCTTGGGCGCGGGTCTTTCGTGCTCGAGGCGGCTTCCACCATTGTCGAGGATGGCCCTGACCTGTGGCTCGAACAGTTGACCAGCACGCTCGAGAAGGTTGCCGTTCCCGCGCTCTGACCCGTCCGCTCGCTGGCAGCGACCATTTGGACGGGCCGCTTTTTTCCAGGATAGTAGATGCTCCACCGCTTCACTGCCGATTATCTGGAATCGCTGGGCAATGCCGATTTCCGGCCTGCGCCGAAGGTCGCGGGGCGGCTGGCGTCCTATGACGGCCTTTTGATGGAGGCGGTCGGGCTGACGCTGCCGGTCGGCACGGTCTGCCGCATCGGTGATGCGGGTGTCGGTGTGGAGGCGGAGGTAATCGGCTTTCGCAATGGCCGCACCCTTCTGATGAACCTTGGCGGCCCCGCCGCGCTGCTGCCGCAGATGCCGGTGCGCCCGACTGGCGCGCCGGGCGAGGCGGAAGTGGGCGAGGCGCTGCTCGGCCGGGTGGTCGACGGCGCGGGCAATCCGATCGACGGGCTGGGTCCTATCCGCGGCGCCGGCCGCTGGCCGCTGGCCGGCAAGCTCCAGTCGCCGCTCGATCGTGGCCGCGTGCTCGAGCCGCTGGATGTCGGCGTGCGCGCGATCAACGGGCTTCTCACCATCGGCAAGGGCCAGCGCGTCGGCATCATGGCGGGTTCGGGCGTCGGCAAGTCGGTGCTGCTGGGCATGATGGTGCGCGCGGCCAAGGCGGACGTGATCGTCATCGGCCTGATCGGCGAACGCAGCCGCGAAGTTGCCGACTTCCTGGAGACCAAGGTGGCGGGGGAGGCGCGCCAGCGTTCGGTGGTCGTCGCGGTGCCGGCCAATCATTCCCCGGTGCTGCGCATCCGCGGCGCCCTTCGCGCGACTGCGATTGCGGAGGCGTTTCGTGACGAGGGCAAGAACGTGCTCCTCATCATGGATTCGCTGACCCGCGTGGCGCATGCCGGGCGTGAGATCGGGCTCGCGCTGGGCGAGCCGGCGTCGGCGCGCGGCTATCCGCCGTCGGCAATCGCGATGCTGCCGAACCTGATCGAGCGCGCCGGGACGGATGTGAACACCGGCGGCGCGATCACCGCGATCTACACGGTGCTGGCCGATGGCGATGACGGCAATGATCCGGTGGTCGATTCCGCCCGTTCGATCCTCGACGGCCATATCGTGTTGAGCCGCGCGCTGGCCGAACATGCCGTCTATCCCGCGATCGACGTGTCGAAGTCGGTCAGCCGCGTGATGACCGACATTGCGGCAAAGGCGCATGTTCAGGCCGCGCGCGTTCTGCGCCGGCATTTGGCGACCTATGAGGAGAATCGCGATCTGGTGCTGATGGGGGCCTATCGCGCTGGCGCCGATCCCGCGATCGATGCGGCGATCGCCTATCACCCGGCAGTGATGGAGTTCATCCGGCAGGATTCTGACGCCAGCGTCTCGCTGGACGATGCGGTGACCGAGCTGACCGGCGTCTTCGGCGATGGATAACAAGAAGCTCCAGCGCCTCCACCGCGTGCGCACGCTGCAACTGGGCATGGCGCGGGCGGCGGAAAGCCGTGCGCATGAGCAGGTCGCGAGCGAGACCGCGCTGTCGCAGCGGATCGCACAGCTCGCCTCCGCCGTGGCGCCGGGAGAAGGGCCGGGCGCTGCCGTTTCCTTTGCGGCGATGGCGCATTATCGCGAGAAGCTGCACCGCAATGCCGAGGTGATCGAGAACCGCGTGCGGACGGCGGCGGCGGAAGCGGACCGCGCGAGCGAAGCCACGCGATCGGCGAAGCGCGACCAGAGTGCGGTCGAAAAATTGATCGCGCGTGGCGAGGCAGAGGCGGCGCTGCGCGCCATCCGGGCGCTGCAAGATGCGCCTCCGACGCGCAAGGTTCGGCACGATCCTTGCTGATCATTAGGTCGGTTCTTCACGACGAGTGACCGACTGCCGCGATGACGTTGATCTCCTTCCATTCTCAGGCTCCAGTGGCTGGCGCGCTGTCGGTGCCGATAGCGGGACGGGGCGCGGCGATGCCGGCTGAGGCGGCGCTGTTCGCGTCGTTGTTGCAGATGGCGCCGATGATCGAACCGGGTACCGGCGGCACGCGGCAAGCCGAGGCGGCAGGCGGCAAGACCTTGCCGGCAAGCCCCGGCAGCGAGGATCTGTCGCACGGCGAAGCGCTTGCGCCGTGGCTCGCGATGCCAATGTGTGACGTGTTGCCGCCGTCGTTCGATGCGGCAGGGGTTGAGCCGCCGGTGACCCGTGGCGCTGCTGCGACGGCCGCGATTGCAGCGCCGCTGCCGTTCCTGATGTGTGAGCCTGACGAGGTTGATCCGATTGAGCTGCCGGGTGCGATCCCCGGTGCCGGAGATGTTGACACCGCCGCCACCACCGTTGGGGGCGTCGCCGCGTTGCCGCAACGCGCAGCGCCGTTGGCGAGCGAGGCGGCTCCTACGCCCGACTTGCCCGCGATTGCAGGCGACGGCGGTCAGATGGCTGCGCCCACGCTTGCCAGTGGCAGGGCGTCGCTCATGGCGTCGGTCGCTCTTCCCGCCGTGGAGCTGCCGCCGCTGGTTGCGCATGCCACTGCCTCGGTGCTTCAAGATGCGGCGTTGCATGAGGTGGGCCGCGACGATCCCTTGAAATCGACGGACCACATGGTCGCTGCACCTCAGGTCAGCGAGGGGCATGCCGCGTCGGACGCAGATCCGGTGATGGCGCCGTTGCTAGCTGATCGTCCGGTGATTGCCGCGAACGCGACGCCAGCCGTCCGCGGCGCTCTGATGGTCGGGGCAGCAGACACCGAGAACGTCGAACCACTGGTTGGCAGGCCGGCGATTGTTGACGCGGTCGTGACCCCGCGGGCGGCCACGGTCGAGGCAAGTCCGGCTTCGGGCGATGCGTCTGTCACGCGTTCAACGGCGCCAATCGCTGCGGCCGCCGTTCCTCGCGCCAGTTTGGGCGCAGCAGGCGAGCCGCCGGTCACTGTCGGTGTTCAATCTCCGGAGAAGGTGGCCCTCGAGAGCGACGCGCCGTTTCTGTCGCCAGTCACCATCATCTCGGACCGCGCGGGCCAGGCGGGGCGCGGTTCAGCTGTGACCCCGACGGCTCCGGTGGTTCAGGTGCCATCGCTCGCGCCTCAGGCCGTGCCGCAACCTGCAGCCGTGCCGGCGATCGCGCCGGCGGCGCAGGTGTTCGCCGCTGCCATTCACCAGGCAGTGCGCGACGAACGCCGCCTTGATCCTGCGGAAGGACTGATCGCATGGGTGGGCATTGCTTCGTCGGCCGCAGCCGGAAGCGACCTTATGGCGGCTGCGCCGATCGTCATGACCAGCAACGACTGGCCAATGAAGATGATCGGCCGGATCGAGATGATCCGCGACGCGCTGGACGCTGTGGATACCAGCATCCGGCTGGTGCCCGACAAGCTCGGCGCGATCGACGTGTCGCTGCGCCGCGAGGGTGATGCGGTCGCGGTGCAGATGATCGCACAGAGCCCCGAAACCCGGCAGATCCTAGCCGAGGCACAGCCGCGGCTCGTCGAGCTTGCGGAGGCGCGCGGGCTGAAGCTGTCGGCGCATCTCGGCGATGGCAGCAGCACCGGGCAGCAGCATCAGCAGCAGCCACAGGCGCAGCGCACGCCGACCGGCGCGCCAGCCACATCCAACCGTTCGACCCATCTCGCCACCAGCGATGCCGGTGGCGGGGACGACGACCGAATCGCGTGAACACCAGGGACGTTTGACCAATGAGTGACAAGGAACAGGCCGAGGGCGCGCCCAAGAAGAAGGGCAAGCTGGGCAAGATCATTGTGATGGCAGTCGGCGGCCTCGTGCTGGTCGGCGGGGGGGTCGGTGCCGGCCTCTATGCGGCCGGATCCGGCCTCGTCGGCGCTGCACATGCGGAAGATCCGAACAAGCCCAAGCTGGTGCCCAAGGGTGCCCAGCCCGCGCCAGAGGGCGACGAAGGCGGGCATGGCGGTGGCGAGGAAAAGCCGACGCCGGAAGGCGCGGCGGGCCCCTACGCGTCCAATTATTACGCGTTGGAAAAGGAGTTTACCGCCAATCTCCAGGATTCGGTGCATTTCATCCAGGTCGGCATCGCCATCTCGACGCCGTATGATGAGAAGGTCATCCAGAACCTGAAGGCGAACGATATCGCGATCCGCTCCGCGATCCTGATGACGCTGGGCGACACCACCGAGGACCAGGTCTTTTCGTCCGCCGGGAAGATGGCGCTGGCCAAGCGGCTGGAGGGCGCAATCAACACGACGCTGAAGCAAAAGGAAGGCTTTGGCGGCGTTGGTAACGTCTACTTTACCAATTTCGTTGTTCAGTGAACGTGCATGGTTAACGCCACGTCCTCTCCTCCGCGCGAACGGCGCGAGCGATCCCGCGCACGGCCGGTTCAGGCCGGCGTGCTCGGGCAAGCAAAGCTCAATCCGTTCGGCGACCTGCACACGCTGCAGCATCTCTCGGCGCGTCTCGCCCGGGGGATGCGCGGCGTGTTCGAGCCGTTGCTGCGCGAAGAGGTGCGGGCCTGGGCGGAGCCGCTCGCGGTGCAGCGGTTCGCCGATTATCGCGCGGAGCGCCCTGACCGGCTGACTGCGTGGCTGCCGATGGGGATGGACGATCGCACCGCGCTGCTGGTGCTGGACGGCGAGTTCGTGCTGGAGCTGCTCGACCTGTTCTTCGGTGGCACGGGCGCCGCGCCGGCCGACATGCCGCGCGAATTCTCACCCGCGGCGGAGGCGATGGTCGCGCGGCTGGGCGACATGATCGCGCGCCCGCTGACCGCCGCCTGGGAGCCGCTGGCCCGCGTGTCATTCTCGATCGGGCGGTGCGAGGCCAATGCCTCAATGCTCGCCGATTTCGACGGCGATGACGCGATGATCGTCACCCGGTTCGGTATCGCGCCGGGACAGGACAAGCCGGCCTTTGTCGACATCGTCTATCCCGTCAGTGCTCTGAAGCCGCACGGCACCGCGCTGACCGGCAAGGTCGTGGCGAAGGCGGCGGCCGAGGATGCCCTGTGGCAGACGGCGCTGACCCGCGCGGCAATGAACATCCGCTTCCCGGTGCGCTCGGTCCTCGCGGAACCGACGATTCGCCTGTCCAAGCTGATGTCGCTTCAGCCCGGTGACGTGATCCCGATCAGCTTCGGCCAGGACGTGCCGGTGATGGTCGGCAACGATCGCCTCGGCACCGGCACGGTGGGGACGTCGAACGGCCATGCGGCGATCAAACTGACCTCGCTCGCTTCTCTCGAAGGATTGACCCAGTGAACGACATGAGCGGCGGCTTCCCGCCAAAGGACATGGGCGATGGCGCCCTCGCCGCGAATTTCCGCCTGCTGCAGGACGTCGACGTCAAGCTGACGGTCGAGATCGGCTCCACCCAGCTGACGCTGCGCGAGCTGCTGGCACTGGGTGAATCGAGCGTGATCGAGCTGGATCGGCAGGCGAACGAGTTGCTCGACGTGTTCGTCAACGGAACGCTGATCGGCCGGGGCGAAGTGGTGACGGTCGGTGACCGCTTCGGCGTGCGCATGACCGAGCTCGTCAATCCCGACAAGCGCGGCTGATCATCTGCGATGATGTGGTCCTATATCCTGAAGCTGATCGTGTTGCTGCCGCTCGTCTGCGGCCTGATGATCGGTTGCCTGTACCTGTGGCGGCGGCTGGAAAGCCGCATGCCCGGTCGTACCGACACGCGGCTCATCAACGTCAAGGAGACGATGATGATCTCGCCGGGGCTGCGGCTCGCGGTGGTGGAGTTCGAGGGCAAGCGGCTGCTGGTGTCGGTCGGCCGCGGCGGGGTGACGCTGGTCGATCGTGCCGACGCGCCGAGGACCTTTTCGTGAGCGTGACCCGCGTCGGCAACGGCCCGGCCCTGTTCCGCGATGTCGAGCACCGCCGCCCGGTGCCGTTCCCGTGGGGCAAGGTGCTGTTGATCGCCTTTGCCTTCCTGGTTGCGGTGCTGGTCGCCATGCCTGCGCTGGCACAGGGCGCGCCGGTCGCGCCGGCACCTGCCGCACCGGGAGCAGGGGATGCGGTGGATCGCGCGCTGGGGCAGCTTGGCGGCGGGCCGAACGGCTCGGGCTCGATGTCGCTGTCGCTGCAGGTCCTTATCATCATGGGCCTGCTCAGCATTCTGCCGGGCATCCTGCTGATGATGACCAGCTTCACCCGGATCATCATCGTGCTGTCGATCCTGCGCCAGGCGATGGGCCTGCAGCAGACGCCGCCCAACCAGGTGCTGATCGGCCTCAGCCTGTTCCTGTCGCTGTTCGTGATGGCGCCCGTGATCAGCCAGATCAACACCACTGCGATCCAGCCTTATGCCGCCGGGCAGATGGGCGGCACCGACCTGATCAAGACCGCCGGCGCACCGCTCCACGCGTTCATGGTGAAGCAGACGCGGGTGAAGGACGTGACGATGTTTGCCGAAATGGCGAAATCGGGCCCGTATGCGACGCCCAACGACATTCCCTATTCGGTGCTGCTGCCCGCGTTCGTAACCAGCGAATTGAAGACTGCGTTCCAGATCGGCTTCCTGATCTTCCTGCCCTTCCTGGTTATCGATCTGGTCGTTGCCACCGTGCTGATGGCGCTGGGCATGGCGATGCTCAGCCCGACGATCATCTCGTTGCCGTTCAAGCTGCTGTTGTTCGTGCTGGTCGATGGCTGGGCGCTAACGATGGGCAGTCTGGCCAACAGCTTCGCCACGTAGCGCGATCACGCAAGCCGCGCCGACCGAGCGCATGGTGCAGGTGAGAAGTCGGACATTCAGCATGGTAGACGCAGATTATTTCCTCACCGTGGCGAACCAGACGCTCTGGGTGCTGGCGCTCGCCGCGGCGCCGATCCTGATCCCTGCGCTGGTTTCCGGCCTGATCCTGGGCATGATCCAGGCTGCGACCTCGATCCAGGAACAGACGTTGAGCTTCGTGCCCAAGCTGATCGTGGTCGGCCTGTCGCTGGTGATCTTCGGCGCGATGATCCTGGGGCTGCTCAGCGATTTCACCGTCTCGATCTTCGAACGCATTCCCGACTTGGTTCGATAGGCCGGTGACGAGGGTTCTCGATCTGCACGCGGCGGCAATGGCCGGCGAGGCGGCGCGGCGATGCTAGGGCTGGGCCTGTCGATCGAGCCGCAATTGTGGGCGCTGATCTTCGTCATGGTGCGCGTCGGCGCGGCCTTTGTCGCGGCGCCGGTGTTCGGCAATGTCTCGGTTCCGGTACAGGTGCGCGTCGTCCTAGCGGGCGCGGTCGGCGTGCTGGTGCTGGGGATGCATGACGTGACACCGCCGCCGCAGGTGTTCGCGGTCGCGACCTTTCTGGCGATCGCGGCCGAGGCGCTGGTCGGGCTGGCGCTCGGCTTCATCCTCCAGATCGCCTTTGCGGCGCCGCTGATTGCCGGCGAAGTCATTGGCGGATCTATGGGCATCGGCTTTGCCAACATGGTCGATCCCAATACGGGCCGCTCCTCGCCCGCCATCGGCCAGTTTCTGTCGATCCTGCTGACGCTGCTGTTCCTGTCAGTCGACGGGCACCTCGTCCTCGTCGACACGGTGGCGCGCAGCTATACCGCGCTGCCGCCCGGTGCTGCCTGGCTCGCGCCCGCCCAGCTGCGCGATATTGCGCTGTTTGGCGGTTATGCGTTCTTTGCCGGCCTGCTCCTCGCGCTGCCGGTCGGCTTCCTTTTACTCTGCCTTAATCTGGTGGTCGGTATGATCTCGCGGTCGGCCCCGGCCCTGAACCTGTTCTCGATCGGTCTGCCGGCGAGCCTCGCTGTTGGCGTCATCGCGATGGCGGCGGCCTTCCCGGCGATGGGGGATTACATGCTGGTCGTCGTGCGCGAGGGCCTGGAAGCGGCACGGAGCCTGGTACTTGGCTGACGAGTTCGGCGAAAAGACAGAAGCCCCGACACCCAAGCGTCTGAAGGACGCGCGGAAAAAGGGTGACGTCCTCAAATCACGTGAGTTCGCAACGGCGCTCGTCGCGCTGGCGGGGGTGGCGTGGCTCGTCTTCTTCGGGCCGATGCTGATCACCGCGTGCAAGGGCGTGATGGCGGAAAGCTTCCAGTTCACGCGCGGCGACGTGGAGGATTTCCAGCCGTTTCGCCCGCTTGCCGCGGCCGGGTGGAAGCTGCTGCCTGCGTTCGGGACGCTCTTCGCGATCGTGATGGCGGCTGGCGTTGCCAGTTCCGCGGCACTCGGCTCGCTCCAGTTCAACGCCGGATTGCTGGCGCCCAAGGGCAATCGCATCAATCCCGCCTCCGGGCTGAAGCGCATTTTCGGCATGAATGGCTGGATCGAGCTGGGCAAGTCGCTGCTCAAGGTGGCGCTGCTGGGATCGATCGGCGTGTGGCTGCTGATGAGCAGTGCGCGCACGACGCTGGGGCTTGCCCGATCGGACCTTGGCGCTGCGGTTGATGCGCTGGGCGGTACGCTCACCACCTTGATGATCGTCATGTCCATGGGGCTGGTCGCGATCGCGCTGCTCGACGTACCGCTGCAGATGTTCCAGCGCATGAAGAAGCTGCGCATGTCGAAGCAGGAACAGAAGGACGAGCACAAGGAGAGCGAGGGCAATCCCGAGGTGAAGGCGCAGATCCGCTCGCGCCAGCACGCGATGCTGTCCCGCTCCACCCGCGGTGCGGTTGCCGAGGCGCATGTCGTGCTGACCAACCCGACGCATTTTGCGGTGGCGCTGCGTTACGATCGCGGACGCGACCAGGTGCCGGTGGTGGTCGCCAAGGGCCGCGGCGCGACCGCGCTGGCGATCCGCGAGCTGGCGAGCGAGATGGCGGTGCCGATCCTCGAATATCCGATGCTCGCGCGTGCGGTGTATTATACCAGCCGCGAGAACCAGGAAGTGCGCGATGACCTTTATATGGCGATCGCGACGGTGCTGGCGTTCGTCTTCAATCTGAACGCTGCCGCTGGCGGTGCGCCGCTGCCGCCGATCGACGTTCCGGTCGGCGCGCGCTTCGACGAGAATGGCGTCGCGCTGCACTAGGGCAGGGAACAGCCGCTGGTCCGGCGCAAAACGCTAAATCTTCGCGGCGCGCGGCCGTTTAATCCGACGTCATGACCACCGTCTCCAGCAGCGGCGCCACGCCGACCCCGACCCCGACGCCCAGCACGACGAGCGTGACCAAGTCGGCGGCGAGCGCGCTGCTGACCTCGCTCAACACCGGATCTGGCGTCGATACCGACACGCTGGTCACCAGTCTGGTTCAGGCGCAGTTCGCCGCCAAGAATGCGGCGATTACCGCCCGGACCGATAAACTGACCGCGCAATTGTCCGGCGTATCGACGCTGAAGAACATGATCACCGATTTCACCACGGCGCTCGAGACGCTGGTGAAGAGCGGGACGCTCCAGTCGCAGCCGGTCAGCTCCAGCCCGGGCGTGTTGACCGCCACACCGATCACCGGTGCGAAGCTGACGGGGTTCAGCGCCAGCATCGGGGTGGAGCGGCTGGCGACCGGCCAGGCGGCGGTGTCCAAGGCGAGCGTGGCCAGCAAGACCGAGGTCCTGGGATCGGGCACCTTCGTGCTGAAGGTCGGCAGTGCGGTGCTCGATCCTGTCACCGGCGAGATGACGAGTGTGGACGCGGTGGGCGATCCGATCGAGATCGAGGTGAAGGACGCGTCGATCACCACCATCGCCGCCGCGATCAACGCGCGCAAGGCGGGCGTCACTGCGTCCGTCGTCACCGATGCCGATGGCCGCGCCTATCTATCGCTGAAGGGGGACACGGGCAGCGCCAAGGCGTTCACGCTGGAAACGTCGATCGACCCGTCGACCAAGCTGTCGCAGTTCGCGGTCGGCCCGACCGGCAGCGGCATGCAGATCACCAGCACGGCCGGCAACGCCGTGCTGACGGTTGATGGCATTCGGGTGGAGCGCGCGTCCAACACCATCACGGACCTGGTCGAGGGCGTGAAGCTGGACCTGCTGTCGACCTCGACCGCGCCGGTGTCGCTCACCTCGTCCACGCCGACCGCGGCGCTGACCAACGCCGTCGAGGACTTCGTCTTCACCTACAATCAGGTGTTCGCCGAGTTGAAGAAGCAGACGGACCCGATCACGGGCGAACTGCGCAGCGACACCGGCGCCAAGAACATGCTGAGCAGCCTGAAGTCGCTGTCGCTGCGTGACCTCCTGCCGAACGCCGCGCCGGGTACGCCGCGCACGCTCGCCGAGATTGGAGTCGGGACCAACCGCGACGGCACCCTGTCGGTCAGCACCGACCGGCTGACGCAGGCGATCAACCAGTTTCCCGGCGCGCTGGAGGCGATGTTCTCCAACTCGTCCGACGGTACCGGCGCGCTTGCGGCGATGAACTCGATCAAGCTCAATGCCACCAGCACCCTCTATGGCCTGGGTGCGTCGACGACGCGCTACAATCAGGCGAAGAGCGACCTGGTCGATCAGCAGGACAAGCTGACGCTGCAGCAGGAAAAGATGACGACGCGGCTGACCCAGCAATTCGCGTCGATGAACGCGCGCGTTGCCGCCTACAAATCGACGCAGACGTTCATGGAAAACCAGATCAAGGCGTGGACCAAGAGCGATAATTGATGGCCTATGCGTCCGCCCTGTTGCGCGATCCGGCGCAGACGTACCGTCGCATCGACCTGGCCGGCCGTACCGCCAACGCGGATGGCCCCGCGCTGGTGCAGCTGCTCTACGACGAATTGTGCCAGGCGCTGCGCGTGGCGGCTTGGGCGGCGGAGAACCGCAAGTTCGCGGTCAAGAGCGAGCGGGTGACGCGCGCCACCGCGATCCTGTTCGCGTTGGAGGCGAACCTGGATTTCGAGCGTGGCGGCGAGGTGTCCGTGACGCTCGCCCGCCTTTATGGCGGCGCGCGAAAGCAGGTGATCGAGGCGAGCCTTGGCCAGGACGGCAAGCCGTTCCGCGACGTAGCGGATACCCTGTCGGAGATCGCAGAAGCGTGGCGGGCGGCACGCGCGGCCTGACCGGCAGGGGGTGGCCTAGCGCAGCCAGTGCCGTCCGGCGAACCAGGCGACGACCGCGATCGAGATTGCCGCGCACAGCGCGACGATAGCGTTGAAGGCCCAAGGCTCCTTGGCGAGCCACAGACCCTCCACGTTCATGCCGTATAGACCGGTGATGAACGTGAGCGGCAGGAACACCATCGCCGCGATCGAGATCATCAAGCTGCGCTGATCGAGCTGCTCGGCGCGCAGATCGGTCAGCGCCTCGTGCATCAGGCTTGATCGTTCGCGGATTGCCTCCACCTCCTCCGCCATCCGCGCGGCACGATCGGCGGCAGCGAGCAGGTGGGCGCGGTCATCGGGCTGCAACCAGTCGCCGTCCATCTTCGCCATCTGCTCCAGCGCGGCGCGCTGCGGGTTGAGGAAGCGCCGGTAATTGATCGCTTCCACCCGGACCCGCGTGACGTTGCGGCGGAGGGCGAACACCTTCTTGGCGTCGAGCTGCTGCTCGCAATCGTCGAGATCGTCGCCGAGATCGGCGACTACCGGGTCGAGATCGCCAGTGATGGCCGTTGCGAAGGCTGCGATCAGGTCACCGGGGTCGCGCACCCGGCCGCCCGCCACGTCGCGTTCGACCACGTCGGTCGCCAAGAGATGCTTTCGCGTGACCGAGATCACACGCCCCCTGGTGGCCCAGATCCGAACCGAGGCCAGCATGTCGGAGGAATCGAGCTCCTCGTCGGTGCGGCCGCGCAGGTTCAGGAAGGCGCCCTCGTCGATCGCATCGCACCGCGGACGCGTTTCCTGCGCCGTCAGCGGATCGACGATATAGTCGGGCAGCCTTGCCTCATCACGCAGCCACGCCTGCGCATGTTCCGCCGTATCAGTAAGGTGCACCCACACCATCGGGGCATCGCTGGCCAGCGCGTCGCGGACCGAAACCTTCTCCGCCTTGTCAGCACCGACGCGATAGCCAAAGCCGCTCACGCCATTCTCACATCGACGGTAAGGCCGGGAAGATCGATCGGCGGGACGGCGCACGGCAGCCGGTCGGCATCGGCGCGGGCACGATCGAGAATCGCCGACGGCACGTTCGCGCCGTGAGTCACCCGATCGGCATTGGCCAGCAGCCGCGCCTGGCGTAGCGTCAGATCGTCGGGTTCGGGGGAGGTGAGGACCATGCGCTCGACACGACGTTCCCCGCCATCGGAAGGTTCCCGCGTGGGTGGTAGTGCCTGATCATCGGCGAAGTCGCGCAGCACATCGAGCGTTCCGCCGGGCGCGAGTGCCGCAGCGATGGCCCGGCGCCGGGCGGTGGCATCCGGAAAGCGCCCGCGCCACACGCCGCGCGCCGCGTACAGGGCGTCCGCCAGCCGGCCAAGGTTCATCGGTAGCAGCGCCTCCAGCCGCTGGCGCAGCGCCGCCGCCAGCCCGGCCGATGCGCCGCCCGTCCCGATCGCCACCAGGACCGGGTTGCGATCGACGATCGCCGGCAGGGTGAAGTCGCACAGCTCGGGGCGATCCACCGCGTTGACCAGGATGCCGCGCGCCTTCAGCCGCGCGACGGCCGGCTCATCATCCACGACGATGGCCAGTCGCGGATCGTCGCCAGGCGATGCCGGACGCTCGTTCTCGGTCAGAATGACGGCGCCGGCACGCTCCAGCAGCCGCCTTTTGGCCGCTGCGGCCTCCCCATCGCCCACCAGAATCACCGCCCGGCCGTTCAGCCGGACGAAGATCGGCAGGCTGTGGAGCGTCACAGCCAGTCCGGCACGCGCTCGGCAGCGAGGATCGTCTCGGCCGAAATCCGGTCCGCCACGACGGCGTACCGATCGCCGTCGACCAGCACCTCGGGCACCAGCGGGCGCGAATTGTAGGTCGACGCCATGGTCGCGCCATAAGCGCCCGCCGTGCGGAAAACGGCCAGAGCGCCGGACTTTACCAGATCGATCTCGCGGTCGCGGGCGAACGTGTCACCCGTCTCGCATACGGGCCCCGCGATATTGGCGACCATCCGCTCACCCGTGGGATGAACGGCCGCGAAATCATGCCAGGCATCGTAGAGGGCCGGGCGGGCCAGATCGTTCATCGCCGCATCGACGATGACATAAGGGTTGGTGACACCCGGCTTCACCCAGATGACTTCGGTCAACAGCACGCCGGCATTGCCCGCGATGACACGGCCAGGCTCGAACATCAGCGTCACGTCCCAGTCGCGCGTGATGCGTGCGACCATCGCGCCGAAATCGGCCGGGTCGGGCGGCACGTCGCCGTCCTTGTAGGTGACGCCCAGGCCGCCACCGAGATCGACATGAGTGATCGTGTGCCCGGCGGCGCGCAGCTCGGCGACGAAGGCGCCGATCCGCTCAAAGGCCGCCTCGAGCGGTGCGAGGTTCAGCAGCTGCGAGCCGATGTGGATCGCGACGCCGCGCAGGTTCAGCCCGTCGAGCTGCGACAGCCGGCCGAAGATGCCCGCGGCCTCGTCGATCGCGACGCCGAACTTGTTCTCGCGCTTGCCGGTCGAGATCTTGGCGTGGGTGCCAGCGTCGACGTCTGGATTGACGCGCAGCACCGCGCTGGCCGTCTTGCCGCGCGCTGCCGCCAACTCTGCCAGGACGACGCCTTCCTCTTCCAGCTCGATATTGAACTGGCCGATGCCGGCCTCGATCCCCTTGACCAGCTCCGCACGTGTCTTGCCGACGCCGGAGAAGACGATGTCCTTTGCCGGCATCCCCGCGGCGAGCGCGCGCGCCATTTCACCGCCGGACACCACGTCGGCGCCATAGCCTTCACTCGCCAGTACCTTCAGCACGGCGATGTTCGGGTTCGCCTTGATGGCGTAGGCGAGATGGACCCTCGCCACGTCTTTCAGGCCATCACGGAAGCGGCGGGCCTGGGTGCGCAGGGTGTTGGCGGAATAGACATAGACCGGCGTGCCCACCTCTGCAGCAATGCGCGAGAGCGGGACGGCTTCACAGTGAAGCTCGCCGTTGACGAGTGCGAAATGATCCATTGCTTACCTTGGCGGGAGGTCGAATTCGTCGCTGCGGCGCTGTTCTGAATTGCGCAGCACTTCGTCGCTGCGGCCGGGACGGGCTTGCGGCGAGGGGGTGAGAAGGTCGGCCGGGGTTGGCGTGGCGGTCGCGCCATAAGGAGCGACGGGCAGATGTTCTCCCTCCGCCGGCCGCAACCCGCGCGACGAGCCACAGGCCGCCAGCAGGAGTGTGCCGGCGAGGAGAACGACTGCCTTCATGCCAATGCCTCGCGTGCTTCACGGATCGCGGCGCGCACATCGTCGGGTGCGGTGCCGCCGAAACTGGTTCGGCTGGCCACCGACGCATCGACCGACAGCACGTCATAGACGCGCGCGTCGATCCGCGGATCGATGGCGGTGAGATCCTCGATTGGCAGCTGGTCGAGCCGGACGCCCGTCGCTTCCGCCCGGGCGACCGCGCGGCCGGTGATGTGGTGCGCCTCGCGGAAGGGAATACCCGCCTCGCGCACCAGCCAGTCGGCAAGATCGGTGGCGGTGGCAAAGCCGCTTTCCGCCAGCGCGCGCATGCGATCGGTGCGGAAGGTCGCGCTTTCGACCATGCCGGTCATCGCCGCGAGGCAGAGGCCGAGCAGGTCGTGGCATTCGAACACCGGCGGCTTGTCGTCCTGCATGTCCTTTGAATAGGCCAGCGGGAGCCCCTTCATCGTCACCATCAGGCTGACGAGGCAGCCGGTGATCCGCCCAGCATGGCCGCGCACCAGCTCGGCCGCGTCGGGATTGCGCTTCTGCGGCATGATCGAGCTGCCGGTCGACCATTGGTCGCTGAGCGCGACGAAGCCGAACGGCTGCGAGGCCCAGAGGACGAACTCCTCCGCCAGCCGCGACAGGTGAAGCGCGCATTGCGCCGCGCAGGTCAGGTACTCGATTGCGAAATCGCGATCCGAGACGGCGTCGAGCGAGTTGCGCGTCGGCCCATCGAAGCCGAGCACCGCCGCGGTGGCATGACGATCCACCGGGAAGCCGGTGCCGGCAAGCGCGGCCGAGCCGAGCGGCGACAGGTTCATCCGCACCCGCGCGTCTGCAAAGCGGCTGACGTCGCGGCGCGCCATTTCGACATAGGCCATCAGATGATGGCCCAACGTCACCGGCTGCGCCGACTGAAGGTGCGTGAAGCCAGGCATCACGCTGGCTGCATGTTCCTCGGCGCGGTCGAGCAAGGCGCGCTGGAAGGCAGTGAGCGCGGCGAGCGTCTGATCGATCGCGTCGCGCACCCACAGGCGGAAATCGGTCGCCACCTGATCGTTACGGCTGCGCGCGGTGTGCAGCCGCCCGGCGGTGGGGCCGATCGCGTCGGCCAGCCGCGCCTCGGTCTGCATGTGGATGTCTTCGAGCGCGAGATCCTCGGCAACGCCAGCCTGTTCGTAATGTGCCTCGACCGTCTCGAGCCCGCGCGCGATCGCCGCGGCGTCATCGGCGCCGATGATGCCCTGTTTCGCGAGCATCGCGACATGCGCCTGGCTGCCGCGGATGTCCTGCCGCCACATTCGCTTGTCGAAGGGTATGGAGGCATTTATCTCGCGCATGACCGCGGCCGGCCCTTCGGCAAATCGTCCGCCCCACATCTGGTTGGAACCGCTCATGTCATCGCGCTCGGGAACTGTCTTTCTCCTTGCGGCTGCGCTCGCAGCCTCGGCTTGCGATAAGCAAACGCCCGCCGGTGAGCAAGCGAACGTCGCAGGGGCGAGCAACGCCAGTCCCGACGAAGTTTCCCCGGACGGAGCGGTCGGCAGCAAGTCAGCCGCCAGCGTCGCCGGTAAGATCGACCGCACGCATCAGGGCGAAGCAGCCCCGTCGGTGACCTTCTTCGATGCCGCGGGCAAGAAGACGAGCCTCGCCGATTTCCGCGGCAAGCCGGTGCTGCTGAACCTGTGGGCGACGTGGTGTGCGCCGTGCATCAAGGAGATGCCGAGTCTGAATGCCGCCGCCGCGATCGCCGGAGACAAGGTGCATGTGCTCGCGGTCAGCCAGGACATGCAGCGCGAGAAGGTCGCCCCCTTCTTCGCCGAGCAGCGGCTGACGCGGCTGGTGCCCTATGTCGATCCCGAGCTCGGCCTGAGCCTGGCCTACAAGGCGAACCTGCCGATGACGATCATGCTCGACGCTAACGGGCGCGAGCTGTGGCGGGTCAGTGGCGCGCGTGACTGGGCCGATGCGGAATCGACGGCGTTGATCGCGGCGAGCTGATCCGACCTGCGGTCAGGGCAGGAGCAGCGAGGCGTCACCGTAGGAATAGAAGCGGTAATCGTGCGCGATGGCATGCGCATAGGCCGCCTGCATCCGCTCCAGCCCCATCAGCGCCGATACCAGCATGAACAGGGTCGAGCGCGGGAGGTGGAAGTTGGTCAGGAGGCCGTCGATCCCGCGGAAGCGGTAGCCGGGCGTGATGAAGATCGATGTGTCGCCTTCGAACGGCCGGATCGTGCCGTCCGCATCGGTGGCGCTTTCGATCAGGCGAAGCGACGTGGTGCCTACGGCGATTACTCGCCCGCCGGACGCGCGGACCGCGTTCAACCGATCGGCGGTCGGCGCGTCGATCCTGCCCCATTCCGCATGCATCTGGTGATCGGCGGTGTCCTGCGCCTTCACCGGAAGGAAGGTGCCCGCGCCGACATGCAGCGTGAGCGTGGTGTGGGCGATCTTTGCTGCGTCCAGCGCCGCGATCAGGTCAGGCGTGAAATGCAGCGCGGCGGTGGGCGCGGCGACGGCGCCGGCTTCGCGCGCAAACATCGTCTGGTAATCATCGGCATCGCGCGCATCGGTGGGTCGCTTGGCCGCAATATAGGGTGGCAGCGGCATTCGGCCGGCACGTTCCAGCAGCAGTTCGACCGGCTCCTCGCCGGCGAAGTCGAGCGCGAAGCTTCCGTCCTGCGCGCGATCGCTCGCGGTGGCCGAAACGTCTGCGCCGAAATCGATCGTGTCGCCGGGGCGAAGCCGCTTGGCGTTGCGGATGAAGGCGCGCCAGCGACGCGGCCCCTCGCGCTTGTGCAGCGTGGCGCCGATCCGCGCCTCGCCGCGCGTTCCTTCGAGCTGGGCCGGGATCACGCGCGTATCGTTGAAGACCAGAATGTCGTTGGCGCGCAATTCGCTGGGCAGATCCGCCACGATCCGGTCGCGGGTTGCGGCGCCGTCTAGCACGAGCAGGCGCGCGGAATCGCGCGGTGCCGCCGGCCGAAGCGCGATCCGTTCCGGTGGAAGATCGAAATCAAAAAGGTCGACGTTCATATCTGGCGGCGCTGTCCAACATGGCGGGTGGCGGCGATCATGGCCGCCTGACGAGCCGCACGCCGGCGCGGCATGGCCGGCAGCAGCTTCGCCGCCCGCCTATGCCGGCCATCGGCCAGAAGGCAAGGGGCGGCGGCTCAGCTCAGGCTGCGGGCGCCGCGCACCAGCCGGCCGGGTGTGCGGCCGGTCCATTCGCCGCGGGCGAAGGTCGGCACGCCGGACTTCACCGTCCATTTGTAGCCGCGCGGCTGTTGCAGGAGGCGGGTGCCGCCGGCGGGCAGATCCTGCACGATCTCGGGCGGGGCGAGCGCGAGGTCGTCGAGCGCGATGACGTTCAGATCGGCGAGATAGCCGGGTGCCAGAACCCCGCGATCGTGCCAGCCGACGTGCGCGGCGTTCTTCTGCGTGTAGCCGTGGACCAGCGATTCGATCGGCGTGCTGAGGCCGGCCTTGTTGCCACGTGACCAGAGCGCGAGCGTGGTGGTGGGGAAGCTGCCGTCGCAGATCGTGCCGCAATGCGCGCCGCCGTCGGACAGGCCGTAGAGCACATGATTGCCGGTCATCATGCCGTGTACGTCGTCGAGGTTGCCGCGGGCATAGTTGATCAGCGGCATGTAGAGGAGGCGGCGGCCGCCTTCCTCCATCAGTGCGTCATAGACATAGGCGGCGGGATCGACGCCGGCGCGGGCGGCCTCGGCGGCGATCGACTGGCTTTCGTGCGGTTCGTAATCGACCGGATCGGTCATCCGGAACATGCGCGAAAAACCGCGTGTGATCAGCGCGAGAAAGCCTTCGCTGGCGTGGAAGCCGGCATGTTCGGCGAGGATTGCCGAGCGCACGTCCGGATCGGCCAGCGCCTCCAGCCGCGCGTCGACGCTGGCGCTTTGCGCGGCGATGCGGCGGTAGGTGGGGGCGACGACGAAGGGGTTGGTGGTGGAGGCGAAGGAGAGGATCGCGCCGATCGGGCGGGGGGCGACCTGTGCGCTGACGGGGAGGCCGTCGGCGACCATCTGATCGATCTCGCGATAGATGCTTTTCCACCGGTCGGGCGCGTCGTCGGTCTGCTGCACGGTGAAGGAGACTCGGCGGCCGCTGGTGGTGGCGAGGCGGCGGATCAGCTGGAGTTCGGCGGCGGCGAAATCATCGTCGGCGGTGAGATAAGCGTCGGAAATCAACTGGATGACGCCCTTCCCCGTCTGCCGCAGCGCGGCGGCGATGCCGAGCAGTTCGGGATCCTCCGCGGTCAGCGTGCCGATGTTGAGGCCATCGCGGCTGCGGTGCGCATGGGTGCGCGAGGTGGAGAAACCGAGCGCGCCGGCCTCCATCGCCTCGGCGGTGAGGGTGGCCATGCGATCGACCTCGCCCTGCGTCGGGCGGGCCAGATGGTCGCCGCCGCGGTCGCCCATGACGTATGCGCGAAGTGCTGCATGGGGCATGTGGGCGCCGAGATCGATGGTATATTCACGCTCGCTCAAGGCATTGAGATAATCGGGAAAACTTTCCCAATTCCACGTCAGCCCCTCCGCCAGAGCGGTGCCGGGAATGTCCTCCACCCCCTCCAGAAGCTGGATCAGCCAGTCGTGCTTGTCGGCGCGGGCGGGGGCGAATCCGACGCCGCAATTTCCCATCGCGGCGGAGGTGACGCCGTTGATCGAGGAGGGGGCGAGAATCTGGTCCCAGGAGACCTGGCCGTCGTAATGGGTGTGGATATCGACAAAGCCGGGGGTGACGATGCAGCCGTCGGCGTCGATGGTTTCGCGTGCCGTTCCAGACACTTGGCCGACCGCGACGATCCGGTCGCCCTGCACCGCGACATCGCCGCGGAAGCGAGGGGCGCCGGTGCCATCGACGACCGTGCCGTTCTTCACCAACAGATCGAACATATGGCCTCTCCTGGAATTGTAATGGGGTCAGTCCGGCCTGTTGCCGGAGAACATTGGCCTGTCTGCGGAGACGATTGGCCACGTCTGACACGGGGCCGGCCTCATCGCGGCAGACCGAGAAGAGTGGCTGCCTGTTCGGGCGTGGCGATCGGGCGGTCGGCCTGTTTCGCCAACGCAAAGACCTCTGCGATCAGCTCGAGATTGCTTGGGCGACGCTCGCCGCCGAAATCCTCCAGCCCGACGCGGACATGGCCGCCGCGTTCGATCGCCAGCTTCGCCAGACCGGTTTCGACGACGCAATCGCCGATCGCGGCGACGGCCCAGGGAAGCGACGAGCCCTCCAACATTTCGAGATAGGCATCGAGCGCCTTCTCCGTCGGCGGAAGCCCGAATGTGACGTTGCTGCGCTTGCCGTCGAGGAAATTGTAGCGGCCGCCGAAATAGAGCTTCACGAAGGTGCCGGCGGGGAGGCGGCCGGCCTGTTCATAGGCCAGCGTGGTGCGCAGCCAGCCGGGTTCGTAGATGGCGATCGCCGGGCCGAGGCGCTCCTGTTCGTGGAGATCGGCGAGCCAGGCGATGTCGCGATAGGTGGTGGCGTAAAGGACCGAGGCACCGGGCAGGCCGTCGGGGCCGTGGGTGCCGAGGTTGACCGAGCCGGGATCGAACGCGCCCATGCGAACGCCGGCGCGGGCGAGGCCGCGGTAATGGCCGAAGCGCGCCTCCACATCGGGGCCGGTGGCGACGGTGCCCCAGAGGATCGCGTCGGGGCGCGCGGCCAGCACGGGGGCATAGGCCGCCATATAGCGATCGACCGCGGCGTCGCCGGTCATGTCCATCCGCTCGATATGCGTGTGGACGATCGCGGCGCCCGCCTCCATCGCAGCCAGCGCCTCGCTGGCGAGTTCGGCCGGGCTGACCGGCACGTTGGGATTGCGCGATTTCGGCGTCGCGCCGTTCAGCGCGGCCTCGATGATGAGCGGCGGCATGTCAGGCGGCGACCGCCTCTTGCAAGGGGGCAGGCGCCGGCTGGCGTCCGCGGATCAGCTTGCCGGGAAGGGCGTCGGTGGGTTCGCCATCCCGGTAGATCACCTGGCCCGACTTGATCGTCGCAACATAGCCCTTCGCCTTTTGCATCAAGCGGCGGGCGCCGGTGGGCAGGTCGTAGATCATGTACGGCTTGCCGAGTTCGAGCTGGTCGAAATCGATGACATTGACGTCGGCGAGATAGCCGGGCGCGAGCAGGCCGCGGTCCGCAAGCCCGACGGCGAGCGCGGTGTCGCGGGTCTGCTGCTTCACCGTGTCGGCGAGGTCGAGCAGAGGCCCGCGCGTGCGATCGCGGCACCAGTGGGTCAGCATGAAGGTGGGCAGGCTGACGTCGCAGATCGCGCCGACATGCGCGCCGCCGTCCGACAGGCCCGAGAGCGTGTTGGGATTGGTGATCATCGCGTGGACGTTGTCGAGATTGCCCTCGACGTAATTGTGCATCGGGAAGAACAGGAAGGCGCGGCCCTCGTCCTCGAGCAAAGCATCATAGACGAGTTCATCGGGGTGGACGCCGAGCCGCTCTGCCTCCGCCGCGAGGCTGGTCGAGGGATCGGGTTCATAGTCCACGCGGTCGGTGATGCGGAACATCTTGTGCTGCGCGCCGGCGACCGAATTGACGAAGGGATGATCCTTCATCGGTGCCTCGGCGATGAGGCGGGCGCGGAACTCGGGATCGCGCATCCGGGCGACCTTCTGGTCGAGCGGCAGATCGGCGATCTCGCGGTAGCTGGGCCGGCTGATGAAGGGGTGGACCGAGCCTTGCAGGCCGAGCATCAGCCCGACCGGGCGGCCGGCGATCTGCGCCTTCAGCGGATAGCCTTCCGCGACGGCGGCATCGAGGCGCTGGGTCAGTTCGCGCCACTGGTTGGGCACGACATCGGCCTGGACCATCGAGAAGCTCAGCGGCTGGCCGGCGATCTTCGTGAGGTCGCGGACGAGGCTGAACTCCTCGTCCATTTCCTGGAAATCGGAGACCCATTGGAGGACGCCCGAGCCGGCGTCGGCGATGCCGCGGGCGATCGCCTCCATCTCCTCGCGCGCGGCGCGCACGGTGGGGGTGAGATCGCCGTCGGCAGTGCGGTGGACCATCGTGCGGGTGGTGGAGAAGCCAAGCGCGCCGGCGCGGATCGCCTCCGCGGTGAGGCGGCGCATTTCCTCATTCTCCTCCGGCGTCGCGGGATCGCGGTTAGCGCCGCGTTCGCCCATCACGTACACGCGAAGCGCGCCGTGCGGCACCTGGACGGCGACGTCGATGTCGTGCGGCAGCTTGTCGACCGCATCCATATATTCGCCGAAGCTTTCCCACTGCCACGACAGCCCTTCGTGCAGCGCGGCGCCGGGAATGTCCTCCACGCCCTCCATCAGGCGAATCAGCGTGTCGTGATCCTGCGGGCGGACGGGGGCGAAGCCGACGCCGCAATTCCCGACGACGACGGTGGTGGCGCCGAGCGTCGAGGACGGGTCCATCCGCGAGGCCCAGGTGATCTGGCCGTCATAATGGGTGTGGATATCGACCCAGCCGGGGGTGACGAGCTTTCCCGTGGCGTCGATTTCGCGGCGGGCCGGGCCGCTAACCGTTCCGATCGCGACGATGCGATCGCCGGAAATCGCCACATCGCCGCGGGTGGGGGCCGCGCCCGATCCATCGACGATCGTGCCGCCCCGAATGATCAGGTCGTACATCGTGCCTCTCCATTTTTACGTCTTTTGCCGGCGATGGTGACTTCGCGGCGGCGGTGAGGCAAGGAGATTCGAACGAGTGACTTAGGAGTGGGTGATGGCGACGACAGCAGCGGCGGCAAGAAACGAGCAGGCGGGCGCGCAGGCAAATGCCCCGTCCGGCGACAGTGCGACGCTGGAGCGGCTGCTGCGCGAGCGGCGTTCGGTGCGCGGGTTCAAGCCCGATCCGGTGCCCGCCGAACTGCTGGAGCGGGTGATGGAGATGGCGCAGCTGGCGCCGTCCAACTGCAACGTCCAGCCGTGGACCGCGCATGTCGTGTCGGGGGCGTCGGCGGAGCGGATGCGCACCGTGCTGCACGATGCGGCCAAGAGCGGCACCAAGATGACGCCTGATTTTCCGCTGACCGGCGCCTATCCGGGCCATTATCGCGGGCGGCAGATCGATGCGGCCAAATCGCTGTTCGCGGCGACCAATGTGGCGCGCGAGGATGTCGCGGCGCGGACCGAATCGTTCCTGCGCAATTTCCGCTTCTTCGACGCGCCGCACGCCATGTTCCTGTTCATCCCGGCCTGGGCGGGGATGCGCGAGGCGGCCGATTGCGGCATGTATGCGCAGTCGTTCATGCTGGCGCTGACCGCCAATGGCCTGGCATCGTGCGCGCAAGGGGCGCTGAGCCACCATGCCGAGATCGTGCACCGCGAACTGGGGGTCGGCGATGACCACAAGCTCCTGTTCGGCATCGCCTTTGGCTATGAGGATCCGGCGCATCCGGCGAACAGCGCGCGCACCGTGCGCGACAAGGACCATGTGCTGCACGGCTGATCGCCGACAGGATCGCGCGCCGCACGGCTGATCCGCCAGACGTGATCGCCGGCGCTTGCGCGCATCCGCACTTTCCCCAGGCGCGACAAGAGACTATGCCCGCCCCCAGTTCCATGACTCCAGCAAGCCCCCTTTTGCCGCCTGCCGACTGGCGGGACTTCCTCGCGCTGACCAAGCCGCGCGTGCTGACCCTGGTGGTGTTCACCGGGCTGTGCGGCATGCTGGCGGCGCCAGTGACGATCCACCCGGTGCTCGGCTTCACCGCGATCCTGTGCATCGCGCTGGGCGCGGGCGCGGCGGGGGCGCTCAACCAATGGTATGAGGCGGACATCGATGCGGTGATGAAGCGCACGATGGGCCGGCCGCTGCCCGCCGGGCGGATGGATCGCCAGTCGGCGTTGCATTTCGGGGTCGGGCTGGGCGCGTTTTCGGTCATCCTGATGGGGCTGGCGCTGAACGTCGCGGCGGCGGCGATCCTGACCATCTCCATCCTGTTCTATGTCCTGATCTATACCGTCTGGCTGAAGCGTCGGACGCCGCAGAACATCGTCATCGGCGGGGCGGCGGGCGCGTTTCCGCCGCTGATCGGCTGGGCCGCGGCGACGGGCGATGTCGCGCTGCTGCCGCTGCTGTTGTTCATGTTCGTGTTCCTGTGGACGCCGCCGCATTTCTGGGCGCTGGCGCTGTTCGTGAAGACCGACTACGCCAATGCCGGCGTGCCGATGCTGCCCGTGGTGGCGGGCGAGAAGGTGACGCGGCACCAGATCGGCCTCTACACCATCCCGATGGCGATCGTGGCGGTCGCGCCGTGGCCGCTGGGGCTGACCGGCGCGATCTATGGCGTGGTGTCGAGCGTGATGACGGCGTGGTTCGGCGTGCTGGCATGGCGCGTCGCGCGGCGCACCACGGCCGCGGACGACAAGATGCTGCCCGAAAAGGCGCTGTTCAAATTTTCCGTATTGTACCTGTTTGTGGTGTTTGGCGCGCTTGTCGCCGATCGGTGGATTGCATGATTGATGATCGGGATCTGATCCGGCGCCGGCAGAAAAGCCGTGCGGTCGTGATGGCGGTGTTGCTGGGCGCGTTCGTGGTGCTGGTGTTCGCCATTTCCATCGTGAAGATCAGAGAGGGTCTCGCGCACTGATGTTGGCACGTATTTCGGGCAAGGGGCGGACCGCTGCCTTTGCCGTGCTTGGCCTCCTGTTCATGACCGGTCTCGCCTTCGCCAGCGTGCCGCTGTACCGCCTGTTCTGCCAGGTGACCGGGTTCAACGGCACCACGCAGCGCGGGCTGGAGGCGCCGGGCGCCGTCGCTGGCGAGATGAAGATCGACTTCGACGCCAACACCAACGGCAAGCTGCCGTGGCGCTTCACGCCCGAACAGCCCAACCAGCGGGTGGTGATCGGCGCGCGCAACATGGCGTTCTTCACCGCCACCAACCGCGCCGCCGTGCCGACCACCGGCACCGCCACGTTCAACGTGACGCCGGGGCAGGCGGGGCAATATTTCACCAAGATCGAATGTTTCTGCTTCACCGAACAGACGTTGAAGCCCGGCGAGACGATGCGGATGCCCGTCATCTATTTCGTCGATCCGAAAATCCTTGAGGATCCCGACACGCGGGATATCGAGACCATCACGCTCAGCTATACGTTTTACCCGGTAGATTCGGGCAAGCCGTCCAGCTAAGCGAACGCAAAACACAGGGTACCAACAGGGGAAGAGCCCGATGGCCGGCGCCAAGAACCACGATTACCACATTCTCCCACCCGATCCCTGGCCGATCATCAGCTCCTTCTCGGCGCTGGCGATGGCGGCTGGCGGCATCATGTGGATGCACGGAGGCCATGTCGACAAGCCGAACGGCGGCGGCTGGCTGTTCTTCGCCGGCCTGGCGGCCGTGCTGTTCTCGATGTTCTGCTGGTGGCGCAACGTCATCCGCGAAGGCCGCGCGGGCGATCACACGCCGGTCGTGCAGCTGCATTTCCGCTATGGCATGATCCTGTTCATCGCCTCCGAGGTGATGTTCTTCGTCGGCTGGTTCTGGGCCTATTTCGATTTCGCGCTGTTCCCCGATGCGATCGTCTTCGTCGACGGCGCGGTGGAGCGCGTGACCGAGGGTGCGGCGCTGGCCGCGCAGTGGCCGCCCAAGGGCATGGAGGTGATCAACGCCTTCGAACTGCCGCTGCTCAACACGCTGATCCTGCTTTTGTCGGGCACCACCATCACCTGGGCGCACCATGCGCTGATCCACAACCAGCGTGGCGGCGAGAAGACCGGCCTGTGGGGCATGATCGGCGTCGGCAACCGCGACGGCGTGCTGAAGGGCCTGTGGGTCACAGTCGTCCTCGGCCTGATCTTCAGCATGATCCAGGCTTATGAGTACATGCACGCGCCGTTCCCGTTCAAGGGACTGAACTATGGCGCGGCGTTCTTCATGGCGACCGGTTTCCACGGTTTCCACGTCATCGTCGGCACGATCTTCCTGATCGTCTGCCTGATGCGCGCCTATAAGGGCGACTTCACGCCCAAGGCGCATTTCGGGTTCGAAGCGGCCGCCTGGTACTGGCACTTCGTCGACGTGGTGTGGCTGTTCCTGTTCGTCTCGATCTACATCTGGGGCGGCTGGGGCGCACCGGTCCACGGCTGACCGACGACCCGATCCACTGGATCGACAAGCAAGCGGGCGTGGCTCCACCGGAGCCGCGCCCGTTCGCGTTTGGGGATGCCACCAGCCCCGCCATGCGATGTGACCTTGCCAGCGGGGGCGGCGGCAGGGCAGGGCGGGCGGCATGAGGCGGCTGCCAATCCTTCCCACCATCATCGTCGCGCTGGCGGTTGCCACGATGATCGGCCTTGGCCTGTGGCAGTTGCGCGTGCGCCTGCCGCAGAAGGAGGCGCAGCTGGCGCAGCTCGCCGCCAACCCGTCGCGGCCGGCGGTGCCGTTTCCGCGCAGCCCGGACGATTCGCTGCTGTTCCGCGCCAGCGTCGCCGAATGCGCGCAGGTGACCGGGATCACCCGCGCAGGCGCGGGCAATGCGGGCTATCGCCTGATCGCCACTTGCCTGACGCCGGGCGGGGGCGTGCCGATCAAGGTGCAGCTGGGCACGACTCGCGACCCGACGAAGATGGTCGAATGGGGCGGGGGCATGGTGCGCGGCTGGATCAGCCATGCGCCCGACCAGACGCCGCTGATCGCCACGCTGTTCCGCGCAGCGCCCAAGGAAATGCTGCTGGTGGCGGCCGAGCCCGCCGCGGGGCTGACCGCCAACAGCCGGCCGGACATCGGCCTCGTCCCCAATAATCACCTGGCCTATGCCGGGCAATGGTTCTTCTTCGCAGCGGTCGCCGCGTTGATCTACCTCGTCGCGCTGCGCCGGCGGCTGGCGAGCCGCGCCTGACCCGGCCACGCCGCTGACCGACAGCGCGTAGCTGAGCTAGGCGGCCGGCAAGGAGGGCGCGGTTGCGAGGGGGCGGTCGCCGGGCTAACGCGCACGTCCATGCGGTACATCAGCACTCGCGGGGCAGCCCCTACGCTCGACTTTCGCGGCGCGACGCTGGCGGGGCTCGCGTCGGACGGCGGGCTGTACGTGCCCGATCACTGGCCGACGCTGAGCGCCGACGAGATCGCGGGGCTGGCCGGCCTGTCCTATGTCGATACCGCGGTGGCGGTGATGGCGCCGTTCATCGGCGACTCGCTGAGCCGGGACGAGCTGCGCGCGCTGTGTGAGCAGGCCTATGGCCGCTTTTCGCACGCCGCGGTCACGCCGCTGCGCCAGCTGGACCACGACCAATGGGTGCTGGAGCTGTTTCACGGCCCGACGCTGGCGTTCAAGGACGTGGCGCTGCAGCTGCTGGGTCTGTTGTTCGAGCGGTTCCTGAAGGATGACGATGGCGCGCCGCTGACCATCGTCGGCGCGACCAGCGGCGATACCGGGTCGGCGGCGATCGATGCCGTTGCCGGGCGCGAGAAGATCGACATCTTCATGCTCCACCCCGCCGGCCGCGTGAGCGACGTTCAGCGCCGGCAGATGACGACGGTGCGCGCGCCCAACGTCCACAATATCGCGATCCGCGGCGATTTCGACACGGCGCAGGCGCTGGTGAAGGCGATGTTCAACGACCCCGCCTTTTCCGGGCGATTCCGGCTGAGCGCGGTCAATTCGATCAACTGGGCGCGGCTGATGGCGCAGGTGGTCTATTATTTCTACGCCGCCGTTCGCCTGGGCGCGCCGGGGCGGCCGATCGCGTTCAGCGTGCCGACGGGCAATTTCGGCGATGTCTTTGCCGGCTATGTCGCGGCGCGCATGGGCCTGCCGATCGAGCGGCTGATCGTCGCCACCAACGTCAACGACATCCTTCACCGCGCGCTGTCCGCCGGGGATTATTCCTCCGCCACGGTGGTGCCGACCGCCACGCCGTCGATGGATATCCAGGTGTCGTCCAATTTCGAGCGGTTGCTGTTCGACCTGGGCGATCGCGACGGTGCGGCGCTGGCGGCGCAGATGCAGGGGTTCGAGGCGTCCAGGGCGATGCGGCTGACCAATGCGCAGCATGGCGGCGCGGCGGCGCATCTGGCGAGCGCGAGCGTCGATGCCGACGGCATGGCGCTGGCCATGCGCTGGGCGCATGAACATGCCGGCGAGCTGATCGACCCGCATACCGCGATCGCGCTGTCGGCCGCGCGCAGCGCCGCGTTCGATTGCCCGACGGTGACGCTGGCGACCGCGCACCCGGCCAAATTCCCCGAGGCGGTGGAGCGGGCGACGGGCCTCAGCCCCGCATTGCCGGCGCGGGTCGGCGACCTGTTCGAGCGCGAGGAGGCGTTCGTGACGCTGGATGCTACCTTTGACGCGGTGAGTGCCTATATAGCCGAGCGCGCGACTCCGCGTTCCTGACCCTTCTGCCGTTCGCATGTTGAAGGGGCGTGCCAGCCACGCTCCGATCGGCTGCGTGCCACGCGGGGTCTGCCCGAACCGCAAAGTCGAAGCGCGCCCTTACGTTCGCAGGATTCATTGATGCCATCCCCCCGCCGTACCTTCGCGATCATCTCGCACCCTGACGCCGGCAAGACGACGCTGACCGAAAAGCTTCTGTATGTCGGCGGCGCGATCCACCTGGCGGGCGAAGTGAAGGCGCGGGGGCAGAACCGGCGCGCGCGATCGGACTGGATGAAGATCGAGCAGCAGCGCGGCATCTCCGTCACGTCCTCCGTCATGACGTTCGAGAAGGACGGCGTGTTCTTCAACCTGCTCGATACGCCGGGCCACGAGGATTTCAGCGAGGACACGTATCGCACGCTGACCGCGGTCGATTCGGCGGTGATGGTGATCGACGCGGCGCGCGGCATCGAGGCGCAGACGCGCAAGCTGTTCGAGGTGTGCCGCCTGCGCAATGTGCCGATCATCACCTTCGTCAACAAGGTCGATCGCGAGGGGCGGCCGGTGTTCGAGCTGCTCGACGAGATTGCCGACATGCTGGCGCTGGACGTGTGCCCGATGAGCTGGCCGGTCGGCATGGGCGGCACGTTCCAGGGCGTGCTTGACCTGAAGACCAACCGCATCAGCCGCCCGGATGGCGACAGCCGCACGTTCCAGGGGCGGGTCGAGGATGCGCCCGAACTGCCGCCCGAGATCGCCGAGGAGATCGAGCTGGCGCAGGCGGGCTATGCCGCGTTCGACCCCGAGGCGTATCGCGCCGGCGACCTGACGCCGGTCTATTTCGGGTCGGCGCTGAAGGATTTCGGCCCCGCCGAGCTGATCGCCGCGCTGGCCGAATACGCGCCGCCGCCGCGCCCGCAGCCGGCGGAGCCCGCGCCGGTGCAGCCCGACGAGAAGGACGTCACCGGCTTCGTCTTCAAGGTGCAGGCCAATATGGACCCGCAGCACCGCGACCGGATCGCGTTCATGCGGCTGTGCTCGGGCACGTTCAAGCGCGGCATGAAGCTGACCCCGACCGGGCATGGCAAGCCGATCGCGGTCCATTCGCCGATCCTGTTCTTCGCCCAGGATCGCGAGATCGCCGACGAGGCGTTTCCGGGCGACATCATCGGTATTCCGAACCACGGCACGTTGCGCGTCGGCGACACGCTGAGCGAGAAGCCGGGGGTGCGGATCACCGGCCTGCCGAACTTCGCGCCGGAAATCCTGCGCCGCGTGGCGCTGAAGGATCCGACCAAGACCAAGCAGTTGCGCAAGGCGCTAGATGACCTCAGCGAAGAGGGCGTGATCCAGGTGTTCTATCCCGAGATCGGATCGAACTGGATCATCGGCGTGGTCGGGCAGCTTCAGCTGGAAGTGCTGCTGTCGCGGCTGGAGGCGGAATATAAGGTCGCCGCCAATCTGGAGCCCTCGCCGTTCGACACCGCGCGCTGGATATCCTCGGACGATCCCGCCGCGCTGAAGGAATTCACCGATCTGAACCGCGGCGCGCTGGCCAAGGATCGCGACGGCAATCCGGTGTTCCTGGCGAAGAGCGCGTGGGAAGTCGGATATATCGCCGATCGTTATTCCAAGGTCACCTTCGCGGCGACTCGCGAGCGGTGACAGGCGCCGCTCATCCCGCGCGGGATGACGGTGGACGCTGGATAGAGTAGGATATGGCCATGGCCGAACGCTTTGAACGACATCGCCAGCCGTGGAAGCCGGACGAAATCCAGAAGCTGCACACGCTGGCCAAGAAGGGCATGGCGCTGAAGGCGATCGCCAAGGCGCTGACCCGTAGCGAGGAATCGGTGAAGGAGCAGGCGAAGCGCGACGGATTGTCGATCGCCAAGCTGCACTGACCGGACGTGACCGCGCAGGATTATGACGCCATCGTGCTGGGGGCCGGCGCGGCGGGGCTGATGTGTGCCGCGGTCGCCGGGCAGCGCGGGCGGCGCGTGCTGGTGATCGACCATGCCGAAAAGGCCGGGAAGAAGATCCTGATTTCCGGCGGCGGGCGGTGCAATTTCACCAACATCGGTACCGCGCCCGACCGTTTCCTGTCGGCCAACCCGCATTTCGCGCGATCGGCGCTGGCACGCTACACGCCGGCCGACTTCCTGGCGCTGGTCGAGCGATATGGCATCGCCTGGCACGAAAAGACGCTGGGGCAATTGTTCTGCGACGGTTCCGCGCGGCAGATCGTGGCGATGCTGCTGGAGGAATGCGCCAGGGGCGGGGTCGATTTCGCGCTTGGCCGGCCGGTCGGCGGGGTCGAGCATGGGGCTGACGGGTTTCGCGTGGCGATCGGCGGGGGACGGGACGTTCCGGTCACGGCACGCGCGCTGGTGGTGGCGACCGGGGGGCCGTCGATCCCGAAGATGGGCGCGACCGGCTTTGCCTATGACCTGGCGCGGCAGTTCGGGATGAAGGTAGTGGAGCCACGCCCGGCGCTGGTGCCGCTGACGTTGGGCGGGGACGATCCGTTTCGCGCGCTGGCGGGTGTCGCGACCCCGGTCGTGGCGCGCGCGGGCAAGACCGCGTTCCGTGAGGCGATGCTGTTCACGCACCGTGGGCTGTCGGGGCCGGCGATCCTTCAGGTGTCATCCTATTGGCGGCATGGCGACCCGATCATCGTCGACCTCGTCCCCGATCGCGGGGAGGGCTGGCTGCGCGAGGCGAAGCGGGCGACGCCGCGCGCCGGCGTCGGCAAGCTGCTCGCCGGGGCGTTGCCGCAGCGGCTGGCGGATGCGTTGGCGGAGATGCTGGGGCTGCGCGGGGAACTGGCCAATTTGTCCGACGCGAAGCTGGCGGCGGCGGAGCAGGCGCTGGCGGCATGGCGTTTCGAGCCCAATGGCAGCGAGGGGTTCGCCAAGGCGGAGGTGACGGTGGGCGGGGTATCGACCGCGGACCTTTCGTCACAGACGCTGGAATCGCGCAAGGTGCCGGGGCTGTATGTGATCGGTGAGGCGGTGGACGTCACCGGATGGCTGGGCGGGTATAATTTCCAATGGGCCTGGGCGAGCGGCTGGGCGGCGGCGCAGGCGCTTTGACCCTGATGCTGTGATCCTGATGCCGTGATCCGGGACGTTCCGGGCCGGGACGTGGCGCGCGCCCGCTAAGTGCGGGCGCGTATTGCTGATGCCATACACCATCGGCTAGACCGATCGACGATTATCCCGGGAAAACATGATGAAGCTGGTTCGCGGCGCGTGGAAATTGCTGGTCGGCATCAAGGACGCGCTGGTGCTCGTCGCGATGCTGCTGTTCTTTGCGCTGCTGTTCGCGGCGCTGAATTCGCGGCCGAGCGCGCCGTCGATCAAGGACGGCGCGCTGGTGCTGGCGCTGAACGGCCCGATCGTCGAGCAGCCCCAGGAAGTGGACCCGCTGGCATTGGTGTCTGGGCAGCAGATCGGGCAGCAATATCGGCTGCGCGACGTGGTGCGCGCGATCGACGCGGCGAAAGACGACGCGCGGGTCAAGGCGATCGTCCTTGACCTCGACCGGTTCGGTGGCGGCTATCCCGCGACGCTGGCCGAGGTTGCCGATGCGCTGCTGCGCGCGCGGCAGGCGGGGAAGCCGGTGCTGGCATTTGCCACTGCCTATACCGATGGCGGCTATCGCCTGGCGGCGGCGGCGAGCGAGATCTGGACAGCGCCGCTGGGCGGGATCGCGCTGTCCGGTCCGGGCGGCAGCCGGCTGTACTACAAGGGGCTGATCGACAAGGTGGGCGTCGACGTCCACGTGTTCCGCGTCGGCAAGTTCAAGTCGGCGGTCGAGCCCTATACCCGTACCGACGAGAGCGCGGAATCGCGCGCGGCGTCGGAGGCGCTGTACGGATCGCTGCTGGACCAGTGGAAGGACGGCGTCGCCCGCGCCCGGCCAAAGGCGCAGATCGCCCGCTGGCTGGAGCAGCCGGCCGAGCTCGCCCGGGCGGCACAGGGCGACATCAGCAAGGTGGCGCTGGCGACCGGCATGGTCGACAAGATCGGTGATCGCCTGGCGTTCGGCCGCCGCGTCGCCGAGCTGGCGGGTACCGAGAGCGGCAAGCCCGCCGGCTGGTTCAACCAGATCAAATATGCCGCCTATGTCAGCGCCAATCCGGCGCCCAATGGCGGCGAGATCGGCGTCGTGACGGTGGCGGGCGAGATCGTCGACGGCAAGGCCGCGCCGGGCACCGCCGGCGGCGAGACGATTTCCAAGTACATCCTCGACGGGCTGGCGCAGAACAAGCTGAAGGCGCTGGTCGTCCGGGTCGATTCGCCGGGCGGGTCGGTGATGGCGTCCGAGCAGATCCGCGCCGCGGTGCTGCAGGCCAAGCGGCAGGGGCTGCCGATCGTCGTGTCGATGGGCGGGCTGGCTGCGTCGGGCGGATATTGGGTATCGACCCCGGCCGACGTGATCTTTGCCGAGCCGCAGACGATCACCGGATCGATCGGCATTTTCGGCCTCGTCCCGACATTCGAGCAAACGCTGGCCAAGATCGGCATCACCACCGATGGCGTGAAGCTGACGCCGCTGGCCGGGCAGCCGGACCTTCTGGGTGGGTTGAACGAGCAGACCGACATGGTGCTGCAATCGACCATCGAGCATGGCTATCGCGAGTTCGTGCGGCTGGTGTCGCAATCGCGCAAGCTGCCCGTCGCGCGGGTCGACGAAATCGCGCAAGGCCGCGTGTGGGATGGCGGCACGGCGCGGCAGATCGGGCTGGTGGATCGCTTCGGTTCGCTGAACGACGCGATCAAGGAAGCGGCGCGCCGCGCGAAGCTGGACCCCGACACGGCCAAGCCCAATTACCTGGAGAAGAAGCCGACCTGGGCGAGCCAGATCGTGCAGCAGATCGGCAGCCGCGAGGAGGACAGCGGCGCCGCGCCGGCCGACGCCTTTGCGCGCATCGGCTGGGTCCAGCGCCAGGCGATGGCGCAGGCGGCGGGCGACCTGCGGCGGCTGGCCGCGGGCGGCGGCGTGCAGGCGCGCTGCCTGGAGTGCGGCGGGCTGGGGCCGCAGCAGGCGACGGCGAGCGACGCACGGCTGATGGACCTGCTGCTGGCGCGGCTGGGTCTGTGATCGTTGGCCCTGTAACCATGATGGGTGCGGCGCTGTTGCTGGTGCAGGCGGCGGCGCCCGCCGGCGGCGCGCCGGAGCCGGCCGCGGCAGTGACGGTGCAGGCGGCCTCGCCGCGCAGCCTGTCGGGACGGTTCACCTGCGGTACCGTGACCTATGAGTTGCAGCTGACCGCCGCGCCGGCGACGGGCAATCCGGTGATGCTTGACCGGCTGACGGCGGGCGGCAAGCTGGTCGATGCCGGCGTGCTGGCGGAGGTGCGGCGGATGGCGGCGCGACTGGCCGATGCGCAATCGCTGGACGTCCGCTGCCGCAGCGACGGCACCGGCGAGCTCAGCATCTATGGCACGCAAGGCGTCGCCGGTGCCGCACCGCGACGCGCGCGGCTGCGCGGCATCCTGGAGGGTGGGCGGATCAGCGCGCTGACGGTCGCGGTCCAGCGGTGACGCTGGCGATCCGCGCGGCGCGGCCGGGAGACGCCGCTGCGGTCGCCGCCATCTACGCCCCCTTCGTCACCAGTGACGTCGTGTCGTTCGAGACCGAGGCGCCTGACGAAGCGCAGATGGCGCTGCGCATGACGGGCACGGACGGGCTGTATCCCTGGCTGGTGGCGACGGTGGCCGGGCCGGCGGGCGAGACGGTCGCTGGCTATGCCTATGCCGGCCGGTTCCGCGAGCGCGCGGCCTATCGCCATGTGGTGGAAACGTCGATCTACCTGTCACCCGAGGCGCGCGGGCGCGGCATCGGTCGGCGGCTGTACCAGGCGCTGCTGGAGACGCTGCGCGCGCAGCATTTCACCCAGGCGATGGGGGTCATCACGCTGCCCAACGAACGGTCGGTGCGGTTGCACGAGGCGGTCGGATTTCGCCCCGTCGGCGTGCTGGAGGCGGTGGGCCACAAATATGGCCGCTGGATCGACGTCGGCCTGTGGCAATGCGCGCTGGGCGAGCGCGATGCGCCTGCCGCCGACATATTGCCGTTCACCGAGGTCGGGGTGCGGTTGCCGGGGGGCGGCAACTGAGGATCAGCGCCGGCCGCGATAGGCGGGAAGGTGGATCTGCCAGTGGATCGCCGCGGCGCGCAGCGCGAAGCCGGCAGAGGCGGCGATCATCGCCGCTGCCCAACCGGGGAGCGCGACATAGGTGAGGCCGACGTAGAGCGCGGCGGCGAGCGCGGCAGCCGTCACATAGAGTTCCGGCCGCATCAGGATCGAGGGTTCGTTGGCCAGCACGTCGCGGATGATGCCGCCGACGCAGCCGGTGACCACTCCCATCACAAAGGCCGGAACCGGCGGCACGCCATAGCCGATCGCCTTGGCCGCGCCGTAGACGGCATAGGCCGCCAGCCCCACCGCATCGAACCAGTCGAGCGCCTGGCCGCGCCACCAGCGTTCGGGCGTGACCCAGATCAGCAGGCCGACGCCAAGGCAGACGGTGGAGGCGCGGCTGTCGACGATCCAGAACACCGGCGCGCCGATCAGGAGATCGCGCATCGTGCCCCCGCCAACCCCGGTGATGAGGGCAAAGAAGAGCAACGTCACCAGCGTCTGCGCGCGTCGCGCCGCGGCCAGCGCACCCGAGGCGGCGAATACGGCGAGCCCCGCCAGGTCGAACCAGGCGGCAAAGGCGGGAAGGATCGTGTCGCTTTCCATGATCGCGCGGGTGCTAGCAGAGGGCGGGGGTGCGGGTGAGGGGCGACATCGCGGGCGGCCCGGCATCATTGGTCATCATGGCTCGCGCCATTGGTCGAGCGCGGCCTCATACGCCTCCCGCGCGTCGATGCGGCGGCGATCGAGCCGGGTGCGCTCGGCGGCCTGCGCCTTGTCGAGCGCGCGGCGTTTGGCGGCGAGCGCCTGTTCCTCGCGGCGCAGCGCCTCGCGTTCTGCCTTGTGACGCGCCTCGGCCGCGGCGAGGGCGGCTTCGGCCTGGTCGAGTCTGGTGCGCTTTGGCTTGGGTTTCGGTTTTGGCTTAGGCTTGGGCTTGGGCTTGGGCTTGGGTGCTGCCTTGGGCTGCGGCCGGCCCTTGGCCCTTGCGGCGGGGGTTTCCGGCGCGCCCGCTTTCGACGGGGCGCGCGTCGATCGGCGGGGTGGGGGCTCGTCGGCGTCGTCCATCGTGCGGGCGACCCGGATCACCTCACCCGGGTGATCGAGCGGGGCGGCCATCAGCGCGGGGTCGGTCACTTCCTCCGCGATGCCGCGCGCGAAGAGATTGGCATCGCTGCCCCATGCCGCGAGCGCCGCCTTCTGGCTGGTCGCCGCGACATAGGCGTCGTGAAAGCCAGCGGGGGTGCGATAGACCTTCAGCTTCGCCATGCGGCCACTTGTCGCTCGGCGACGGCGGGCGGGCAAGCGGCGTCTCGACACGGTCGCGGTTGATGCCTATCGCATCGGCGAAACAACGATTTTTCTTTGGGGGATTGAATGCCGACACCCAGCAAGGTGCTTGATCGCGTTCTGGTGCTTGAAATGGTTCGCGTGACGGAAGCGGCGGCGATCGGCGCCTCCACCCTGATCGGGCGCGGCGACGAAAAGGCTGCCGACGCAGCCGCGGTCGAGAAGATGCGCGAGGCGCTCAACACGCTCGACATCGACGGCACCGTCGTGATCGGCGAGGGCGAGCGCGACGAGGCGCCGATGCTGTACATTGGCGAAAAGGTCGGCGCGGCGCAGGGCACCGGGCCGAAGATCGACATCGCGCTCGATCCGCTGGAAGGCACCACCATCTGCGCCAAGGCTGGCCCCAACAGCCTGGCCGTGCTGGCGATCGGCGAGGAAGGCTGCCTGCTGAACGCGCCCGACGTGTACATGGAAAAGCTGGCGGTCGGCCCGGGGCTGCCCGAGGGCGTGATCGACCTCGACAAGTCGCCGACCGAGAACGTCAAGGCAGTGGCCGCGGCGAAGGGCGTTGAGCCCAACGAGATCATCGTGTGCGTGCTGGATCGCCCGCGCCACGAGAAGATGATTGCCGAGCTGCGTTCGATCGGGTGCGGCGTGGTGCTGATCGGCGACGGCGACGTCGCGGGCGTGATCGCGACGACCGATCCCGACACGACGATCGACATGTACATGGGGTCGGGGGGCGCGCCGGAAGGCGTGCTGGCCTGCGCGGCGCTGCGCTGCGTCGGTGGCCAGTTCAAGGGCCGGCTCTTGTTCCGCAACGAGGACGAGCGGGCCCGGGCGCGCAAATGGGGCATCACCGACCTCGACAAGCAATATGACCTGACCGAGCTGGCGAAGGGCGACTGCATCTTTGCCGCGACCGGCGTGACCGACGGGTCGCTGCTGGAGGGCGTGAAGCGCAAGGGCAAGATCATGACCACCGAGAGCGTCGTCATGCGCGCCTCGTCGGGCACGGTGCGCTGGGTGCGCGGCGAGCACCGCCTGAACCGCTGATGCGGCGGGCGTGACCGGGCCGCGGTGAACCGGCCGCGCTGATGCTGGCGGGGACGTCGGCGGGGACGTCGGTAGGGGTGCTGCCGGCCCTGGCGCTGCTGATCGGAGCGATCGCGCTGATCGCCCATGCGCTGCGCAGCCGGCGAAGCATCGCCGCGCGGATCGCCGACGCGGTGCGCGGCGCTTCCCCCTCGCGGCCGCGCGCCTCGCTTGGCTGGGCGGCGGGGATCGCGGGCATGTATGGCGCGACCTCGCTGGTGGCGCTGGCGCTGATCGGGCGGGTCGAGGCGGTGGCGGTGTTGCCGCCCGAGCTGCACGGCGCCTTTGGTATCCTTCCCCTTGATGGCGTGGCGCTGCGCGAGACGGCGCTGGCGATCGGCGGCGGCTTCCTGCTGGGGGCGGGGCTGCTGGCGGTATCGCTATGGCGCAAATGGCGCGTGATCGGGCCGACGTACCGCTCACCCGCGATCGCGCGCACGCGTCAGGAGACCGGCGCCGCGTTCGTGCTGGCGGTGACCGCAGGGGTGGCGGAGGAAATGTTCTTCCGGCTGACGGTGCCGCTGCTGGCGGCGATCGTGACGGGGAGCGCGGCGATCGGCTGCGTGCTGGGCTGGGCGCTGTTCACGCTGGCGCATCGCTACCAGGGGCGCGGCGGGATGATCGCGGTGAGCCTGGTCGGCGCCGGGCTGGGGTGGCTGTATCTGTCGACCGGCTTGTTATGGGCCGCGATGCTGCTGCATGCTGTGGTCGACGTGAATGCGCTGATCGTCAGGCCGTGGCTGGAGCGGCGCTTTGGCCGCGGCCGATGACGGCGGTGGCGGCAGGGCAATGATCGCCGCTGCGTGACGGCGCTCTCCCTCCCGGCCGGATGGCGGGAAGGAGAGCGAAGCCGTGCGATTACTTGCTGCGTTCGACCTGTTCGAAGTCGAGTTCGACCGGGGTGGCGCGGCCGAAGATCGACACCGACACCTTGACCTTCGCCTTGTCGAAATCGAGTTCCTCGACGGTGCCGTTGAAGCTCGCGAACGGGCCGTCGAGCACCTTGACCGAATCGCCGATCTCGAAATCGACCTTGATCTTGGTCTTCGGCGCGGCGGCGGCCTCTTCCTTGCTGTTGAGCATGCGCGCGGCTTCCGCCTCGCTCACCGCCTGCGGCTTGCCGGACGAACCGAGGAAGCCGGTGACCTTGGGCGTGTTCTTGACGAGGTGATAGACCTGGTCAGTCATCTCGAGCTTGGCGAGCACATAGCCCGGCATGAACTTGCGCTCGACCTGGACCTTCTTGCCGCGACGCGCTTCCTGCACCGTCTCGGTGGGCACTTCGATCCGCTCGACCAGCTGTTCGAGGCCCATGCGGCTGGCCTCGGCCATGATCGCGTCGCGAACCTTGCCCTCGAAGCCCGAATAAGCGTGGATAATGTACCAGCGTGGCATGTTGCGGGCGCGTCCTTTTTCTTACTTGGCCAGGCTGAGCAGGGCGTTGACGATCGCGTTGAAGACCGTGTCGACGCCAAGGAAGAAGAGCGCCAGGATGGTCGTCATGATCATCACCATGACGCCGGTCATGATCGTTTCGCGCCGGCTCGGCCACACGACCTTCCTGGTCTCGGCACGAACCTGGTTGATGAACTCGATCGGGGACGTCTTCGCCACGTGCGTTAGCCTTTTAATCGTTCGATACCGCGAGCGGGGCATGTGCCTTCTACCGCGTCCCCGGGGGGAAACGGTGGTAAAAGCCGTCCGCGCTGTCGGATGCGTCCAGCGAAATAGCGATGCGCGCCGTCAAGAGCAAGGGCGCACCGCATGCCGCGCAAAAGGGACGGGTCGTGAGGGGCGGCAGGGCGCGCGGGAGATCGTGGCGCCGGATATGTCCGCCGGATCGTGCGGCCTGGCCGCACCGGATGCTTGGCAGGGGAGCTCGGATTCGAACCGAGGGCCTTCGGTTTTGGAGACCGACGCTCTAACCAGCTGAGCTACACCCCTGCAGCGACACGGCCCTTAGCGGCCCTGGCGCAAAGGTTCAAGCGGCACGAAACGCGGGGCCCGTCCGGCCGGCCAGGGCGCGTGCCTCGCTCACCGGCAGCGGGCGGCCGAAGTAGAAGCCCTGGATCTTGGAGACGCCGAGCGCGCGAACGAGCGTCAGTTCGTCGGAGGTTTCCACCCCCTCCGCCGTCGTCGCCATGCCGAGGCTGCCGGCGAGCGCGACGACCGCGCGGATGATCGCCAGCGCCTCCGGCACGCCCTTGGCCGCGGCGGTCACGAAGCTGCGGTCGATCTTGATCGAGGAAAAGCGCGTGCGCGACAGATAGCCGAGCGAAGAATAGCCAGTGCCGAAATCGTCGAGGCTGAGCCGGACGCCCAGTTCGAGGATGCGGTCCAGCACCTTCACCGCGCCAGTCCCCTCGCGCATGAACACGCTTTCGGTGACCTCAAGCTCCAGCCGGTGCGGCGCGAGCTTCGTGCTGGCGAGCGTGCGAGCGACGACCGCGACGAAATTGGGATTGTGCAGCTGTTCGGGCGAGACGTTGATCGCGACGCGCACGTCGTCGGGCCAGCGGGTCGCCTCCTCGCAGGCGGTGCGCACGACCCATTCGCCGATCGGCCCGATCAGCCGGGTCTCCTCCGCCAGCGGGATGAATTTCGCCGGTGAGATCGTGCCGAATTCGGGATTGTGCCAGCGCAGCAGCGCCTCGAAGCCGGACAGGCGCTCGCTCGTCGCATCGACGACGGGCTGATAGTCGAGCTGCAGCTCGCCGCGGTCGAGCGCCTTGCGCAGCGCCATTTCGAGCACCCGCCGCTCCTCCGCATCGACATGAAGCTGCGGCTCATAGGCGTGGAAGACGCCGCCGCCGGCGTCCTTCGAGCGATAGAGCGCAAGATCGGCCGAGCGGATCAGCGTTTCCGCGGCGCGGCCGTCACGCGGCGAGGTGGCGACGCCGACCGAGGCGCCGATGTAGAGCGTGTGCTGATCGACCTCGTAGGGTTGCGACAGCGTGTCGATGATTGTGCGGGCGAGCGACTCGACCCGCGCCGGATCGGTCGCATCGTTGACGACGACGGCGAACTCGTCGCCGCCGAGCCGGCCGATCAGCTCGTTTTCGGTGATGAGCTGGCCGAGCCGCTCGGCAACGCGGCCCAGCAGGCGATCGCCGATCGGATGGCCGAGCGTGTCGTTGACCGCCTTGAAGCGATCAAGGTCGATCATCATGAACGCGGCGCGGCTGCCCCAGCGTTCCGCCTCCGCCAGCGCGCGGGCCAGCGCCTCGTTGACGTAGAGCCGGTTGGGAAGGCCGGTGAGCGCGTCGAAGCGGGCCAGCCGGTTGATCTTGTCGGCCGACGTGCGTTGTTCGGTGACGTCGGAGCCGACGCCGCGGAAGCCGACGAAACGGCCGCTTTCGTCGTGGCGCGGGCTGGCGGTGATTTCCCACCAATGCTGCTTGCCGCCGACGATCACCGGCAGCACGAGGTCGCGGAACGGCTCGCGCCGTTTCAGCTTGTCGGCGAGCAGGCGGAGCCCGGGGCTGAAATCGCCGGTGTCCCAGCTGGGGCCAGCGAGCGCCTGGAGCAGCGACATGCCCTCCAGCTGATCGGGGGTGTAGCCGAGCGCACTGGCAACCCGAGTGCTGACGCGGCAGAGCCGCCGCTGCGCATCGGTTTCCCACAGCCAGTCGGCGCGCGAATCCTCGAACTCGCCGAGCAGCAGGCTGACGGTTTCATTGCTGTCGGAGAGGTTCAGCTCGATCGCGCGCAGCATGACATGGAACCGGGCGCGCGTGATGCAGGCGGCGACCAGCAGCGCGGCGAAGATCAAGGTCGCGAGCGCCGGGATGATCGCTTGCTGGAGCAGTAGCAGGAGGATCGCAGAGGCCGCGACGCCGCCGATGAAGCTGAGCGCGGCAAGAACCAGCGGTGCCATGGCGAAGGCAGCCGCGGTCATCAGCACCGACAGGATCATCCACAGGTCGAAGGTCGCCGCCGGCGCGGTGGCGGCGAAGACGAGCGGCGGGAAGCTCCAGATCGCGGCGAGCGCGAGCCCTTCGAGCGCGGTGTCCCGCATCTCCTGCAGCGAGGCCTGCCCCTCCGCCAGATGCCGTGTGTTGAGGCGGCGAAGCGTGATGAGGGTCGATACCGCGACCAGCCCGACGAACCAGGTCGCGAGCCACCAATGCGGTACGCGCCCGTTGAACAGAATCGAGACGGCAACCGCGCCCGACAGGTTGGCGGCGAGCAGGAACAGCGCGAGTCGGCGGCCGACAAACAGCTGAGTCGCGCGCAACCGCCCCCACAATTCCGGGTCGTCACCATTCCGGATACCCAGCAGCTGCCATAAAGGCACGGGGACCGGACCAGGGCTGAACGGCAGTTTCACGACACCCGGATGACACGATCAGGGTTTATTTATCGTTTCCATCGCCGTGATGCGCGCATCCTTTCCGCTGTGTATCAGGGAAATGGCGCAACAATCAGTGGGCCGGTGTTAGCGCGAAGCCGAGCCGGGGCAGGTGGACGACCACCGATCCCGCGCGATCGTCCTCACGCGCGATCGACCAATGGTGCGGCGATGATCCGACGATTCGACCCGTGACCGGATCGCGGCCGTAATCGGTGGCGGCGACGGTGACGGTGCGGCCGGCGAGCGCCTGATCGGCGGGATCGACGCTGGCGGGGGCGGGCGTGGCGTCGCGCGCGGCCGCGATCGCATCCTCCCGCGTGGCCGCGCCGCGATCACCGTGGCCGATCGCCACCACCCGGTCATACCAGGCGGAGAGGCCCGGCAGATCGAGGAAGGCGTCTGCCGCCGGCGCGTGGAAGGAACGCACGAACCACAGATTGTAGAAGGCGTTGGCATCGGCGAGGCCGGGGCGGTCGCCGGTGAGGAAGGCGCGGCCGTCGGCAAGTTGATCGCTCACCAGCGCGGCGTGGCTGCGCAGCTGCGCGGCCATATAGGGGACGGCGGCGGCCATCGCCTCCGGGTTGAAGGGCGCGCCGCTCAATTTCTCGCGATCGGCGCGGAAAGCGGGATCGACCTTGTCACCCAGCCCGCCGAAGATGACGCCGACCGCCGCCTGGAAGAACGACCGGTCGGTCCATTGCGCCAGCGCCTGATCGAGCCCGGTGCTGCCGGTGGGAAAGAGCGAGGGGCTCGGGAAGCGGCGTTCCAGCTCGCGCACGATCAGCACGCTGTCGCAATAGATGTCGGCGCCGATCTGCATCACCGGGATCCGGCGATAGGCGCCGGTGAGCGCCAGCAGATCGGGCTTGGGCATGATCACCGGCTGGTCGACCGCGGCCCAGGCGAGTTGTTTGATGCCGAGGCACACGCGGACCTTTTCGGAAAAGGGCGAGCTGTCATACTGGTGCAGCAGGATGGTCATGGCGGTCCTCTTCCGGTTGCTGCTCGTGGGCGGCAGCATGAGCGGGAGGATTACCGTTGTGCACAACTAAGTCGATCGTTTTCTTTCCGGCGAGCGATCGAGGGGGTGAGGGGGAATGGTGATGCTGCTGATGATGCTGGCCGCTGCGAGTGCGCCGATGGCGAGCGTCCGGGTGGCGTTCGACCGCGACGGCGTGACGACGGTCGACAGCCGCGGGTTGGCAGACGCCGCAAGCGGCCGGGCGGTGACGGCGGATGATCCGGTGCGCATCGCCTCCATCTCCAAGCTGGTGGTGGCGATCGGGGTGATGCGGCTGGTGGAGCAAGGGGTGCTCGACCTTGATGCCGATGTGTCGGAGCGGCTTGGCTGGCGGCTGCGCCATCCGAATTACCCGGACGTGCTGATCACCTTGCGCCTGCTGCTGTCGCACCGTTCGGGCCTGACCGACCATGCCGGCTATCTGATCGCGCTGGACGAAGGCATCCAGGCGGCGGTGGCGGAGCCGAAGGCGTGGGATGACGCCAACCCGCCAGGGCGGTTCTTTCGCTACACCAACCTCAATTTTCCCGTGGTGGCGAGCGTCATGGAGCGGGCGACGGGTGAGCGGTTCGATCGGCTGATGGAGAGGCTGGTGCTCGCGCCGCTGAAGCTCGACGCCTGTTTCAACTGGGCCGCGTGCAGTGCGGAGGCGAAGGCGCGCGCGGTGGTGCTGTATGACGAGGGAAAACCGGTGCGCGACGAACAGGCGTTCATCGCCGGCTGTCCGGTCACGCCCGCAAAGGATGGCAGCTGCGACCTCACGACCTGGCAGGCGGGGCGCAATGGCGCGCTGTTCTCGCCGCAGGGTGGGCTTCGCATCTCGATGCGCGGGCTGGCCAAGATCGGGCGACTGCTGCTGAGCGACGGGTCGGTGGATGGCGTGCGATTGTTGTCGCCGGCGTCGATGCGGGTGCTGACGACGCCCGAATGGACGTTCGACGGTAGTAATGGCGTGCAGAATGAGGAGGCGGAGAGCGGGGTGCGCGCGGGCGGCTTCAACTGCCGCTATGGCCTGGCGGTCAGCTTTACCGCGACGCCGCTGCCGGCCTGCCGTGATGATCCGGTGGGCGACAAGCGGCCACGGATCGGCCATGCGGGCGAGGCCTATGGCCTGCGGTCGGGCCTGTGGGTCGATCGCGCGGCCGTCACCGGAATCGCCTATTTCGCGACCAATGTGACGCCTGAGCCGGGCGCGCGATCGGCGCTGACGCTGACCGAGGAGCGGCTGGCGCGGGGCGAGTGAGGGCCTAGAGCAAAGGCTTGTCGATGCGGCGCAACGCGCGGTCGAACAGCGAGATGGTGTGCGCGTGGAGCGCGTCGCCGATCGGTTTTGGCGTCAGGCCGGCGCAGGCGCGGGCGTGGCTTCCCTCCAGGATCGCACCGAGCTTGAACGGGGCGAGGACGGTGTACCAGCGCGCCTCCGCCGCGGTGCGGCCGGTGGCGGCGAGATAGCGGTCGGCGATCTCGGCCAGCGTGGGGAAGCCGTCCCACGGCGTGACCGACAGCCGCGGATTGGCCTCATCGGGGTCGCGCCAGGTGGCGGTCAGCCAGCCGAGGTCGAGCAACGGATCGCCGCGACTGGCGAGTTCCCAGTCGACGATCGCGGCGAGCGCGGGTGAATCCGGCCGGTACATGACGTTGGAGAGGTGATAGTCGCCGTGGATCAGCCCGGGGCGCATCGTCGTCGGGCGGTTCGACTCCAGCCAGGCGCAGATCGCATCGACATCGGGGAGCGCGTCGAGCCCGGTCCAGCCGTCGAACTTGGCATAGCCATCCAATTGCGCGCGCCAGCGCGGCACCTGGCGTTCGAGCCAGCCGTCGAGCTTGCCCAGATCGTCCAGCCCCGCCTCATGCGGGTCGACCCGCGAAAGCGCAACGGCGCCGTCGACGATCGCCTCGCCCATCCGGCGGCGCACATCGGCGCTTTCGGCATGGAGCGGGGGCAGGCCGACGGTGGCGTTGAAGCCGTCGATCGGCTCCATCAGGTAGAAAGCGGTGCCCAGCACGGCCGGATCGCCCTCGCCGGCGATGAAGCCGGGGTGCGGCACGTCCGATCCGGCGAGCGCGGCGAGCACCTTCATCTCGCGGCGCATCACCTCGTCGCTTTCGGGGCGCGGGCGGCGCGGCGGGCGGCGCAGGACATAGGTGCGGCCGGCCCGGTCGAAGCGCAGCAGGATGTTCTGCGTGCCGCCACCCAGCGTCTGCGCCCCGGTGATCGGCCCGTCGCCGAGCCCCTGGCGATCCATCCAGCGCGCGAGCACGTCGAGATCGATGAGTTCCGCCCATGCCTCACGATCATGCGCCAATGCCGCCATCTCTCTCCCGCTCCGCCGTTGACAGGTCGCCGCTTCTAAGTCGGTCGCCTTAGCATGGCGGCGGGGCCGGGATGCGTCAATCTAAGCCATGTGACTTGAACCGCGGGCGCGCATGGCCGATGGTCCTGCCGCATGAACATGGTGCGTCCCCCCTCCGCCGGCCGTGGCGGCTCCACCCGCAACGAGCTGAAGCGCGCCGCGCGCCGCCTGTTCGCCGAACGCGGCATCGCGGCGGTGGGCATGCGCGAGATCGTGGAAGCCGCAGGGCAGCGCAACGCGGCGGCGGTGCATTATTATTTCGGCAGCAAGGACGACCTGCTGCGCGAGCTGGTGGTCGAGGGCGCGGACCTGATCGACGCATCGCGCATGACCATGCTGGACGAGGCGGAGGCGAAGGGCGAGATGTCCTTGCGCGACGTGGTGCGTGCGCTGGTCGTGCCCAATGCCGAGCTGCAAGGCGAGACGGGGGAAGGCGAGACCTATTTCCGTTTCATGACCAGCATGCAGACCGAGCGGCGGCAGATGTTCGACGAATGGGCGGGCGGCGAACATTCCGAAGGCTATGTCCGCTGCCTGGCGCATTTCCACCGGCTGCTGGCGCATCTGCCGCACGCGCTGGTCAATCAGCGGCTGCTGTTCGCCGGCCTGTCGCTGCGCACCTTGCTGGCGGGGCGCGAGGCGGCGCGTGATGCGGGGGCGGGGCCGGATCATCCCTATTGGGGCGAGCCGGTGGCGCTGGACGGGATGATCGATGCGGTGGAGGCAATATTGATGGGGCCACCGCCAGCCGGGGAGGCATCGCGCCCCGCCGGCGCTAGTGTTTCCGCCACGCCAGCCTGAGGAGCGGCGCGAGCGCGGCGGACGCGCCCGGGCGGACCAGCAGATAATCGCGGATCGCCGGGCCGGGCGCGGCGCCGATCGTCCGTTTGTAGCCGCTGTCGCCGGCGCCCCAATCGACCCGGGTGATGCCGCGGTCGAGCGCGTCGACGAGGTTGCGGTAATAAAGCAGCTTGCCCGGCGAATGTTTGCCGAACGTCGGGTCATAGCTGTTGGCGACGGCATATTTCAGGTTGCCGGCGTCAATATCGAAGGAGAAGGCGGCGGGGCGGCCGTTGACCGTCAGCAGCGCGGCGCGGAACATGCCCGCCAGCACCGGATCGGCGGCGGCGGCACGCCAGAAGGCACCGTGGCCCGCGCGGGTGAACTTCGCGTCGCGCCCATCGGTGCGGCTGGCGATCCAGCTGGACCATTCGATCGCGGCGAGATCGTCGAAGGCGGCGGGCCAGTCAGCACCGGTCAGGAACGACCAGCCGAGCGTGCCATGTTCGGCGAGATGCTTTTCGTGGAAGCGGTTCTTGCGCAGCGTCGAATTGCGTGGCCAGACCCCATCGTCCCGTGCCGCCGCCATGTCGAGCAGGAAGCTGGTGGCGATGGTGCGGTCGATCACGCGCCAGCCACTGGCGCGCGCCGCATCGATCAGCGGCGTTGCGGCAGGATCGCCATCATAGACCGGGCCGATACGCAGCACGCGGACGGTGCGCGCTAGTGTTGAGAGCAGCGTGTCGAAAGCGGCGGGCGGGGTGTCCTCCGCCACCGGAAAGCTGCGGAACGGCCAGAAGCTGCCCGGCACGGCAGCAAGGCGCGCCAGCCTCGGGCCGACGGTGCGCAGCGGCAGCCCGATGACGGGCGTGTCGCCCGCCTCAACGATCATGGTGCGTACCGAGCCGCCATAGGTCTGCATGGCGGCGGCGAACCAGGCGCGGCGCAGAAAGCCATGGCTGGCAGGCGCGGCGGCGGCGACGTGATCGATTGCCGAGGGCAGGCCCTCCGCCAGACGGACATGCCACGGCCCCGGCGCACGGTTGATTCGGGCACGCGCGGCATGGCTGGTCATGCTTCGTTGCCTATCCTGATCCAGGTTACCAAGCCATTGCTGCTTGTTGCGCCGCCCCGAACAGGCCAGACTCCATGACGATGCCCTATTCGCCCGAAGTCCTCACCATCGCGCAGACCATCCAATTGTCGGTAAGCCCGGTGTTCATGCTGGCCGGCATCGGCGCCTTGCTGAACGTGCTGGCGGGGCGACTGTCGCGGGTGGTGGATCGGTCGCGCAGCCTGCAGGCGCTGCATCCGCGCACCACCGGGCCCGAGCATGACCGGCACGTCATGGAATTGCGGCTGCTGGCGCGGCGGATGAACAACATCAACCATGCGCTGTTCCTGGCGGTATCATCCGCGGTGATGACCTGCCTGGTCGTCGCGTTGCTGTTCGTCGCGGTGCTGGCGGGGCTTCATATCGGCCAGTATCTGGCGGTCTGTTTCATCCTGGCGATGGTCCTTCTGATCGCCAGCCTCGTTCTGTTCATGGTCGAAGTTCACATGTCCATCCGCGCGATCCGGGTGCCTGACGAATTGCTGCGCTGAGGAGCCACCGGGTTGAAGACGATTTTGAAGGCGGCGGGGACAGGGTTGCTGTTCCTGGTGATCGGCGGGCTGCTGGCGATCACGATCGTGCCGCGGTTCCTGGACCGGATCTATTATGAGGGGCCGGCGGGCGACCATTTCAATGGCGCGCGATTCTTCAACCCCGATGGCGACGCCGATACCGTGCGGCCACCGACGGGGGGCAGCCGTGGCGGCTTTTTCTGGCGGTACCTGACGGGTGGCGACGGCCGGCCCGCATGGCCGGCGGCGGTGCCGGTGACCCAGACCCGGCCGCTGCCGCAAGTCGAGGGCGAGCGGATGCGCGCCACCTGGATCGGCCATGCCAGCGTGCTGGTGCAGACTCAGGGGCTGAACATCCTGACCGACCCGATCTGGTCGAATCGCGCCGGGCCGTTCGGCTTTGGCCCCGGCCGGGTCACCGCGCCGGGCGTGCGGCTGGAGGACCTGCCCCGGATCGACCTCGTGCTGGTCAGCCACAATCATTACGATCATCTCGACAAGGCGACGCTGAAACGGCTGTGGGAGCGTGACCGGCCGCTGATCGTCACCAGCCTCGGCAATGACAGCGTGATCGGGCAGGCGGGGGTGCCGTCAACGGCGCTCGACTGGGGGCAGTCGGTGACGGTGAAGCCGGGCGTCGCCGTGGCGGTGTCGCGCAACCACCATTGGGGCAGCCGCTGGTTCAGCGATCGCAACCGCGCGCTCTGGTCCGCCTTCACCGTGACGCTGCCGGGGGGCAATCTGTTCTTCGCCGGCGACACGGGGATGGGCGACGGCAACTGGCCGCGCGAGGCGGCGGCGCATGGCCCGGTGCGACTGGCGCTGATCCCGGTCGGCGCATTCCGCTTCGTGCCCGGGCAGATGGGAACGGGCAGCCATATCGGCCCGGCCGATGCGGTGCGGGTGTTCAACCGGCTGGGCGCGGCACATGCCATCCCGATCCACTGGGGGACGTTCCGCCTGAGCTATGAGGGGCGCGAGACACCGGTGCGGATGCTGGAGGCGATCCTGCGGCAGACCGGCGGCGATCCTGCGCGTTTCGCCGCGGTGACGGTCGGCGCGCCGGTGGAGGTGCCGGCCTACACGCCGCCCGCGCGCCAGCCCGACGAGGCGCTGATCGACGCGGCGCTCCGGTCGCCCGAGGTGATGGCGCTGCCGTGATGGTCGACGACCTGCCGATCCACGCCGTCCTCCCCGATCTGCTCGGGGCGCTGCGCACCCGCGCCAATGCGGTGCTGGTCGCGCCGCCGGGGGCGGGCAAGACGACGGCGGTCGCGCCCGCGCTGCTGGGCGAGGAATGGTGCACCGGCGAGGTGCTGCTGCTGTCGCCGCGGCGGCTGGCGGCGCGTGCGGCGGCGGAGCGGATGGCGGCGCTGGCGGGGGAGCCGGTGGGCCAGACGTTCGGCTATGCGACGCGGCTCGACACCAAACGCTCGGCAAAGACGCGGGTGACGGTGGTGACGGAGGGGATCTTCACCGCGCGGATCCAGCGTGACCCCGAACTGGCGGGCGTATCCGCGGTGCTGTTCGACGAAGTGCATGAGCGCAGCCTGGATGGCGATTTCGGGCTGGCGCTGGCGCTCGATGCGCAGGCCGGGCTGCGCGAGGACATCCGGCTGGTGGCGATGTCGGCGACGCTCGACGGGGCGCGCTTTGCCACGTTGATGGGCGGCGCGCCGGTGATCGAGAGCGAGGGGCGAAGCTGGCCGCTGACGCTGCGTCACATCGGGCGGACGCATGACCGGATCGAGGATGCGGTGGCGGCGGCGGTGCGGCTGGCGCTTGGCGAGGCGGAGGGCGGCGTGCTCGCGTTCCTGCCGGGCGTGGCGGAGATCGAGCGGACGGCGGAGCGGCTGGAGGGGCTGCCGGGCGTGGCGCTGCACCGGTTGCACGGCAGCCTTGATCCCGCCGCCCAGCGCGCGGCGATCCGGGCCGAGCCCGACGGGCGGCGCAAGCTGGTGCTGGCGACCTCGATCGCGGAAACCAGCCTGACGCTTGATGGCATTCGCATCGTGGTCGATTCGGGGCTGGCGCGGCGGCCGCGCTATGATCGGGCGGCGGGGATGACCCGGCTGGTCACCGAGCGCGCGAGCCAGGCGTCGGCGACTCAGCGCGCCGGCCGTGCGGCGCGGCAGGGGCCGGGCGTTGCCTATCGCCTGTGGGAGGAAGCGGCGACCGCCGGCCTGCCGCGGTTCGACCCGCCCGAGATAGTGGAGGCGGACCTGTCGGCGCTGGTGCTGGCCAGCGCGATCTGGGGCGTGGCTGACCCGCGCGACCTGTCGTGGATCGATCCGCCGCCCGAGGCAGCGGTCAGCGAGGCGCGGGCGCGGCTCGGCGCGCTGGACGCGATCGATGCGGACGGGCGGCCGACCGCGCATGGCCGCGCCATCGCCGCGCTGCCGATGCCGCCGCGGCTGGCACACATGCTGGTGCGCGCGGGCGAGATGGGGCTGGGCGGCGTGGCGGCGGAGGTCGCGGTGCTGCTTGGCGAGCGCGGGCTGGGGGGCAATGACCCGGATCTCGAGCTTCGGCTGCGGCGCTGGCGCGGCGATCGGTCGCCCAAGGCGCAGGCGGCGCGCAAGCTGGCGGAGCGCTGGGCGCGCTCAATGCCGGCGGCCGTCAGCGCGCCGCCGGCGGGCGGGCATGATGTCGCGGTGGCGGTGGCGCTGGCGTTTCCTGACCGGGTGGCGCGGCGGCGTGATGCGAGTGGCGAACGCTGGGCCTCGGTCGGTGGGCGCGGGTTCAAGCTGGACCCGGCGTCGACGCTGGCGCGCGAGCAATGGCTGGCGGTGGCCGAAACGCAGGGCATGGCGGCGGGGGCGCGGATCCTGTCGGCGGCGGCGATCGACGAGGAAAGCGTCGCGGCCTTGTTCGGCGAGCGGATCGAGACGCGGCATATCGCCGAGTTCGATCCCGCGACGGGGGGCGTGCGGCCGCTGCGCGAGCGGCGGCTGGGCGCGATCCGGCTGAGCAGCGGGCCCGACAGCAGCGCCGATCCGGCGGCGATCGAGGCGGCGCTGGTCGAGGGGGTGCGGACGCATGGGCTGGCGTTGCTGCCGTGGCAGGCGGGGGCCGAGGCCTATCGCCAGCGCGCGATCTATGCCGGGCTGCCGTTCGATGACGAATCGCTGCTGGCGCGGCTGGACGATTGGTTGCCGCCGCTGGTGGCGGGGCGCCGGCGACTGGACGCCATCCCGCCGGGCGCGCTTGGCGATGCGCTGCGCGGCCTGTTGAGCTGGGACGAGCAGCAGCGCGTCGAGCGCGTCGCGCCGTCGCACTTCACCAGCCCGGCGGGGAGCAGCCATGCGATCGATTATGGCGCGGAAGGGGGACCCAAGGTGGAGCTGCGCGTGCAGGCGCTGTTCGGGCTGGCGGAGCATCCGACGGTCGGGACGGCGCGCGTGCCTTTGGTCCTGTCGCTCACCTCGCCTGCGGGCCGCCCGATCCAGACGACGCGCGACTTGCCCGGTTTCTGGGCGGGAAGCTGGGCCGCGGTGGCCAAGGAAATGCGTGGGCGGTATCCGCGCCATCCCTGGCCCGATGACCCGGCCGCGGCGGCGGCGACGCTGCGGACGAAAAATGCCGATGCAAGAGCGCGCGGATCGCGGTAAGGGCACGGCCATGTCGACCGCCCGTATCTTTCAGCGCCCGAAGAACGCCATGCAATCGGGCAAGCACCGCACCGACCTGTGGCAGCTCGAGATCCCGTCCGACGATCCCAAGCGCCCCGATCCGCTGACCGGCTGGGCCGGGGGCGCGGACACGCGCGAGCAGGTGAACCTGTTCTTCCCGACGGTGGAGGCGGCGATCGCCTATGCCGAGCGCGAAGGGCTGGCCTATACGGTCATCCCGGCGCCGAAGAAGACGCTGAAGCTGCAGAGCTACGCCGATAATTTCCGCTGATCCGCGGCGCCGCTGAGCTGAGCGGCGCGCGCCGACCGGCCCGTCAGGGGCGATCGGCGCAGCGCCGCCGGATCAATCCTCTTCCGGCTCCGGCTGCGGCGGGTGCAGCCGCACGCGATTGACGCGTCGTTCGTCGGCGTCGAGCACCTCGATCCGCCAGCCGCTGGGGTGGTCGATGCAATCGCCCGGCTCGGGCACATGGCCGGCCAGTGCGGCGGTGAGGCCGCCGATCGTGTCGACGTCATAACCGGCCTTGTCGAAGCGGGCGTCGACCAGCTCGGCGATATCCTCAAGCTCCGCGCGTGCGTCGGCGTCCCACGCGCCGCCATCGGTCGGCACCAGCAGCGCGGCGGGTGCCTCGTCATGCTCGTCCTCGATCTCGCCGACGATCTCCTCAATCAGATCCTCGATCGTCACCAGCCCCTCGGTGCCGGAATATTCGTCTAGAACCACGGCGAGGTGGACGCGCGTCTGGCGCATGTCGGCAAGCAGATCGAGCGCGCCGCGGCTCATCGGGACGTAGAGCGGCTGGCGAATGAGGCCAGTGATGTCATCCGGCCGCGGGCCATCCCCGGCGAGGATCGCGAACACGTCCTTCACATGGACCATGCCGATGATCGTATCGAGCCGCTCGCGATAAACCGGCACGCGGCTGACGCCGGCATCGGCGAAAACGTGGACCAGCTCGTCGAACGGCGTGCGTTCCTCGATCGCGATAATGTCCGCGCGCGGCACGCCGACGTCGCCGGCATCGCGCTCGCTGAAATGCAGCAGGTTGCGCACCATCTGCCGTTCGAGCGGGGTCAGATCGCCCTTCGTCTCGGGACGATCCTCCTCCTCGTGGCGGTCGATCGCCGCCTCGAGCACTTCGCGGAGCGTGGCCTCTTCGGAATCACCAAAGATCAAGGTGCGCAGGCCGCGCCAGATACTGCCTTCGCCAGGCTCGCCGTTTCCGGCGCTACTTCGGTCCTCGGACACTTAGTCCTCTCGTATAATGTAGGGATCGGCGATACCGAGCGAGGCGAGCGCATCACGCTCGATCGCTTCCATCGCGTCCCCTTCATCGTCGTTGATGTGATCATAGCCGAGCAGATGCAAGGTGCCATGCACGATCAGATGGGTCGCATGGTCGGCGACGCTGATCCCCCGTTCGGCGGCTTCGGCGGTGCAGACGCCGTGTGCGAGCACGATGTCGCCCAACAGCACCTCGCCGTCGTCCGAATTCTGGCTGACGGTGTCGATGAGGTCGGATTGCACCATCGGGAAGGACAGGACGTTGGTCGGCTTGTCCTTGCCGCGATATTGATGATTGAGCGCCTGCACCTCCACGTCGGAGGTCAGGCGGATGCTGACCTCCACCGTCGCGGGGGCGGCAAGCAGGGTGCCGTAGGGCGTCGCACCGACGGCGGCACGCACCGCCGCCAGCGCCAGCGCTTCCCACCGATCCTGAGTCCAGGGGACTTCCTGCGAAAGGGCAATCTCGATCATCGAACCTGTCCGTAGAGCAAAGCGGCGCGTTTGATCAGGCCCAAAAATCCCAATGTGTCAGGCATCGGGCCCTTCATAGGCCTCGACGATGCGCCCGACGATCGGGTGGCGCACCACGTCCGCCGCGCTGAACCGCGCCATCGCGATCCCCTCCACGCCCTCCAGCCGAATGGTGGCGTCGGCCAGCCCGCTCGCCGCGACGCCGCCGGGAAGGTCGGTCTGGTTGGGATCGCCGCAGATCACCATCCGGCTGTTCTGGCCGAAGCGGGTGAGAAACATCTTCATCTGCGCGGGCGTGGTGTTCTGCGCCTCGTCGAGGATCACGAAGGCATCGGCCAGCGTGCGGCCGCGCATGAAGGCGATCGGTGCGATCTCGATCTCGCCGCTCGCGATGCGCCGTTCGACCTGCTCGGCCGGCAGGCAATCGTAGAGCGCGTCGTAGAGCGGGCGCAGATAGGGATCGACCTTTTCCTTCATGTCGCCGGGGAGGAAGCCGAGCCGCTCGCCCGCCTCCACCGCCGGGCGCGACAGGATCAGCCGCTGCACGCTGCCGGTGATGAGCTGCGCCACCGCCTGCGCCACGGCGAGATAGGTCTTGCCGGTGCCAGCGGGGCCGAGCGCGAAGATCATGTCGTTGTTGACCAGTTCGCGCATGTAATGCGCCTGCGCCGGGGTGCGCGGCACGATCGTCTTCTTGCGCGTGCGGATCATGATGGGCGGCGCGCCGCCGCCGGTGCCGCCGGCGCTGCCCCGGTCGGCGGCGAAGATGCCGTCGAGCGTCGGTTCGGCCGCCATCGCGATCGCCGCGTCGACGAGGCCGCCGTCGACCTCCTCGCCGCGCTGGATGCGATGGTAGAGATCGTTCAGCACGTCGCGGGCGAGCGCCACCTGTTCGGCCGACCCCTCCAGCCCGACGCGATTGCCGCGTGCGGTGATGTACACGCCGAGCCGGTTTTCGAGCATCACGAGGTTGCGGTCATATTGACCGAACAGGGCGCTGAGCAGCTGGGGACGATCGAACGTCAGTTCGACGCGACTACGCTCGCCCGGCTGGGCGGCTACGGGCTTGCGGCTCATCGGGCTCCTTGGAAGCGGATCATGTCGCCGCAATGTGGCAGCGCGAGGGGGCGAGTGTAAGCCCCCCTTGTGCTGATTTCGCGCAAGCGCCCTGTTGCTCCCGCCCGTCGCTCCCGCCCGCCGCTCCCGCCAGCGCCTGAGGTGTCAGGCGGCGCGGTCGAGCCGGGGGACGGCGATCAGCGAATTGGGACCGGCCTGAGTCAGCGTGACGGTGACGAGATCGCCGATCGCATGATCGCCGGCCAGCAGCACCGACTGAAGCCAGGGCGACTTGCCTAGCATCTGGCCGGGGAACTTGCCCCGCCGTTCGATCAGCACGTCGCAGGTGCGACCGACGCTGGCGGTGTTGAAGGCGTGCTGATCGCGGTTGAGCGCGGCCTGCAACTGCTGGAGGCGATCGGCCATCACCTCTTCGGGCACCTGGCCCGACAGATCGGCTGCCGGGGTGCCGGGGCGCGGGCTGTATTTGAAGCTGAACGCCTGGGCATAGCCGACCGCATCGACCAGGCTGAGCGTGTCGGCGAACTCGGCATCGGTCTCACCGGGGAAACCGACGATGAAGTCGCCCGACAGCGCGATATCGGGCCGCGCGGCGCGGATGCGGTCGAGCAGGCGAAGGTAGGAATCGCGCGTGTGGCTGCGGTTCATCGCCTTCAGCACGCGATCATTGCCCGCCTGCACCGGCAAATGGAGGAAGGGCATCAGGCTTTCGACGTCGCGATGCGCGTCGATCAGCCCCTGCGCCATGTCGTTCGGGTGGCTGGTGGTGTAGCGGATCCGGGCGAGGCCGGGGATCCGGTCCAGCGTGCGGATCAGGTCATGCAGGCCGCGCCCGTCGGCGTCGGTCCAGGCGTTGACGTTCTGCCCCAGCAGCGTGATTTCCCGCGCGCCGGCATCGACCAGCGCCTTTGCCTCATCGACGATCGCCGCGAACGGCCGGCTGACTTCCGCGCCGCGGGTGTAGGGCACGACGCAATAGGTGCAGAATTTGTCGCACCCTTCCTGCACGGTCAGGAAGGCGGTGGGGCCGACCTTGCGCCGCGCGGGCAACACGCCGAACTTCGATTCGACCGGCATGTCCGTATCGACGCTGGGGGTGCCGGCGGCGGCATCGGCGACCAGGCGGGGCAGGTTGTGATAGGCCTGCGGGCCGACCACCACATCGACCTTGGCGCGGCGGACGATCTCCTCACCCTCGGCCTGGGCGACGCAGCCGGCGACGGCGATCATCGGCGCCTCGGCGCCCTGCAGGCGGCGATCCTTGCGCAGGCGGCCGATGTCCGAAAACACCTTTTCCGTCGCCTTTTCACGGATGTGGCAGGTGTTGAGCACGACCAGATCGGCGTCGGCGGCATCGACCGCGGTCATGCCCTGGCCGGCCATCAGCTCGGCCATCCGCTCGCCATCGTAGACGTTCATCTGGCAGCCGAAGGATTTGACGGCGAAGGTCTTGGGCGCGGGCTTCATGGCGCCGGGCCTATAGCGAAGCTGCGGCCTCCACACCACCGGAGTCCAAATTGGCGGGCTCGACCGTGGGGGAATCCACCCTGGCGGCCTCCATGCCCCCAGCAGCCGCGATCCGCGCGCGCGCTTCGGCGGCGATCGCCTTTCGTCCGCCATGCTCCGCCGGGTCGAAGGGGGGGCAGAAGGTCAGCGTCGCGGTGAAGCTGCCGCGGCGGCGCAGGACGCGTAGCGCATGGGCGGTGCCGGGTTCATCGCCGACCCAGGCGAGTTCGCGGGTCGCCGCGCCATAATCGATGCGCACCGGCTGGACGAGGACGCCGGGCGGGGGCGGATCGAGCACTGCGAGCAAGGGCGCCTTGAACGGCAGCAGCTGCGTGCCGTCGCCGGTGGTCCCTTCGGGGAAGATGGTGATCGCCCATGCCTCTGCCAGCGCGGCGCGCAGCGTGGCGATCTGCTCGGTCACTGCCATGCGATCCTCGCGCCGGACGAAGATCGTGCGGTTGAGCGTGCACAGCCAGCCGACCAGCGGGACGGCGCGAAGCTCCGCCTTGGCCACGAACGCGCTGCCGGTGCGGCCGGCGAGGATGGGAATGTCCATCCAGCTGAGGTGATTGGCGACGAAGACGACGTTGCGCCTCAGCGGCGTGCCGACCGTCCGGCGGCGTGCGCCGATGATCCAGCCCAGCGTGCCAAGGTACCAGCGCGGCCAGGGGGAGGGGAGGCGAAGCAATCGCCACAGCAGGTGGATCGGCAGCGCGATCAGCAGCGCTGCGACGATCCCTGCCAGCCGTGCCGCGACTCGGATCAAACGAGGTCGGGCTCGCCAGCGGCGCGGGCGCGCGCCTCGCGGGTACGTTCCGCCTCCGGCACCAGGCGGAAGGCGGCGATCGCGGCGGCGAGCGTGATCGGCACGGTAACGAGGAGCGAGAGCATGCCGATCGACAGGCTGTCCGTCAGCGAGGAAATACGCCCGGCGAGGTACGGACCCATGGCGAGGCCAAGCAGGGTCGTGCCGATGAAATAGGTCGCCGTCGCCGCGCCGCGCATCCGCGGCAGGACGAGATCCTGCGTCGTCGCGGCGGAATTGCCCAGGCCCCAGCTGGCGGTGAACTGGCCGAGGAACAGGCAGGCGTAGAGCACGATCGGCGTGTCGGTGGTGAAGGCGATGGCGAGGAACGGCGCGGGGACGACTGCGCCCAGCGCGACCATGATGAGCCGCCCGCCGGGATGTTTGGCGCGCAGCCTGTCACCCAGGATGCCGCCGGCGGTGACGCCGAGGAAGCCCGACACGGCGCCAAGGCCGCCCAGGATCAGCCCCGCCTCTGCCGGCGAGATGCCGAGATCGCGCATCGCATAAGGCGCGGCCCAGAAGCCGGCGGCGTAGCTGAGGAAGGCGTTCAGGCCATAAGCGACGACGGTGCACAGGAACGCCGGCGTGCCGATGATCAGCGCAAAGGCCGGCGGATCACGGTGGCGCAGCGCCGTTGCCCAGGAGAAGACGGCATAGCAGCCGATCCCCACCGCCAGCCATTGCGGCAGCGGCTCACCGATGCTGATCAGCGCAAGGATTGCCGCCGCGACCACCGCAAGGCCGATCAGGTTGGTGATGAGCGCGCGGGTGCCCAGCCGCGCCGCACCGATCAGGGTGAATGGGGGCAGGATCGACATGAGTTCGTTGAAGAATTCGCGGAACGGCGCGGGATGCGGCGGCTGCGCCAGCCCTTCCGACAGGCCGCGCACCGGTTCGCGCAAGGTGGCGATCCAGATGGCGAAGATGATGCCGGGCAGGCCCACGGCGAGGAAGGCGGCCTGCCACCCGGCAAGGCCGAACGGGCCGCCATCGGGATAAGCGGCGTTCCAGTTCTGCACGATCAGTCCGCCGATGAAGAGCGAGATGCCCGCGCCGACATAGATGCCCGCGGAATAGATCGACAGCGCGGTGCCGCGCAGCTTCTTGGGGAAATAGTCGGAGATCAGCGAATAGGCCGACGGGCTGGCCGTCGCCTCGCCGATGCCGACGCCGATGCGCGCGACGGCGAGCTGCGTCCCGTTCTTCGACAGGCCCGACAGCGCCGTCATCGTCGACCAGAGCGCGAGGCCGACGCTGATCAGCCGGACGCGGTGCCAGCTGTCCGCCAGCCGCCCCAGCGGGATGCCGAACAGCGCGTAGAAGACGCCGAAGGCGGTGCCGTAGAGGAAGCCGAGATCCTCGTCGCGCAGGTTCAGGTCGCGCTTGATATCCTCCGCCAGGATCGAGATCACCTGCCGGTCGATGAAGTTCAGGATGTAGACAACGAACAGAATGGCCAGGACGTACCAGGCATAGCCAGTGGCGCGATATTCACCATCCGTCTCGGTTTGCATCCTGCCCCCGTGTGATGTTCTTGGATCGTTGCGAGAGGCCTAACAGACGTTCATTCGAGGGGCCAGCGCGCGATTGGCTCATAGGCGGCGCCGGCATGGCCGAGGTGGCTTTCGTACAGGATGAGGTGCGTGAGCGCGAAGGGTTGGCTGGACAGCGCCGCGTGCCGCGCGAGCCAGGCGGCGACCTCCGCCTCCGCGCCGGCGCCACGGCTGAGCCTGGCGAGCGTGATGTGTGGCAGAAACGCGCGATGTTCCGGCTCCAGCCCGACGCGGATCATCGCCTGGTCGACTTTGCGGTGGAGGGCGGCGAGCGCGTCGTGCGGCGTGACGCTGGCCCAGAGTGCGCCGGTCTGCCCGCGCTGATCGAACCGGCCGACCCCCGACAGGGCGACGGTGGGCGCGGGCGCGCTGAGCGAGGACAAGGCGAGCGCCACGTCCTCCGCCACCGGGCGATCAACCGATCCGATGAAGCGCACGGTGAGGTGCAGTTGCTCGTCATCCTGCCAGCGCGCGGGCGCCACGCCGTCCATTACATCGGTCAGCGTGTCGCGGATGGCGGGGGGCGGGCGAAGCGCCACGAACAGGCGGTGCATGGATCGTTTCCCTGTAATCTGAAGGGCTCAGGCGGCGATGCGGCGACGGGCGGGGAGTGGGCGAATGTGACGAACTGTTGCTAGGGGCGGCCAAACTTGAACTTTGCGTTCCCGCACGCAATATTCCGTGGGTATCCGGCCCTTTTGCCGGACGAAGGAGCATATACGAAATGGCCAACTGGTCCGACCCCCGTCCGACCGCGAGCGCGTTCGGCGCGAGCGTACCGGGCACCCGTGGAACGACGTATGACGCGGGTCTCCGCAAGTACATGCTGTCGGTCTACAATTACATGGCTTCGGGCGTCCTGCTGACGGGCATCGTCGCGCTGCTGTTCGCCAGCGGCGGGCGCGAAAGCCTGGCGGCGCAGGTGTTCCTGACCCCGGGGCCGCTGAAATATATCATCATGTTCTCGCCGCTGGCGTTCGTGATGGTGCTGAGCTTCGGCATCAACCGTCTGTCGACCGGCACCGCCCAGCTGCTGTTCTGGGCGTTCGCAGGCATCATGGGCCTGTCGATGTCGACGATCTTCCTCGTCTACACCGGCTCCTCGATCGCCACGACGTTCTTCGCGACCGCGGTCGCCTTCCTGTCGCTGAGCATCTACGGCTATACGACGAAGCGTAACCTGCAGGCGTTCGGCACGTTCCTGATCATGGGCGTCGTCGGCCTGATCGTCGCCTCGCTGCTGAACCTGTGGATGCAGAGCTCGGCGCTTCAGATGGGCATCAGCGCGATCGGCGTGCTGCTGTTCGCTGGCCTGACCGCCTATGACACGCAGCGCATCAAGGAGATGTACGCTCACGTCGCCGGCACCGACATGATGGGCAAGGCCGTGATCATGGGCGCGCTGTCGCTCTACCTCGACTTCATCAACATGTTCCAGTTCCTGCTCTCGTTCCTGGGCAACCGCGAATAAGCGAGCAGCATCCGGATCAACCGGGGCCCGGCGGGGAAACCTGCCGGGCCCTTTTCTTTTGTCCGCTTCCCGGCCGGCCCGACGGGACATGAGGGGGAATGGCCCGATGCGCCTGTCGATCGATGTCCACCTGGATTATGGCTTTGCCGAGCCGGCAGACGTGCTGCTGCAGATCGAGGCGGCGGCGATGCCGGATCAGTGGATCGAGACGGAATCTCTGGTCATTCGGTCCGACCACCCGATCCGTGCGGTGCCGGGCGAGGCGGGGATCGGCCAACGCTGCTGGGCGAGGGGTGAGGGCCGGCTGGTGGCGGACTATCACGCCACCGTCGCGATCGACCGGCCGAGCCTCGAACTGGCGGCGCTGCCGGCAACGATGGTTCGTGCGCTGCCGGCCGAAACCGTTCGCTACCTGCTGCCCAGCCGCTACGTCGAGTCCGACCGGTTCGAGCATTTCGTGCGGGGGCAATTCGCCGGCCTGCGCGGCGGCGCGCTGGCCGCCGCCCTGACCGACTGGGTGCGCGAGAATCTCACGTACAGCGGGGCGGTGAGCGACGGGCACAGCAGTGCGCTGACCACCTTTGCCGAGCGGCGCGGCGTGTGCCGCGATTATGCGCATCTGCTGGTGGCGCTGGCGCGTGCAGCCGAAATTCCCGCGCGCTGCGTCGGCGCCTATGCGCCCGGCGTCGACCCGCCTGACTTTCACGCGGTCGCCGAACTGTGGCTCGACGGGGGGTGGCGGCTGGTCGACCCGACGGGCATGGCGAGCTGCGACGATCTGGCGCGTGTCGCCGTCGGGCTGGACGCGACCGAGATCGCCTTCATGACCATTTTTGGCGTGGCGACGCTGCAGCGGCAGACGGTCTGCGTGCGCCGGATCGACGATGTCGCCTGGCGATGATGCCGCGGGAACAGCCTAGACAAATTGTTCGTTGATGATGGGTAACGAAGGAGAGTTCGATGCCCACGCAGCAGCCACCGTCACAGGATGCCGGTCGCGACGAATCGATTGCCGAGCGTTTGGACAAGGATCCCAAGAACAAGGACGCGCAGCTTGACGCGGGCCTCGATGAATCGATGGACGCCTCCGACCCGCCTTCTTCGACGCAGCCGGGCAGCGGAGACCCCGCCAAGTCGTCGGGATATGATGAGGAAGCCGAGCGGCAGCGCGACGCCTGATTGTTGCGCCAAAGCCGCACTGATCGTCATTCCGTAACAAGAGTGACTCAGTTCGTCGCATCGCTTGTTGCAGTGCGTCATCGGCCATGATCGTATCGCCTTGTGGTCGCGCGGGGCGGATCCTCCCACCCCGCCGATCGCAACAACATGTGCGGGGTGGCTAGCGATGGGCGCGATGATGAGGCCGGCGGAAGGCGCAATGACGCTGGCGGAGATGAAGGAGTTTGCGGGCTTCGGCGCGTCGACCCAGCGCTACATCCGCCGCAGCCTCGACATCGGCCTTGATCGTGAGGATGCGCTGGCCCGCTGGTCGCGAGACGTGGTCGAGGCGGCGAGCATCCGGGCGCAGGCACGCTATTATCGCCGCCTGCCGGAGATTCGTGCGATGATCCCGCAGGACAGCGGCATCGATGCGATCGAGCCGTTCCTGGCGCCGCTGATCGCGGTCAGCGCCTTTGACCTGGGGCAGGGGCGGATCACCAGCTTTTCCGCCTATCGGTTCCTGTACGAGCGGCTGATCGGCGCGTCGGCGCGGCCATGGCTGCCAGGCGCCTTCTGTTCCGCCGCGGCCCTGCCGCACCTCCATCCTGCGCTGCGCCGTGACCTGCTGCAATCGATCAGCGAGGCGGCGGCCACGGCATCGGGCTGGTCGGCGCGGCCGCCGGCGTTCTTCCCCTATTGGGTGGAGAAGGTGGAGAGCCCCGCGATTCCGTATTGAGGCTTGCTGCGCCGGCGCGCGCCGGTGTCAGCGGCAGGAGCGCCAGCTCATCGATCCGCGGTTCGCCTGATCGAGGTGGAAGTGATCGCGGTGGGCGGCATTATAGTCAGGCGACAGGACGGTGGCGAAGAGCTTGCACGCGCCATCGCGCACGTCGCGCAGGAACGCGGCCTTGGCGCCGCCATCCTTCCAGTCGTCGAGCACGCTGATCCGACTGCCATCGGCGAGGCGGAAGCCGGCGATGTCGACCGCGTTGGCGGTGGCGTGTTGGCTGTAATCGCCGCTGCTGCGGCCGTAGAGGCGGCGGCAATTGTAGCTGCCGAGATGGTCGATCCGCGTCACGCGCATCCGCAGGTGCCGTTCGGCGGCGGGCTGCACCACCTCCCATTGCCATAGCGCCAGCGCGGCGGCGACCGGGCAGGAGATGCCCAGCCCGGCGGGTGTGAAGGGGGTGATGCGCGGCTCGTCCGCAGCGAAGCGCAGGGCATTGTCATAGCCGCAATTGTCGCCCTCGCGCAGCGGCGCCAGCACCGTATAGGTGACGCCCGCACGGTCGAGCAGCGACTGGCAGCGGGGAAAATCCTCCCCCAGCGCGACCAGCTTGCGCCCGGTGAACAGCCCGGGCGGCTGCGCCAGGTCGAGCGGCGCCCAGGGCGTATCCTGCGGATGCCGCTGCGCCCAACCATAGGCCAGCAGCGCCAGCAGGCCGACGACGGCCAGCGCAACGATGACGCGCAGCGTGCGCCGCACGCGCCGCGCGGCACGATCCCGCTTGCGCATCAACCGCGCATCGCGCTCGCGATCACCTCGGACGTGATGGGGTAGCCGGCGTCATCGGGGATGCACAGATGCTCCTCCCCGTCGCGCGTTTCGGACCAGGGCGTGACCGTGCGGATCGGCGTGTCATTGGCGTGCGCGGCCGCATCGGCGAAGCTGGTGAATTGCGCCAGTCGTTCCAGGTTGCGGCGGGTGGGGAAGATCACCTCCAGCTTCCCCGCATCGGCATCGTCGAGCACCTGCTGCGCGGTTGCCCAGACCAGCCGGACGTTTTCGGTGTGGTCGACGGTCGCCCGCGGTGCATTCTCCGGCAGTCGCGCCAGATAGAAACGCGTGTCGAAGATGCGCATGTTGCGGTGCGCAGGGCGCCAGCGCGCCCAGGGCACCAGCTGATCGAGGTCGAGCGTCATGCCGGCAGCGGCGAGCGCCTCGGCAAAGGAATCGCCGGCGTGCAGCGCGGCGCGCATCCGCACCAGTTGCTCTGCGGTCGGCAGCGCAGACAGGCCGATCGGCAACCCGGCTTCCTCGATCGTCTCGCGAATGGCGGCGATCCGCGCCGCCGCTTCCTCGCCGCCGCCGTGAAGCGCCGCCATCGCATGGTCGCCCGGGTCGATCCGACCGCCGGGGAACACCATCGCGCCGCCGGCGAAGACCATCGCCTTCGCCCGTTCCACCATCAGCAATTCGGGCGGGCCGTCGGCGGCATCGCGGAAGATGATCAAGGTTGCGGCGGGAATCGCTTCAGGCAGATCGTCACTCATACGACCGACTTAACGATGCTTGCGCCAGAAAGTCACGCGCGCGGGTGCACGAATTGACTCTGACGGTGCTGCGATGATCGCGCGCGGGTGGATCGGAGAGGGCGCCGACGGTCGGCGCGATGCCACGAAGCGACATGATCGGGTGGTGGTGGAGCCGAGGGGAATCGAACCCCTGACCTCTGCAGTGCGATTGCTCCCACTGCTGCAACTCCCCTCCAATTCCGGAGAGAATGTGCAGCGGAACTGGTGTTCTAGGCTCGCTGATACAGCCATTTGCGATACCACTGCGATACCGGACATCATCCGACGATAAGACCTGTGATCATGGTTGCGACGATAAGCAATTCGGTGACCGGGCGATCTGCGTCGATAGCCCCGAAGCGCTGAGGAGGGGGGACCTGCCGACGCAAGAAGCGCCAACTTGAGGAATTGCGCAAGTTTGCTGTTGGCGGTTGAGTGGGACTCAGTTATGGCTATGCGCGCGCCATGGACATCAATTCACCCGACATCCGAACTCCGGGCCAGCTAATCGAGGCTCTGTTGAACGAGCGCGGCTGGAACAAGCGCACATTGGCCGTGGTGCTTGCCGTGGACGAGGCGACCGTCAATCGCTGGATCTCGGACAAGCAGGCGGTAAACGCCAGTATCGCGATATCGCTTGAGGAGGTGCTGGACGCACCAGCCGAGCGATTCCTTGAGTTGCAGCGAGCGTTCGATCTGGCGAAGGCGCGGTTTGCACAGCGTCCCGATCCTGGCCGCCGCACTAGGGCTCAGTTGTTTGGTTCGTTGCCGGTTGCAGCGATGATCAAACGCGGATGGATTGACGCAAGCGACGTTCGCGACATTGCCGCCGTGGAGCGAGGGCTAACCAAGTTTTTTGGTGTCGAACGTGTCGAACAGATCGAGGTGATGCCACACGCCGCCCGAAAGACGGAAGTTAACCGAGAGGCTACCCCAACTCAGATCGCCTGGCTGAACCGTGTGCGGTCGATAGCTGATGAACTTATCGTCCCACCTTTCAACGTGGCAGCTCTTGAGCGAGCCCTGCCACGGCTTCATCAACTCGCAGTCGCGGCTGAAGAAGCGCGCCATGTCCCTCGAATTCTTGCAGAGTGCGGGATCAGGTTCGTGATCGTCGAGGCGCTCCCATCTGCCAAGATCGATGGCGTTTGCTTCTGGCTTGATGACGCGTCGCCGGTGGTTGGTTTGTCGATGCGACACGACCGGATCGATAATTTCTGGTTCGTTCTACGGCACGAACTCGAGCACGTTCGTCTGGGACATGGTCGTTTGGCGATGATCCTAGACGATCTTGAAGGCGAGCGTAGCGGAACAGGCGCTGACATTCCCGAGGAGGAGCGTCTGGCGAACTCGGCGGCGCAGGAGTTCTGTGTCCCCTCCTCCAAGATGGACAGCTTCGTCGCGCGTAAAGCGCCGTTCTTCTCCGAACGCGATATGACAGCGTTCGCTAAGCTTCTTGGCGTTCATGCGGGTCTGGTAGCTGGCCAACTTCAGCACCGAACGGGCAGATACGATCGATTTCGTCAGCATCTTGTGGGCGTCCGGACGCACATCAGGGCGAATGCAGCCGTCGACGGCTGGGGTGACGTGTATCCTTTAGGAGAATAGCAAGGCATGTCGAAGGTAGCAGAGCGCCAGAAGTTCATTCGGCACTGGCAAGAGATCACCGGAAAGGACGAGATCGACCTTAACGAGGTGGCGGATCTCGCGCTCAAGATGGGCTGGGACGCGCCGCCCCCGGTGTCGCCCCGGGAAAGGCTCGCCAAGCAGTTCAAGGACGCGGCGCGGCAGGATGTCCGTCACGATCGTAAGACCGGCCGCCCATATCGAGGCTTTCATGCGGTCCCTACACACACCGCGGATGGCCAGCTCGTGTTCTCTTACATCGACATCGATAATCCGAAGACCAAGCCGCAAAGCTTCAGGAAGGCATGTGTTACCCGGCGCGAACAGTCAGTCGGCGACATGTATCAGCTTTTCCTAGACCAGACGCACTGGAACGATACTCGGCCTGCCGATCAGCAGGTGGAAATTCTGCCGGCCGATCTGGGATTTGACATCGAGCTCCGGCTTGCTGCTGATGATGAGAGGCCGGAGGCGGCCTAGGGACGAGACATTCGCGCGCGGCGGATCTTCGGTCCGTCGGACGCCGTGTTGCGGCCAGCACACCCGCTAGGCCAGAAGCCCCCGGGCGCTCGGTTTCGGTGCCGGAACTGCGGACATCGTGGTGCATCGCTACGGGCGGTGAAGCTCAACCGGCGAGAGAGGGCTCCCGTGACCAAGGTGTTGTGGGAGAGGTGACTGCACTTGTGCGATCGGGTGGGACCGGTCAATCTCACATCAACGTAAATTGGTGATGGGTGAGGCGGATATGAAAGTCGCAGCTTCAATGTTCGCTATCCTCCTGCTGATGGGCTGCGGAGAGGGCGAGACGGCGCAGAGCATTGCGGAAGATGCGGCCGACGACATGGTCGGCCCGGTTGCGGCAAAAGTCGACGCGCTAGAGAACCGCATCACCGAATTAGAAGAGCGCACCGAGCGCCTAGAGCTGGGCGGCGCTATCTGACGTTGGCGGCGATGCAGCGATACTCCGCGGCCGGGTTCGCCTGCTTGAGGCCAGCGATCGCCTTTAGGCACTCACCCTGATCGTCCACGTTGCCGAAGATCAGTCCCGTCCGCTCCCATTCGCCTGCCATGTTGTATTTCTCGATCCACTGATCGCTATCGCGCCCCACAGGGTTGTTCTTGACGTGCCGGATTAGGCTGTTGTGGCCGGGAATTTCGCTGTCGCCGCAACTGGAAAGCGCCAATGCAGCCGCCAACACCACCAGCACACCGAAGAACCCTATCAGGAACCTGCGGTCGATGATCCTCAATGCAGCGTGCTTCCGCGGCGCTCCGCCTCGGCAATGATCGCGTCGGCCTCGGGATCGCCAGGCTGCATGGTCGTACGGAGATAGGCGGCTTCTAGCTCTTCGTCCGTGAGCGAGGCGAGAATGTCGGGGTTCATTCCTCTGCCCTCTACCGATCATCGAACAGAGTCGAGAGCTTCATTGGTGCCAATCTGATAGGCGAGACGTTTCCGTTCGAACAGCTGGGTATTTCCCGTCGATCAACGCACCGTCATCGCCTACATACTGCTTGTCGTCCCAGCCGCGTCGATAACAGCCGCCATCTGGTATGCTCGCCAGAATACACCGCATCGTCGGGCAGTGCGTATCCGTAAGGCTGACAACGCTCGGCACGACGCTCGGATGAAAGAATAGTGGGCTTATAGGTCGAGGCTGCGCCGCTGGATCTCGGTGATGAGTGTTTCGACCGAGGGAGCGCCGGCCCGCCGGTGGTCTGGCGATATAGGGCGATTGCGACTGGGTAGTCTGCCGATTCGTGTTCGACGGGACCTTACACAAGCGAGCAATCTCATTGGTTTGCCTCGGCTACCCAGTCGAGGCAGCGGCAAGAAGATCCGCGGCGTCCGCTGCAGAATGTCTAACCCTCAATCGGCTGCGCCGGCGGCCAATGGCCCGCGGGATTGTTATGTAACAGCGCGGCAATCTCTTGCTTACGGACTTCGTGCTTCTCAAGCTCTCCTCGTAGGAACGTCGGATAGTCCCACGTCGGTTGATCGAACGATAACTGATTGATCCGCGAGATTTCACGAAGGTAAGCAGCGTTCTTGAAGGCCTCCGAACCAAGAGCCAGGGTCCAATACTGTGCGGTTCGGAAGCCGTCATAAGCGCTTCGGCCGAACCCGGCATCAACCGCAATCACCGCGCTGAGCACTCGTCCGGGCAACGCCCTCATTTCTGTAGCGTGGCTGGCATCAAGCGATTGCCACGTGATCGTGTCAGGAAATTTTCCAAAATCTGGAACTCGGGAGACGAGGGCCCCAGGCCGACCTTCCACAAGCAGCCTCCAATTGCCGAAAGCATATGTCGCACATGCGAAGGCATAAGCTTCCAAGTGCTCTGCTACCTGTAAAGCTTGATGCTCCATGTCGCGCTTGCTTCGTGTGCGCTCACGCAATTCGGTTACGGCCAGATTGAGGAGAGCGGACACTGTCCCCGAGCTAATGCCGATCGTAAACAATTCGCCAGGTGTCATGGAGAGACCATGTGTTCGTGAAAGCGTAAAGCAAAGCGGAGAATTCGTAGCTACGAACGCGTCCAGATGGGTCGGCCAGGTCCTGCCGTGCCTGGGAACTGCCAACCATGTGTCGTTACGGTGCTCATCACATATGCGGCGAGCTCAGCGGTCTGCCTTTGAAGAGAAGCCAAATATGTCACGTCCATTGGCTCTTCCCAGATGTCGCCCTTCGTGTTCGTGAAGAATGGCAGCGAGCGACCTTCGACGTCAGGTGATCTCCACGAACCATGGCAGATCACGTTCCGCATAATCGCTACTGCGCGTAATTCCGCGATCACCTCATCAAAGCCAGCCGGATTAGGAGCTTGATGCTTACGCACAGCCGACGCATAGCTGTCAATCAATCGGCCCAGCTGATCAGACAAAGCCTTCTTCAGCTGCGGAAGCCACGCCGCATACGCTGCCTCCCACTCATCAACCATTACTTCCGTAGTGGCGCTAAAGGCGAAAATGGCTTTGCCTAGAACCTCCTCCAGAAAGCCAAACGTGGCCACACAACGGCCCAGCTGCTCCCAAAAAGAGCCGGCGTGCCGATGGGTCGGGAAGTCCATCGGAGCCTTACGTATGTCGATGATGTGCGAGACGATAGCGTCACCCGACATTGAGCTGCCCCCATGTTAACGACCGATCTAAATTGGCGCGTTAGTTTGCGCCTCCCGATTGCCTGAGCACACTCTTTCGCCGTGGACCCGAAAAGTCCTTTAATCTCAACGTAGGTTGCCGCTTTCGATGGTCAATCGCGTGCGTTGTAGATCAATAGCTTACGAGGACGGGGGGACAAGGCGCTCAGTCTGATGGCTGTCGAGCGATGGAACATACGCGGAACAAAGCGTATGAACGGCATTGCTCGATTCGGAGGATGCCGCCATGCCAGAGCCAGCCTTACCCCTGTTCGAACCCAAGCTCGCCTTCGGCGCGTGGCTGCTGCGCCAGAAGGCGCGGGATGGATCGGCGACTTTGCGCTTGCCGCCTCGGCCGACCGCACGTTCCCACGCACCGGCGATCCGGAAGCGGTGCGGCAATGGCTCAGCGGCAAGCGCGCGAGTGGCGACGATTGGGCAGCCCTTGAGGACGCGGAGAACGATTACCTGTGCTATTGATGTCGAGTGACCCGCGCGCGGTTGTGCAGCGGGAAGTGGACGCCCAGGGCACGAGCCTGCATGCGCTCTCGTGCAAGATCGGGCGCAACCCTGCTTACCTTCAGCAATGGATCCAGCGCGGCACGCCCAAGCGCTTGCCGGAAAAGGAGCGCCTGCATCTGGCGATGGCTCTCAACATCGACGAACGGCTGCTCGGCGCCCGCGATCCATGGAGCCCCTTGGCATGAGACAGGTCGACCGTGACGAACTGATCAACCGGATCCAGTCCGCAATAAGATCCTGGCCGAAGTCGGTCCTGAAGGGGCTGGCGGATCACCGGCCGGCCGAACAGCTGCGCGCGCGGCTGCTCGGCGCCGCGATGATCAGCGACAAGCTGAACAAGCTGGAGATCCTATCCGGCAGCCCGCCACCGCCGCCGATCCGCTATGCAGATCTGGAAGGCGTGAGCGGCGTGCCCCAGCAGGACGATATCAAGCCGAACGGACCGATGCGCTAGGCGCTCCTATCGCGCCGGAGGCGACGGGCAAACGAAACCGAGCGCCGCCCCATCCGCCGCTATCGCGCGGCAGACCCGGCGTCCCGCCCGCGACAGGCGCTCGCCCCACAGTTCGACATCGATGCTGTAGGCTGCGCTTGCCGCGTCGTCGGTCACGATCTCCGGGCCGGGCACCGGCTTAGGCTCGATCAGTGCCCTAACGTCCGCCGCAGACACGCTGGAAGGTGCCGCTGGCCGTGGCGCCGGCCGCGCGCAGGCGCTGACAGCCGAGAGCGACAGCAGCAGGGCTGGGCGCAGTGCCCCCGGGAATATCCTTGATCGCATCGTGCATGTCCTTTCCAAGCTGGTCGACGGCGCGATCGTCAGCGAGGCGCTCCAGCGCAGCGCGCTCCAGCTGATCGTTGCGCTTCTTGAGGCGGTCGGCTTCGGCGCCCGCTTCCCGCACCTCAAGCGCAAGCCGATCGGCGCGGGCATCGGCTCGCTGCCAGAGGAAGCCCAGCCCCCCGATCAGCAGCAGGACGACGACGGCGCCCACGAGCGCGCCCCTGATCACGGCTTCACCTTGCCGTAGGTGTGCTTCGCCAGATCCGCAAAGTCAGAGCGATAGAGCGCCGCTTCAGCCTTGCGCCGGCGCACCAGCCCGTCGGACACTTGCCCGCCCGCCCGGGTCCATCCGGCAAATGCCTCGGCCGCGCCCGCGTAGTTGCCAGCGCGATGCAGCCGCAGGACTTCCGATTGGCGAAATCCCTTCTTCAGCCCCGGCACCGACAGGCGCGGCCCCATGCCGATGTTGTAGGCGAGGGACACCATCGCGCCGAACTGCGCGGGCGTGGTCGCCGCGTTACCGATCGCGGCGCGCACGGGGTCCGCGAAATCGCGCTCCAGGACGGCCGCGTACAGCGCGTCTGCATGCTCGGCCGTAATCCGATCACCCATGCGGACGCGAGAGCCATCGAGATAATAGGTATTGCCCCATCCGATTGTGGGCACGTCAGCCGGGCAGCGATACGCAAGCAGCCGCAGCTCTTCAAAGTGATGCATCAGGGCGAGCGCCATCGGCCCCACCCGTAGGTTGGTTGCCATGATCGTTGTTCCTTGTGTTGAGGATCGGAATGGCCGAGGTTGGTCACGCGCGGCCGCGGGCTTCGTCCTGTCGGCCGCCGCGGCGCCTTGCCCACCTGTGTCACTACGGCGGGGTAAGGCGCCGTACTCAGCCCGAGTTTTTCTCGGGATCGGGGATGCGGTGGAGCTGATCCATCGCCAGGGCGATGCCGGCTTCGTCATCGTCGTCACCCACGCCGCCAGGCAACAGCGCGTCGATCAGCTTCCGGCCGCGCACCTCGGCGATCTTTATGATCGAGGCGCCCAGAGCCGCGACGGTGATGCCCAGCACCAGCGCCGTCAGCAGCGACGGTCGTGTCGCGACGACGAGGAAGAACGTCACGCCGCCCGATAGAACGTCGATCGGCACGCGAACCCGCCAGCGGGACACCTTGTCGGATTGGCCGACAATAACCCGCGTCACGATGCAGCCGAACATTGCGGCGATGGCGGTGGCGATCTCAAAGGGCATTCCGAAGAAGCTCGCCGTTGCCGGCTGAGCTGCGGTTGCTGCGCCCACGGCGAGCAAACCAGTTGCGGCCGCGCCGGCCCCGCGCTCGATGATCATCGCGTGCTCACCACTCCAACGGCAGCGACGAAGCAAAGCGCCACGACGATCGCGGGGCGCTTGAGCTGCTCCAGGCTGGCCCACATGTTGATCGGAAAGGGCTGCTTGCGCAGCTGGTCGATGATGCCGCGCTCGGCGAGCACGAACAGGCCGAACCCAAGCCAAGCGAGCCCCGCAGCGAACGGATCGAGCAGGCGCTTCGCGAGGGTGGCCGCTGCCGTCGCAGAAGGATCAGCAGGGTTCCAGCCCCACAGTGCGGCAGCCTCACCGCCGAAGCGCAGAACGCCAGCAAACGCGAAGGCCAGCACGGTCAGGCGCAATATGGTCACCGGCTCGCGAAGCTTATCCCGATACCGGTTGCGCCTCATGTCCCGGACGATCTTGCCCGCGAGCATGACGGTAAGGCAGAAGCCAGCCGTCCTCGCAAATAGGTTCAGCGCGACGAGCCAGCCTTGCCCGTCAAAGCTGGGCGGAGCCCTCGTAGCGGTCACCATGTTGGCGAACGCCCGTTCGGCGATTGTTGGATCGCTCATCGGCATCTCCGCAGAAGGGGTGTCGATCAGCCGTGCTGCACGTCGATCCAGGCACGGCCGTCGCGGATCGCCCAGACCTTGCCGATCCGGCGCATGTATTGCTGCAGCGTGATCTCGTCCGGCCTCACCGCGATCGCCTTGATTCCGGCGCCGGCGGCCGCGGCGATGATGTAGTCGCCGACCTCGAAATCACCGGCAACGTTGCAGGGCACCTGGCCGCAGAACGCGATGCGGTCGACGCGCTGGCGGGCGGCTTCAAGCTCCTGCTCCCACGCTGTCAGGTCGGCGGCATAGGTGTCCGTCGCATGCTGCCAGGCGGCGTATTCGGACTGGTAGGCGGCAAGCAGCGCCGGATAGGCGGTCTGTGCGGCTCGCCATGCCTCGATCGCGCCCTCGTCAGCGTCGACCGCTGGCTCGGCCGGGAGCGCTGGACCGCGCGGCTCTGCGCCGGGCTGCTCGGGCTTGGGCGGCAGGTGAGCGCCCCAGGTGTCACCACCGACCAGCGACGGATCGGTGGACTTCACCACGAAGCTGATCGCGTCCGCCCAGGTCTTGGTCAGCTTGCCGCCGCGATCGACGCCGCAGACGTCGCCCTTGGCAATGACGCCGCAGCCGTCCGCCTTGACCATGTACTCGGCATAGTCCGCGCCCGACGTGTTGACGGTGCCCGCGAAGCTCGCCGTCCTACCGGTGGCCGAGTGCTTGCGTGCGAACAGCAGCGAGGGGGCGGAGCTCTCGCCACCAGCGGTCGCGCCCGAAAAGCCGTAGCTGACCTGGAGCGCAAGATTGCCGTCCAGGTCCTGCACGGCAAGCCCGTCGGCTCCGCGTACGGTCAGCCGATGGCTGCCGGTCGAAACTCCGACCAGCAGGTTGCCGTAATCGTCCAAACGGAGCCGTTCGACCCAACTATGGCCGTTGATCGATGCGCCCCCAGCCTGATCGATCGTGAACGCCCCCAGCTTCATGCCAACGCGAGTGCCGTAGTGCAGACCCGCTGAGCCAGTGTACCGGAACATCTCAAGAGCGGGATTATCCGTTGCGGAGGTGAAGCGGACCCGGGGCCCCGCTCCGGGGAGCATGATGTCGAGACGGGAAGTCGGCTGAGAAGTGCCAATGCCCACGTTGCCACCCGCGTCGATCCGCATCTTCTCGGAGGAGAACTGCCGCTCGACAAAAGTCAGCGCGTTGGTGCCTGTGGGGCAGTCGATCTGCCACGCCGCAACGTTGGAACCGAGCATCACGCGAGGGTTGATGCCGCCAATGCTGAGTGCGTCGGCTAGGTCCACTCCTGTCGGCCCCACACTCATCCGGGTTGCACCGCCAGCAACAAGACCAAGGGTGTTGTTGCCGACCCGTGCAACTCCCGTATCCTGATCGGCAGAGAAGCGGATTGCAGGCGAAGCCAGGCTCCCATCGGGGACCAGCCCTTGCCCGATGCCGTCCCGCACCGCGCCAAAGGTGTTGAGCAGCTGCGAAGCGCCGAGCGCCAGATCTCGCGCGAAGCTCTGGGTAGGTTTGATGCTGTAACCCTGCCCGCCGGCGGTGGCGCCCTGATAGGGGGTGGCGAGCAGGAACTGCGTGGCCGAGACGACCTGTGCAATCTCGTACACGCCGCGATCGGGCGCGATAAAACCATCACCGATGCTGACGTTGCCGACAAAGTCGGTGCCCGCGCCGGTGACGATCGCGGATCCATTGGTCACGGCAACGCTGCCGGCACGATACCAGGGCATGTTCGGTTTCCTTATTGTTCGACGGAGACGAGCGAGAGGCTCTGGATCGGCTCCCCGGCCGGGCCGTCGTTGGGGGAGGAGAAGTTGAAGGTGGCGAGCGTTCGCGACACCAGCGTCAGGCGATAGGAGAAGTCCTGCGCACCTTCAGAATTGTCGGTGATGGTGATCGCACCCGCCATCGTCTGCGTGCCGAGGCCAGGTGTGTTGCCTTCCGGCGCATCGTAGCTGGTTTCGCCGGTGATGGTGCCGGTCTGCAGCTGCACCCATGGCCCATCGGCGCCGCGGCGCCGTTCCAGCACCAGCGTGGCGCTGGGCGTCCCGGTAATCGACCCGCCCGGTGGATTGACCCGCCGGCGCAGGCTGTAGCTGTAGCTCGCAACGACGCTCTTCGGCTTGCCGGTGGTGCCGAATGGGCCAAGCTCAAGCGAGGCGTTGGCGGTGGTCAGCGACGAGGTGACGGCGTTTTTCAGCACGCCGGCTGACAGCGAACCGCCGAAGTAGGCATCGCCGGTGATCGTCTTGTAGCTGATCGCGTTCGCCCGCGTGCAGCTGGTGATCGCCATCGTCGGCCCGAACCATTCGAGCAGATCGCCGTTGGCGCCAAACGCCACGCCCTGCACCTGCATGTAGGTGCCGTTGTTGAAGATGACCCGGCCGGTGCCCATGCGCAGATCGGTGTTGATCAGGTTGAAGGATGCCGGTCCCGCGTCGGAGCCGATCAGCTGGAAGCCGCTTAGATTGCCGTTCGCGTCGATGGTGACGGTGTAGCGACCCTCCACCTTGCCGAGCCGGGTCGCGACCGCGCTGAACGCCTGCTCGACCCCGACACCGCCCACGCCGTCGATGATCGCTCGCGCCTGCTGGATGGCTGAGGCATTCGCGCTGTCACCGTCGATCCGCGCCTGACGATCGCTGGCGACGATCGCGCGGGTTGCCGGCAGTCCCGTTTGCGGGTCGTAGAGCGCGGCCGAGATCGTCTGGATCTCCTGCGCGTTGGCGGCGTCGCCCTGAGTTCGCGCCGTTCGCTCTTGCTCAAGTCCGGCAGCGGTGGCCGGCAGCCCCGTCTGCGGATCGTTCACCTGCGTGCGGACCTGCTCGACTGCCAACGCATTGGCGGCATCACCATCGACGCGCGCCTGACGATCCTGCGCCACGGTGGCGCTGATCGCTGCCAGCCCGTCGCCTTGCCCGCCGACAGTGGCCTCGATCAGCTCCAACTGCTGAGCGAAGGCGGCGTTCTGCGCGGCCGTCGTTTCTTCCAGCGCAACAATGCGCGCGCGCGTGGCGAGCAGCCCGGTGGACGCATCATTGAACGCCACCTCCAATGCGCTGACCCGCTGAGCGGTCGCCTGGTTCGCTTCGGCCGCCACCTTCGCCGTGGTGACGATCGCGGCTTCTGCCGCGTTCATCCGAGCGAGCAGTGACTGGCGCGCGACCGCGGACGCCCGCTCATTCTCGACGAGCGTCGTCGTGAACTCGGTCTGGATCTGCACCGCCTGCGCGATGCGCGCCCGGCCAGCTTCGTCGCCGGCGATCAGCGCGCGCAGCAGCGCCTCATCGCTGCTGTCTGACGCCCCGATCTGCTGCCGGATTGTCATCTGCGCGGAGGCAATGCCGCCGGCGTTGTCTAGCGATACGCGATCGAGCCGCCCGATCGCCGCCGCCTGGTTGTCCAGCGCGCCGCCTTGCGCCTGTAGCTGCTGCGTCAGCAAGTTGTCGCGCGTGACGCTGGCCTGCGCCTCCGACAGCACCGATGCGCGGATCTGCCCGATCTGGACGGTCAGCGCCGTGCGCGCGATCGCCTCGGCGGTGAAGCCATCAACCAGCTTGGTGGTCAGCTCCTGCCGCGCCTCGGCGATCTGCGACAGCTGGTACCGGCTCGCCATGTCGCCGGCGAGCATGCCGCGCAGCGCAGCCTCTGCCGCATCGTCGGCCGCGACGCGCGCCTGGCGCACGGTGACTGAATAGCCCGACACATCCGGCAGCGCGGACAGCATCTGCTCGGCCGAGCCGATGCGGATGCCGAGCTGGTCAACGATCGTGGTGCTTGCCTTGTTCGATACCTCCCCGGCGAGCGCGTCCAGCGTCTGCTCGGTGGTGCTGACGCGACCGCCGATCGCGGTCACCTCGACCAACGACGCCTTCAGCGCGACCGCCGCGTTCAGGCCGTCGATCTCGCTCTCGGCCGACGTGAGCCGGGCAATGATCGGCTCCAGCTCGGCAACCTGCGACGGATCCAGCACCGCCCGCGCGATCAGCTCCTGGACCTGGTTCACCGAGGCCTTGGTCGCCACGACGCCCTTGACCGCGTCGATCGCGATCTCGGCCGTCGACGTGCGGTCGCGCAACTGATCGATGGCATAGATCCGCACCTGGCCGGTCGCGGGATCCACGACGATGCCGGCATCGCGCAGCACCTCGCGCGTGCGGGCGCTCTCCATCAGCGCGCGAAGCAACGCCTCGTCCATGCGGCCGACGTCGCGGGTGATCTGCCGCTGTGCCGCGCCCTGGTCGGCGGTGACGTCGGCAAGCTGCGCCAGCGCGTCGTCATGTCCGAGCTGGACCTGCTGCAGCGCGCTGATGTCCGACGTGATCGGGCTGAACTGCGCCTCGATCGGCTCGATCCGGTCTAGCTGCGCGATCACCTCAGTCGACGGCACGCCGCCGACCGCTTCGGTGTCCTTCGCGGTGTTCTCGCCCGTGACGTCGGCATTGTTCGCCGGCTTGGTGCCGGTCGGATCGGCGATATCCTCCCAGTTCACGCCGGCGCCGAGCGGCTTCGGCTTGGCGGCCTTGCTCAGCCCCTCGATCGACAGCGACAGCTTGCTCAGCGTCGGCCCGACCTCGATCGAGAAATCCTTGAAGAAGCCCACCAGCGTCAGGCAGTCGATCCCGGTCTGCCCGATCCATAGCGATGGCCGCGCGCGCACGGCCGCGATCCGGTTCGCGACCTGATCGACCGCCTCGGTGCGGATCAGCGCCCGGGCGGACATGCGCTTCGCCCAGGCACGCTGCACGACCGTCACCTCGCCGAAATCGTCGACCTCCTTGCGGCTGAAGTCGGTGATCCCGGCAGAAGGCGCAGCCTCGGTGATGCCGAGGCCGACAATCTGGCCGACCAGGAGCGTGCCGACGCCGACATTGCCCGCGCCTGCGATCGTCACTGCGATCGTGCCGGCGACGCCGGGCAGATCGAGGAAGGTGATCGCACCGGCGCCGACCTGCTGCGTGCGGTCATAGCCGGGCGCCTGCACCCGCACCGTCGCCGCCCGAACATCGAGGAGCGCGAGGCCGGTTGCCGCGCCGGCGTTCAGCTGGACCACGATCGCGCCGGCTGCGCTCGTCTCGGTGCCGAGCGCATCGTCGAACATCGCCCAGCGGTTGGTCGGGCCGATGTCGAGCCAGCCCGGGCCGTTCGTCGCGGGGTCATTGCCCTTGTTGTTCGCGACCAAGCTCTCGAAGCGGCGGTGCGCGCGCGCGACGATCGCGCCGGCGGGATAGGTGATGTCGGCCGACCACGCCGGCGCGGGATCCTCGGGCACGCTGCTGTCGACCAGGACGGCATCGGTCACCGGCACCGGTTGCAGTAGCTGGAAGGTCGACGCCTCGCCCTCAGGCGCCGGATCGCCGCCCGCGTCAGGCACGATCTCGTTCCCAGCCAAGCCTTCGACCGTCAGCGTGCAATAGCTGATCGGGGGGACCGCGAGATCCAGCTCGAAGTCCTTGTAATAGCCGTCGGCACTCAGCCAGCTGAAGCGATCGTCAGCGACCCAGCGGACGGGCGTCGCGCGCAGATCCGCGAGCCGGCGCTGCAGCGCGTCGACGTCACCGAACGGCAGCGCCATGCGAACCGACAGCCGTTGCGAGAAGCCGCGCTCGACCACCGTGGTGACGCCGAAATCGTCCGTCACGCGCTTCGAATAGTCGACGATGCCGATACGCGGCGTCGTCTCGGTGGTGCCCAGCTCGATCGTGCCGGTGTCGGTGATGATCTTCATGCTGCCTCCACCGCGATGGCCTCGCCGCCGCTGCTGGCGGTCACATTGTCGAGGTGCCTGGCGATGCGGCCGGTGTTGGCGGCGATCGCCGCGGTGCCGGCGGTCATGTCGGCGCGCAGCTGCGCGATCTCGCCACGCAAGGCGCTCTGCTCGGCCGCGCGATCGTCGTTCGCTGCCGAACTCGGCGCCATCGCCCGGCCGTCGACCGCACTGGCGATCTGCTCGGCCTTGCTCTCCGGCTTGTTGGTCGCCAGCGCACCGACCACGCCATAGGTCGCCTCGAGCGCCGCGGCGGTCTGCGCCTGGACACGCGCCAGCTCCTGCCGGCTGGTCGCAGCATCGGCTGCGGCGCTGAGCAGCGCCTGGCTGAGCTGCGGCAGGCTCTTGGCGGCATCCATGTCGCCGGCGCGTGCCTTGGCATTGGCGGCGTTGAACTGGCCCATCAGCGAGGCGAAGCTGTTGCCGCCGCCGGCATCGGCCAGGCCGCGGATCCGCCGCACCTCGTCCATGATGCTGTCGCCGACTGACGACCAGGCCTTGCGCAGTTCGTCGGCTGCCCGGGCGGCTTCCTGCGCATCCTGCAGGTCATAGATCTGCTGCTGCAGCGCGCGGTTGCTGGCATCGAGCTTCGCCAGCTCGAGCGCGCGGAGCGCCGCGGTATCGCCGCGCAGCTCGAGCAGCCGGCGCTCGAGATCCGCGCGCTCGGAGGCGACGTCGGCGGCAGACTTGGCGCCGGCGAGCTTCTCCTGCAGCTCGGCAAATGCCGGCGCCAGCTGGATCAGCGTCGCATAGGCGGCCTGACCGGCGCTGGTGTTCAGATCCTGCGCGTCCACCAGCTCGCGATAGGCGGCGAGCGTCGCCGGCATCGTGAGGCCGAGATCGCGGAAAACGCGGGTCAGCTGCTCGGTCTTTGCCGCGGTCTGCTCGGCCGGGGTGTAGAACGCCTCGAAATAGCTCCCGATCGCGCCGGTCAGATCGCCGATGCTGTCGAACTGGTCGGCCAGCGCGAGCTTGGCGTCGATCGACATGGCACGCGCGGCGCCACCCATCTGGCCGAGCGCGTTGGTGACTACCTCGGCCGTCGACGCCACGCGCACCAGCGTCTCGAAAGCACCTTCGCCGACCTTCTGGAAACGTTCGATTCCCGGGAAAGCGGCACTGGCCATGTTGTCGGCCGCCGCGCCGAACACAGCCTCGAGCTTCTCCTGGATCTCGGCGCCCGACAGTCCCTTCAGGTCGATCTTGCCGATGTTGACGACGAAGCCCTTCAGGCGTGCCTCGATCGCGCCGGTCGATTGGCCGAGCGGCTCGGCCGCGCCGGCGATCGCGTCGGCAAAGGAGCGCAGCACCAGCGTGAACTGGTTCTCGAGACCCGCGTCGGCCTGGCCGTACTGCGTCGAGTAGGACGTGCCGGTGGTGATCCCGAGGAACTTCTTCTTCTTTTCGACGTCGCTGTAGGTGGAAGCGTCGAAGCCGCCGGCGAGGATCTGCTCAAGCGATTGCGCGCGGCCAAACAGGCCGCTGGCGATGACCGACGTCTTGCTGCCGAACAGCGACGACAGGATGCCGCCCACCAGCGGAATGGCGCCCAGCACCGAGCCGATCGCGTTAGGCTTGAAGCCTTCGGCGACCTTGCTGTCGGCATTGACGTTGCCCGACCGGACCAGGACGGCCGCCAGGCCGCCTATCTGGCCGTCGATCGAGCGGAGCGATCCGGCCATCTGGCGCGCGAACGTGTTGGTCAGCGTATCGACCTCGCGCAGCTGGTCGATCGACCGCTTCAGGCTCTCCGACTGCGCCTTGCCGTCGCCCAGCACCGTGCCGGTGCCGGTATTGGCCGGCTCGAGATCCTTCTTGCTGCCGCCACCAAAGGCGCCGCCGATCGCGATGCCGATCGACGCCAGCACAGCCGCGGTCGCGGCGCCGGCTGCGATGTTGAGCGGGAACGGCAGCGACGAGATCGCCTTCGCGACCGCCTCGGCCGCATGCGCCGCGGCGCGAACGCCGCTCTTTGCGATGGAGCTGGCCGTCTCGATCGCGTCCTGCGCCATGGCGCGCACCGACAGGGCAAACTCGATCGCGCGGAACGCCTTCTCGGCAGCAGCCATGGCTTTGTAGCCGTCGCTTCCTTCCTTGAAGAAGCCCTTGGCGGCCGACGTCAGGTCGCCGAACAAGCCGACCTGCGTCGTCGCCGACGCAAGCGCGAACTTGGCATTGGCGCGCTCGATCGCGACCTTGTCGCTGCCGGCCTTGCGGACCTCCGCCTGGTGCTGCGCATCGAGGCGGGCGCGGTTCGCCTGGAAGCCCGCATAGATGGAGGCGACGTCACCGATCGAGCGGCCGACCTCGCCGAAGGCGTCGGCCATACCACCTGCCGCGTTCTGCACGTTACGGGCGATCAGATCCCATTTGTCAGCGGTGGAGGTCAGCGAGGCGTTGAAGGAATCCTGCGCCTGCGCGAGCTGGACCTGCGTCTCGGCGATCTTGACCTGCTGCTTGACGTAATCGGCGCCCTTCTGCCCGGTCCAGCCATTCGCGGCCGCTTCCTGCGTCGCGCGCAACGTGGCGAGCGCACGCACCCGCACTTCTTCGGTCGCCCCCACTAGGCGCAGCTCTTCCTGCAGCTCTGCCAGGCGATCGGCGCCGGACGTCATCGCGTTGAGCCGCTGCTGTTCGCGTTGCGCCTCGTTGAGCCGCTCGCGCGTCGCTCGCTGCGCATCAAGCGCTTCCGACGCCGCCTTGATGCCCTGCGCATCCTTGACCCTCTCAGCCGCTTCCAGCGCCGCGAGAAGGGGCAGATCCTCGAGCCGGTCGCGGACCAGATCGGCCGCGAGCTGCGCCGGCACGGTGCCCGCAGCGACTTCCGCATTGATCGCCTGCTGGATTGCCAGCTCGTCACGCATGGCGGCCGTCGACTTGGCGGCGTCGGACACGCGCTGCGCGATAGCGAGACGCACCTGGCGCGCAACGCGCTCCTCGATGTCGGCCCGTTTCTTGATCGCCTCGCTCTCGGCCGTCACCCGGGCTTCCGCGATCAGCGCCTCGGCGCCCGACACGCCATAGGCATCGGCCAGCCCGTAGAGGTTGCGGATCTGGGCCTCGATCGCGCGGCCTTCGCGCTCGAGCTGCTCGCCGTGGCGGTCCTTCTTGGGGGTCCGGTCTTCCTTCAGCGCGTCGGCCTGCTTCTTCAGGTCGGCGAGCTTGTTGGAGGCGATCTGCTTGGTGACGTCCTCGCCGAAGCGGACCATCGCGCCGTTGGCCTCGTCGAACGCGCCGGTATAGGCGTCGCCGACGTCGGCCAGGATCTCGCCCACGCCCTTGCCGTCGTACACACCCTTCACGATCGCGGCGATGCCGCGGAAGGTGCCCACGAACATCGAGTAGAGCGCCGCCAGCGACACGCGGCCGGCCTTGGTGATCCAGTCGAGCGCGTCGCCGAAGAACTTGGTCATATCGCCGAGGTGGAAGCCGACGCGTGAGGCCATGACCTGGAACGTCGCCTTGATGACATCGCCGCTGCTGACCGACGTGTTCTTCAGCTTCTCGATCTCGTCCTTGGTAAGACCCAGGCCATCGATCATCGCCTTGGTGTCGACGCCCTTCGACACGGCGCGGTCGAACAGCAGGAAGCCGGCGGTACCGGCCGCCATCACGCCGATCAGCGGCGAGAAGCGCAGAAGGAAGCCGCCGATCTCGCCGGCAAGGCCCTTCACGCCGCCCTCGGCCTGCTGCGCCACCTGAATGATCTGGCCGATCTGCGTGGCGAAGATCTGGAACGGCGGGGATCCTGCCATCGCCATCGTGGCAACGTCGTTCAGCTGGAACGACAGCTGCGTCAGCGAGCCGCTGCCGCGCCGTGCCGCCACCTGCATGATGTCATGCGCCTGGCTGGCTTCGTGGAGGCGCTGCGTCAGCACCATCTGCTGGCGCGCATATTCCGCCGGCGCCGTGGCACCAGCGTAATAAAGCCGGGTGCTCTCGGCGATCTCGGCGTTGATCCGGACGGTCGCCGCGTACAGCGGATCGGTGCTCATGCGCAGCCGCTCGGCCGCGGCCGCGTCAGCTTCCATTGCGAGCTGGGATCCACGCACCTGGTCCGCAAGGCGGGCATGCTCGTCCGCCAGCTGCTTGGCCGATGCCGCGGCTATCGCGGTCGCGCGTGCCTCGTCCTCGGCCGCCTTGGCGGCAAGCGCGCTGAAGGTCGCGCCGGCGTCGGTTGCGCGCGGGCGATCGGATCCATCGATGCGGGCAAGTGCCGCCTGGATCCGCTCGCGCTCGCGCAGCTCGGCGACCAGCTGGGCCTCGGCTGCGGCACGCTCGCGCGCGGCGCCGGCCTCGGCCGCCAGCTGGATGGCGAGCTTCGTTTCCGCCAGCGATTCGCGCGCGGCATCAAGCTGGCGCATGCTGGCCAGCAGCCGGTCGGCCGCGTCGGTGTTGCCCTGCGTGGAGGCGGTCAGAGCGAGCTGCTCCGCACGAAGGGCACGCTGCTCGTCGCGCGTCTTGCCCAGAGAGGCGGCCTCGCGATCGAGCGCCGCGATCAGCTTCTCGATCTCGCTCTCGGTCTTGTTCACCTCGCGCGCGGTCGCCTGCAGCTCGCGCGTCGCGGCCGGGCCACCGGTGCTGAAGTTCAGCGGGCGGCCGAAGATCCGCTCGAGGCCGGCGCGCGACTGGCTGGCAGCGGCGACGACTGATTGAACCTCGCGCGTGGCGGTATCGGCGAACGCCTTGATCCCCGCGGTCGCGGCCGTCGTGTCGACCATGTTGCTGGTGGCGCGCTCGATGCGCTGCGCCTCCGCCAGCACCTTCACCTCGGTCGATTCCATGACCGAGGCCAGGCGGATCAGCTCGTCAGCCGAATTGCCGGTGTCGATCAGAAAATCGGCGTGGAGACCGGGAGCATCGTCGTCGAGCATCGGCGTTCCTCCCGGTCATCGGTGAGCGAACGCGGGATCGATCAGTCGAGCAGCCTTTGCAGCTCGGCCAGTTCGATCTCGCGTTCGCGGGCGGTGGGTTGCGTCCGCCAGGGCGGCGGACAAAGCTCGCTTTCGGCCCGGCGGGTCTCGGCGAGGTAGGCGGCGGAAAGGCGGCGCAGCAGCCGCATCTCCCATGGCTCGATCGTCAGGCCGACGCTCTCGCGCCACGCCTTGATCTCGCGCCAGCTGAGCGGCACCGCGCCCATCCCGGCCGCCTCGGTCAGACCGATCTCGATCAGGCGGTCGGTGATGTGCGGCGCGGCGTTGGGCGGCATCTGCGGATCGATCTTGCGCCGCTTCAGCTGCTCGATGCGGGTGGGCAACGCGACCGGCGCGTCACCCTTTCCCCGTTTGCTCCGGGGATCCGGCTTTGGCGCGGTATGATACCACGCCAGCTGCCGGACCCAGAGGGTCAGGCCGCCTTCGAGGCGTCGCTGAAGTTTCCCCAGTCACCGAAGAACTTTGCGACCTGCTTGGTCACGAAGCCGAGCTTCGGATCGGCATAGACGGCGCGGAAGAGATCCTCGCCGGTCAGCTCGCCCTCGCCATAGGTGAAGTTTTCGAACCGAGCCGTGAGGGTGGCGAGATCCGCGGCCGTCTCGGCGAGACGCTCTTCCGGCGACGCGGCGGTCATCTTGCCGTCGTTCTCCTGATAGCGCTTCAGCGCGCGGGCCGACTGGCGGCTCTCGACGATGCCGGCGATGTCGCTGCCCGGGCCGTGCAGGTGGATGCGGATCGGCAGCTTGCGCTCGGCGTCCGCATAGGCGGGCTGGCCACTCGCATCCTTGACGTGGATCATCGCGGTGGAGGCGACAGCGAGGGCGGCGATGTTGAACAGCTTTGTCATGGATAATCCTTCGCGGGAGGATGGCGCACCGACCCGCCCCGCAAACCCGCGACGTGCGGGGCGAGCCGATGCAAGAAAGCCGGCGTCGCGGGCGCCGGGAAATGGTGGGATCAGCCGGCCGGGTTGATCTTGATCGGCTTCGAGCAGATCTCGATCGCAGGGGCGGCCATCAGCATGGTGTCGGCGCCATCGATCGTCTCGGGCGAGCCGAACACGCGGCCCATAAAGCAGCGCTTCTGGCCGGTCGGATAGGTGACGACGATCGGGTAGAGCTTCTGCGTCTCGTCGTCGGCCGCCGTTTCCATCAGAGCCTGGCCGGCGTCCTCGGCGTCGATCGCGTAGGTCGGCTGCAGGGCGCCGTAGTCGACCGATCCCTTATACTTCTGCTTCGGTCCCTTGAGGGGCTGAAACTCGACCTTGGCGAAGCTGGCGCCGAGCGAGCCGATCTTGTCGACGCCGCCGACTTCGGTCAGCGCCAGCGCCGTGAAGCCTGCTGCGTCATAGGTGGCCGGTGCGGTCGCGCCGATGGCGATCGACGAACCTGCGGCGGTGGAACCACTCATCGGGTGTTCTCCTGTAGATGGGCCGGCAGCGCCGGCGGATTCGCCCGCCGGATGGCGGACGAGCGGGTTAGTCGCGGGGGCGCGGTGCGCGAGCTGCACCGCCAGCCGGCGCTGCGTCCTCCGACGCTGCCTCGACCAGGCCTGCCGCACGGTAGTTGTCGAACACACCGACCTCGAGCGGGACGGTCTTGCCCTTGGTGAAGCGGCTTTCGGAGCCGGCGTCGTTGAAGTCGCGCAGCACCTTTGCGCTGATGGTTTTGGTAGCTGACATGGCTTTTCTCCTCAGAAAGCGGGTTCGTCGAAACTGACCTTGAAGTCCTGCGCCTGTTCGAAGCTGTCGGCGGGTCCATCGACCTCCGGGCCCTTGCCCGCCGTAAGCACCGAGACGCGCTCGGCGCCGGCAATCCTGCCGGTGCGGTCAGCGCAGGCGAGGCGGATGAGCCGGATCGCAAACTTACGGTCGCGGTGGCTCTCGGCGCGGACCGTCACCGAGATGCGATCGGTACGTCGCACCATGCGGCCACGCTTGAGGGTTTGCCGATCGACGCTGCTGATCATGGTAATAACCAGCGCGGGCAGGGGGGTTGTGCCCAAACGACCAGCCTTGATCCGGTCGGAAGGCACGAAGCGGGTCAGCGGTTCATACCCACGCAGCAGCGCACCGATGATATCGCTGCCGGTAACAACATCGGCGCCGCTCATGCGTCATCCTCTTCAGCTGCGGGGCCTGCCAGAAGGCCGGCGCGAGTGGCGCGGGCGTTGATGTAAGTCTGCGCCGCGGCAAGCGCCTCGCGCTCCAGCGTATCCACGGCCGGCCGCAGGAACGGCACCTTGCGAGCACCGGGGTGGTAAACCGTCGCGCCGACCGGCTTGCCGTTGATGACCAGGCTGGTCTTCAGGCTTTCGTTGCCATCAGCGATCGACTTGTTGATCCGCCGGGCGGTCATGCCGTTGCGGTATTGCGGGTCGACGCTGATGAAGTGCGGATCCGTGCCGTACTCAAGCCAGCGGCCGACATAAGCGCCCGGCCCACTCAGCAACACGCGGCCACGCACAACCTCGCCCTTCAGCCTGACACGCACCTTCACGGAATCGGCGATCAGCACCTTTCCACCGCCAGGCCCATCCGCGCTACGCCCGCCTAGCCGCTCCTTCGCACCGTCGGCGATGACAGTTGCTCCACGCCGCGCCGCGCCGCGCAATACGCGCTCGCGAAACAGCTCTGGCAGCTGCTGCATGTAACGGCGCGTCGCGGCGCCTCCACGCGCGCGAGCCATCAGGCGTGGTTGCCAGCGGTCGAGTAATCCTCGACCATAAGCTCGCTGCCATCGCGCCTGCCGATGTCCGCTGGACCAGCGACGATCTGCATCACCCGACCGTCGACGCCGTCGGTGATATCGACGAAGCGCATGTCACTGGTGAGGTGCGGACGATAATCCATGCGGACGCGAGCGGGGCGTGTGGCGATCGTGATACCATCAGCAAGCCGCTCGGCGCGGCTTGGCAGTACATCCTTGATGCCCGCCCAGACGTTATCCTCAACCAGTACCCACGTGCCGGAACCGGCGCCGTCGAAGCTCTCGTCCGCGATCGGCCGCTCAATCCTGATCAGGCGATCCAGTTCGCCGCGCGCCAGCCCGCTCACAAGGTGTAAACTCGGAAGGGATTGAGCAGCGCCTCGACGTTCGTCGACATCGGCACCTTGCTCATCGCGACTGCTGCGGTCGTTTCACGGTTCCGATAGAGATCGCCAACCATCAGGAGGATTGCCACTCGGATCGGCGCCGGCAGGGTCTCGTAGCCCGCGCGGTACGTGATGCGCCCTGCATCGGGCCGGAGCGATGCGCCCTCCCATGGCCAGGTGGAACCGGCCGGCGACACCGCGTCGCCATAAAGGTCGAAGTCGGCCGGATCAGCCGAGCGCTCAGCATCGCTGCGGTCGAGGTACCGAACGGTCAGCAGCTCCACCACGGGCGGATAGGGAAGCCGCAGCGACGGGCGGTCGAACAGGAGGCTGAACCGCGCCTCCAGCGTCTGCACGCCCACCGCGCGGCCCAGCCATCCTTCGGGGCCGTCGATTGTTTGCGTCGCCGCAGCCACCATCCCTTCGATCAGCGCGTCTTCCGCGGAATGGCTGACCTTCAGGTGTTGCTTTGCTTCCGCCAGGCTAACCACCGGAGCGGGCGCAGTCGCCACGACGACGCTGAACATGATTAGGAGCGCTGCTTAGCCGGCTTAGCCGCTGCAGGCTCGGCCGGACCATCTTCGCCCTTGAGGCTGTCGGTCAGATCCTTGACCTGCTGCTCCAGCTGATCGCGCTCGGCCCGAAGAGTGTTTAGATCACCGGTCGCGGCGATCAGTTCGTTGCGCGCAGCTTCCAGCTTGGCCGCGATGTTCTTGCCCGCCTCCGCGAGATCATCGTTCGCGGCGGTCAGCTGACCGACACGCTCATTCAAGCCGATGATCGTGTCGTTGGCGCGGGCAAGCTGGTCGCGAAGATCCACAACCACCGCGTCCGCGTGATCGGTGCCGGGAAGAAGCGGCGCGCCATCCGGAATGAAGTCGAGGCAACCGGCCTTGATGAGGCGTTCGGCCTGTGCCGTATCGGGTTCGGGCAGGAACTCGTCGCCGGCTGCAAACTCTTTGCCAGTGCGCGCGTCGACGCACGGCGAGATCACGAGATATCGCATCGATCACCTATCGATTTGAGGGGCGCCCCGGCTGCTGCCGGGGCGCGTTGGTCAGGCGGGAACGGTCAGGCCGACGAACGGCGACACCTGCCAGCCGTTCTCCTCCCGGATCGGCGCGGTCAGCCAGGGCTTGCCGTCGACGTTCCAGAAGATCTTGATCACCGTCTTGTTCTGCCGGAACAGCACGTGTTCCGACGCCGCCACGAACGGGCCGGAGCCATCCTTGATCAGATACTGCGACCAGTCGACAAGGGTGATGTCGCCCTTGGTGCCGAGTACCGGCGCGCGGTTGTTCCAGCGAACCGGATAGCCCAGCAGCGTGCCGGCGAAGCCATCGCGCGCGTCCGGCTTCCAGATGTAGCGGCCTTCCGGATCCTGAAGCGTGGCGATCTGAACCAGAGCACCCTGCGGCATGGACCACACCGGTGCCGTGCCACCACGCATCAGCAGGTGCGACACCATGTCGAGTAGATCCAGATAGGTGACCTGACCGGCAGTGCGGCGATTGACCAGGAACATCGCCGGCGAGTTGATGGCGCCGAGCGGCTTGCCTACACCATCGCCGCGGAGGAACGCATAATCCTCAGCCTGCGTCACTGCACCCCGCAGAAGGTTTTCGAGGAAGGAACTGGCGGCCTGCCAATTGCGCAGCATCTTGTCAGTGACGACGATCGTGCCGGCGACTTCCTTCGGCTCCAGCGTGATCGAGCGCAGGTTTACGTCCGTTTCCGGCTTGTCGCCGCCTTCCTCGATCCACTGGACCTGCACACCGCCGAAGATGTTGTTCGGACCGGCACCGGATTGATCGAGTGCGGGGATCGTGAGCGCCGCATCGGGCGGCGAGCCGGCCGGGATGACATTGGCGCGCGGACGCACCAGCGCATCCTGCTCCTGCACCCGCATGATCTCCTGACGGAATTGCGTGGGCACCAGGAACCCGCCGCCCGTCTGGTGATCATCCATGCGCAGCTCGGCGCCGATCTCGGTGCCATCCTCGCCCTGCGAGCCGACGCCTTCGACGAAGTTGAGGCGCTGGTCGTTCGGGTTGAACCGGACAGCTGCCATGAACTCGCCAAGGCTCTCGAACTCGCGGCGACCATGCGGGCCGGGCGGGGGAGTGATGCCCTGCCGACGCGAAACGGCCTGAGTGACCGCGGCACCAGCCGCCTCTGCCGTCTCGATGCCGACAAGGCGGTCGATGCGCGTCGTCAGAGATGCGAGCACCGCCTGGTGCTCGTCATAGGCGGCCGTTTCCTCGGCCGTGAAGTCGCGGTTCTCCGTCTCGGCCGCGTTGATCATGCCGCGCATGGTGGCGACAAGGGTGTTGCGCTGCGCCCGCAGGGCAGCAAGGCCGGTCAAGGGGGCGCTGTGCCCGTCACCGTCGCGCATATAGCGCCCGTGACGACGCTCGTTCGCCGACATGGGGCCGATGGCCGCGACCATGGACGCGGCCGCGAGAAGCATGGTCTTCCGCATTGAGGATCTCCCGGCCCGCAGGCCATGTTGTTGAGGTTGTCGGACACGCGCCCGGAACCGCTCGCTCCGACAGCGAACGGGGGCGATCCCTTTCCGAAGGGCAGGATTTCAGATGAGCGCGAGCGCCCGCTTTTCCCGTTCCGGCGCGAAGCGCCGCGGGGCGGGGCCACCAGCGCCAAAGCGCGCAAGCGTTTCCTTCATGGTGGCGATGCGATCCGCCATCTTCTCACGCACGGCCGCCTTGGCGCCGAGCATGCGGCCCTGGCCGAAGCCATCCCGCACTGCGGAGGTCGCTACATCGCGGCCGGCAGCGACGCGGTCGACGAACATGCCGTAATATTCGTCAATTCGTCCCTGCATGTAGGTACGGGTGTCGTCGGAGAGGGGGCCGAGCAGTCCCTCGCCCTTGAACTTGCCGGCCGCGATGATCTCGCGCGACACACCCGACTTGGCGAGCGCCTCAGTCACGTCGTCATATGCGGTGCGAACACCGATCGCTCCCGCGGCCGAGCTGGGCGACATAACGATCTCACTGGCCGAGCAGCCAATCCAATAGCCGGCGCTGGCAAGGTTTCCGGTCACCTGAACGATCACGGGCTTGCGCTCTTTCGCCGCAGCGACTGCAGCGGAGGCTTCGTCGACGCCCAGCACGTTACCGCCAGGCGTATCAGCATCGACAATGATGGCCTTCACGGCGTCATCATCGGCCATGCGGTCGATCGTCGAGGCGAAGCCTTCCGCGGTCGCCCCGCCGCCCGTCGAGCTGTTCTCGACCACGCTGGCGCGCGGCGAGATGATGCCACGAAGCGGCACGACAGCGACGGCGCCGTCTTTGCGGGCCACGGCAGAGGCGGTCGCTGGTGAAATCCGCGCCTCGATCTCCTGTGCCGTGAACTTGTGGCCTTCCGCCTGCATGGCGAGGAAATCGACGATGGCGAGCAGCTTGGTCTCTTCCATCGCCCAGAACTCGGACGCAAAGGCTGCGAGCAGGTAGGGATACTTCATTCGCTGTCCTCTCGTTCGCCCGCCCGAATGCGCGAGATCGGGATCGGCTGGCCGACCTTCGCACGTTCAAGTGTCTGGACGTTGTTCGACACGAAGTTGATGTCGCCGTCCGGCCCGATGCCGTTCATGTCCTCCAGTGCGAGGATCTGGTTCATGGTCATGCCCAGCTCGAACATCGTCTTGTAGAAGGCAGAGCGAGCTTCCATGTCGCCGCGCAGCAGCGCGTTCATGTTGAACTTGACCCGCAGGCCGCGCGCGCGCTCGGCCTCGGTGAACAGCTTCCACGACAGCTCCTGCTCGGTCGCCTGTACCCAAGGCGCGACCGTTTGCATGATGAAGCCGAGCATCAGCTGCTCGATCCCGGATCCCCAGCTGGTCGACTTCTCGTGGCTCTGCAGCAGCACGAGGGGCACGTCGTACATGCGCGCGATCTCGGCGATCTGGAACTCGCGCGTGGCGAGGAACTGGCCATCTTCAGGTGGGATCGTCGTCTGGACGAACTTCATTCCCTCTTCGAGCACCTTCACACGGTGCGCGTTTTCCAACCCGCCCTGCTTCTCGACCACCGACGCAGGATTTTCCGCCGCGGCTTTCTGCTCCCCGTTCGGCCCGTTCACGTTGCCGCGAGCACGCGGGCTGAGCTTGCCAGGGTGCATCAGGAAGCCGCCCGACTTCATGTCGTTGGCGAAGAACTTGCCGCCAAACGTCTCAAGCGCCTTGACCATGCCCATCGCTTCGCGTGCCAGCGCCACCTGCGACAGCCCGACATAGCCATCGTGGCTGAGGTCCATGATGTGCGCGACGTTCTGCTGGTCGAGCTGGTACGTCGTGCCATCGATGTTGGTGCGGAACACCAGGTGGTCGCCCACGCGGTGCGGCCGCGTCCTGTCCGGCAGGAGCGGCCAGAGCCCTACCGCTTCGCCGCGGCCGTTTCGCTCGATTTCCTGATAACCGTTGCCCCAAAGGAGCGCGTGCCCCTGCGTCGTCTTGCGCAACGTGCGCGACGACATGAAATCGTTAGGTCGCAGCCCGAGGCGCTGCGACATGGGATGCTCGTTGACGCGCGTGAACCCGCCTCGGCCGTCCGGCTCGACGATCGACACCGGAAAGTTGGCGATCGGGTTGGCGATCCGGTTCACGCAAGCGAACACAACGGGCGAATAGAGGGCGTTGCCTTCCGACACGAAGGTGCCAGCCTTGGTTGGCCCACCGCCAAGCACCTTCAGGAACCAGCCGTCATTGGCACCGACGCTGCTGGACTGTCCGTAATGCGGGCCGGCGCCGATCTCCGGCGACGCGACCAGCGACTGCTTTGGCGGCGAGGTGAACGCCCTGAGGGCGTTGGCCAGACGTCCCATCAGAGATAATCCACTTCGATTTCGAGGATGCCGCGGTCCTCGTAAACCGAGGGACCGCCCGATGCTTCGGGGCTACGGCTCATAAGCATGAACGCGTTGAACAACGCGATCAGCGGGTCGATCTTGGCCTTGCCGGCTGCTTGCTTCGTAATCAGCACCGCGTTGCCGCGCTGCTCGGCCTTCGCGTTGCTGACGCACCAGTCCATCAAGGCCTGCGGGGCGTGAACGAACGTGCCGTCTTTCAGCTTGCGCTCCAGCCCCCACGTGGCCGGGGAGAGGCGGAAGCCCTGCGTGACGAAGGTGATCTGTTCCTCAGCGAAGCCGCGGGTCAGCAGCTCGTCCATGATTGCCGACACGCCCGCGGGGTCGAAGCCAACCGCGTGCGTTTCGGGGAACAGCCCCGCTTCCAGAACCCGTTCGAGCACATCGGCGACACCGATCATATCCTCGGTCGCGTCGCCGCATTTGATCAGATCGCCTGCTTCCACGAAGTCGTTCAGGCGTGGCGCGATCTCCAGCCTGGTGCGGAACACGTCATCTTGCGCCCACGCTCGACACCAGCCGAGCCAGCGGCGCGTGCCGGTCTCCCGTCCGATGAGAGCCAAGCCCGCAAGATCGTCCAGTCCACCGCCGTCGAAACCGCCCGTGATCACTTCGGACCGCTCGATCAGCTCGTCGAGGCCGAGCAGCGTGAAGTCGGTCGCTTTCGCCCAATAGTCGACGCCGCGCCAGCGGTCGGTGTGCAGCGCGAGCCCGATCTGGATGTTGAGGTGCTGCGACGCCCAGCGCCGCTCTTCCTCCTCACCCTTGTCACGCGCGGTGCGATACTCGGCGACCAGTCGGTCGATCGTGATGGATCGGCCAAGGTTCGGCAGCACCATGTGCCACAGTTTCGGATCGCGCCACGGCTTGTCGTCTGCGGTCTGCATCCCTTCCGGGAACTCGTAGAGCATCGGCAGCATGCGCGGCTCTTCGATCCGGCCGTCGCGAACGGCGCGGGCGTAATCCAGTTCAGACTTGAACACACCGGCCGGCGCTTCGTCCGACTGCGTGGTGATGATGATCAGGAACGATTCCGGATTGGCGATCATGCCGCCGGTCAGCTGCCCGATCACTCGGGCGGCATAGGAGATGTTCCCCATCAGGTGCAGCTCGTCGATCAGAACACCGACCGGCTTGGATCCGGTCGCGACCTTCATGTCGAACGTCTTCACCTTCAGCCGCGCCTTGTTGACGCGGTCGGTGATCGTCTTCGTGTGCTCGGCCACGTGGAACCGACGCTTCAGGAACGCGTCGGCCTCGATCATGCCCACCGCCTGCTGGAAGGCGGTGTCGGCAATCTCCTGCGTGGGGCCGATCAGCTGATACTCGGCCCGAGGCCGTTTGTTGATCAGCATGGCGGTCATCATGATGGCGGCGCCATTCGTCGTCTTGGCGTTCTTCTTCGGCACCATGGCGAAGATGCCCGGCACCTGGCGGATGCCCGCAGCGGAGAGCGAGCCGAATAGCGCTCGCACGATGTCGCGGCCCCACTCGCCGCCAGCATCCTCAAGCCGGGGCTGCCCAGGCACGTCCGGCAGGCGCAGCTCGTTGAAGATCCCGACCGCGCGCTCGGCCTCATCCTCGTCGAGCGGCAGATCCGGAAGGAGCGAACGCCCCTCCCGCAGCCGCTCAACCCAATCAGGGCAGGCGAACTGCCAGCCTAGTTGAGCAGTGAGCCCCAACGGCCCTCACCCGAATTGTCGTGCGCGTCGATCTCGGCCTGCGCCTTCTTGCCGAGCGGCTTAGCCTTGGCAGGCTTCGTTGCCGTAGGCGGCTGGATGCCCCGCGCCAGGTCGTGGCGATCGAGCCGTTTGAACACCTTGTCGATCGCCGAGACGTTACCGGCGTCGACCTCCTTCATGAGCGCGCCGAGCAGCTTGCCCTCGACCCGCTGGCGGGCTTCCAGCTTGGCAGCCAGCTCACGAAAATAATGCTTCTTCAGCGTCGGTACGCTGATGCTCAATGCGGCCGCGATCTGGGCTTCGTTCTTATCGAACGCCATTAAAGCTATGATTTTGCGCCGGTTTTCGTCGGTCGGCAGGTGCGGCGGGCGCCCACGCTTCCCCAGACCCGCCGGGATGGGATCGCCCAACAGGTCAAAATCCCACTCAGCCACAAAAAAATCTCCACGTGAGACGGTATGCGGTCTAGGGGGCCGCGCCCCTGTCGACTTTGACCCACCCCCCGGGTCAGCGGTGCCCGCGGTTCTCCGCGCGCTGCTTCCTGCTGTCGTGGCAGGGCTTGCAGAGGCACTGCAGGTTGTCCGGATCCCAGAACATTGCTTCGTCGCCGCGATGCGGGCGGCGATGGTCAGCGACCAGCTTCGACGTGTCCGCCTCGATCCTGCCGCAGCCCGGCCACTGGCAGGTGAACAGGTCGCGCACCAACACCGACATGCGCAGCCGTTGCCAGCGCGCCGTCTTGTACCACTTGCGCCACTCGCGCTGGTCGCGGTCCCGATCCCGATCCTGCCGTGTCACGGGCAGCGCGCTCCCGAACCGAGGCGGCAGCGATCGGAAGCGCGGCGCCAAGGCACGGAACTTCGTCATGCATCATCACCAAAACGCCGACGGGCGCCGCACCGATGGTGAGACGCCCGTCGCGAGGTTCGGAAAGGGAGAGCTGCCCGGCCGCAGCACGACGCGTTGCCCGAGCATGACGTGAAATATGGCCAAAGAGGCCTAGAGCCCGAATTGTTTATTTGCATGCCGTCCGCTCTCTAGGGCTTGACGGCCTCTAGGTGCGCATTTCTGCGGGTTTCAGCCCTGCCGATGTGCACGCAGATGGCCGTCACAGCGCGCCCGTAGCGCTTGGCGAGGGTGTCTGGATGCCCACCCCAGCCGATGGCCTTCGCCGCTGAGACCCACGCCGGGCGGGCGTTGTCGCGGCTCAGCTGGCCCAGCACGACGCCGAGCAGCTTCCGGTCGCGCGGTTCGACCACCGCGTCGATCCAGCCGAGCGCCTCCCACATGCGGTCAACCTCATGCGAGCGCAGGCCGGGCAAGGAGGGACGCTGGTCACGATCGTAGTCGTCGCTGTCGACCTTGTACTGCGCCCACAGCTCCTGCCGGCTCAGCTGGCCCCGCTGGTAGATCCTGTTGGCCTGCTGGAACCGCAGCCAGCCGGCCTCACGGTCCGGCATCCGGCGCAGAAAGCCCCAGGCTTCGACCAGCCGCTCTTGCACCGCCTCATACTCGGTGAGACCCGCAGCGACCGCCAGAGCCAACCAACGGGGGCGAACAGGCATCCTTCCGGCGCTGGAACCTTCCATTGCCATCCTTCCGCAGCGATGACCTTCATAACTCATTGGAGAAACGCCCTTTATTCTCAACTATGGAAGGTTCGGAAGGATCGGAAGGATATGTCTATGTGATCTATCGTGCGCCTGCGCATGCGCGCACACAGATGCGAAGAAACATCACGACAACCCTTCCGAACCTTCCGAACCCGCGGAAATCCTCGCATTTTCCCTTCCGGTATCCTTCCGGCACCCTTCCAAACCGGAAGGGTCAGTCACGCAGGCCAGCGTCAGGGCGGCAGTTCGTCCTCGCCAAAGGGCGGCGCGTTGTCCGGAGGATCGGCAAACTCGCCGTCGAGCGTGCGCGGCTTGCCGTTGTCGTCGACGAAGTCGCCCACCTCACGCACCAGGCGGATGCCGAGCCACTGCATCCCGTCGGACGCCTTCTTCTGATATCCCTTCTCGACCATCGCGTTCGAGAAGCCCTTGTTCGACCAGTCGCGCTCGCCGGCTGCCTTGCTCCACGCGACGAACACCTCGTGCAGCTTCGACGATTGGACGCGGGAATCCGGATCGCTGACGACGCACAGGCGCAGGAAGCGGGCGAGCGGGTCGCTGGCGTCACGATAGGCGCTGGTGGCCTCGGTGACGCTCTTCGGCTCCACCAGCCCGTTCGACATATAGTCGAGCAAGCCGGCAACCAGCCGGTTGAGCACGCCCGACGCCTCCTGCGTCTTGATCTTGGAGGCGAGGTTCGGATCCTTTTCTGGCCAGTTTGCGACGCCCGGCTCGGGCTTCTCGATGTTCCGCAGCCAGGGGATCAGCTTCATGCGTCCCCAGATCCCGTCGTCGGTGTCGGGGATGTCGAACTTCGTGTTGCCCTGGATGATCAGTTTGAAGATCGGATCGAGGTCGAAGAACCCGCGATGAAGCATGCGAACCGGGATTGGCTCACCGCCCGTCACCAGCTTGATCAGGCCGCTATCCAGTTTCTCGTTGCGGCCCGGCTCGGACGATCGCAGCATGCGGACGCCGGCAAGCTTCGCGAGATCCGGCGATGCCTGGTCGCCACGTTTCTTGATACCTTGATCGAGGAATGAGCCGATCGGAATCGTGCCGCTGTAGTCGCCGGCGACGTGCGCCCAGCTCTCCATCGTCACGCCCTTGCCGTTGCGGCCGCGGCCGTACCAGAACCACAGCTTCTGCTCGCCAGCATCGCCGGTGAGCGCATAACCGCCCACTTGATGCAGATAGCGGCGCATCGTCGCGTCGGGCTGCGCCCATTCGATCATGGCATCATATCGCGGGGCCGTAGCGGCGGGATCGTATTCGACCGGCGACAGCTTGGTCTGCATGTCGCTGCGATCGTGCGGTGACAGCTCGACGACGCCGCGCCGGCCGCCATCGGGCAGATCCACTGTGCGGAAGCGCAGCGTGCCGTTCAGCACGTTGACCGCATATTTGTCGTGGTCGAAGGCCTCGATCGGCACCGTTAGCCAGCGCCGAGCCAGCATCGCCACGGCAACGGGCTTCCCGGTCGTTTCCGATTGCCGGCCGAACACCGCGATCTTCGTCGACAGCAGCTCGAACCCCTTGCCCTTCGCGATCCAGCGATCGAGGCCGTGCGGGTTGCCTTCGTCCTCCAGATCGAGCCGGGCATCCTTGCCTTCGCCGACGAGCGTCCATTTGACGCCGGTGTCAGCGACGAAACGGGCTTCGTCCTGAATGGCACGCACGGTCTCGAACACCGCGGCGACCACCTCAGCAGGCGGCGTCTTTTCGTCCTGATCCAGCACCTTCCAGCGCCGGCCGTCCCAGCCGAGCCAGCCCTTGGCGGTCGTGAACCGGAAATCCTTGCCGAAGCGATCGCGGAACCGCTCGGCGATCCCGAAGTCGGTCAGCGGATGGGCGAGGCAACGCATGGTGACGAGCAGCAGGTCCAGATCGAACCCCCGCGCGAACCCGTCATCGATCGCGCTGACGATATCGTCGCGGCTCACATCGGCCACGTCGCCCCAAACCGCTGCCAGCTGGTCCAGCGCGGCCGGTTCGTCGAGCAGCCCGGCCGCCAGCCGACGGCCGACGCCATAGGCAAGCCGCAGGATCGCATCCCGTTCGGCTTCGACATGCTCCACCCGCCGCGCGAGCCAGCCGGCAGCAACCTTGCGCAGGCGCTCCCGCTCCCCTTCCGACAGCACTTGCAGGCCGTCCATCCTTCCAGACCGGAAGGATGCGGACTTTTCCTCGCGCGCGGCAGCGGCGCGGGCGGGCGGGCGCGGGCGGTCAGAGCGCTCCCTGCGGGAGCGCGATGCAGCCGCGATCTCTCCGAGATCGCGAGGGCTGCTGAGCCCGGCTGTCCATCCGCTGTCGATTGTGGCGGCGAGCTGCCCTGCATCATCGCGGCCGGGATTGTCCCGCGCTGCGGCTTCCACGCTCGCCCGCGCAACGCCGGCATCGAGCGCGCCGGCCGCAACGAGAGTGGCCACCTTGAACGCGGCTTCATTGAGCGCGGCGTTGCGCTGTCCGGATCCAGCCTCCCGGATCGAGCGGCACTCGCCGTCGAGCGCGGACAGCGCGTATTTCCGCACGTCTGCGTCGGCGCCACCGGCAGTGCGAGCGGGCGATTGCGACCGCGACAGCGCGGCCGACCGAGGGGGCGCGCTGCTCGCCGGCCGCTGCTTTGGCGCGCGCAGGATCTCGATCAGGGCGGGCGGCGCTTCGGCGAAGGCGTCATCGTCCCGCCAGTCACCGCGATCGAGCCAGCGATATCGGGCGCCGGTCTCGACCATTACCGACGGGGGCGCGATCACATATCCGCCTTGGCCACGCACGTCGACGTGACGGGGCAGGTTGCCGCGGTTCCTGATCGGCTTGCCGTCCTTCGGCTGTTTGAGCCACACATGGACGCCGTCGGATTGCGTCAGCGCCGTCACCGATCGCGGCAGCGCACAGCCCATCTGCTCTTCAAGATCCGCCTTCAGGCGATCGAGCGTGTAGGCCTCGCCAGTGTCGGGATCGATCTCCGGATCGAAGTCGAGCACGAAGAAGCCATTCTCGCCCAGCGGCAAGCCAATCAGGGCGTCCGGATGCTCCCGCCACCAGGCGAGGATAGTCGGCTCATGCGTGGTGGCGTCCTTCAGCCCCTTGCCTGTGTACGGCGCTTTGGCGTGGAAGGTGCGCTCTTCGCCGCGCACGAACGCCGTCGTTTCCCGCTCCCGACACGGAAAGACGGCCCAGCCCCGGCGCGCATATTGGATTGCCGCCTGCCCCATCGGCGACGGCAGCTTGGATACTGACACGATGAAACCTTCCCCCGCTGCCGGCCGATCAGGCCGACAGAGCCGCGCTCACCTGCGCCAACTTCGCCTTCGCCGCTTCCAGCTCGGCGCCGAGCGCAGCGTTCTCGCGCTTCAGCGCGTCTAGCTCGCCCGACTGGTCGATCCGCTCGCCAAGGTGGGCGAGCAGCACGTCGGCGCCGATGGCGAACAGATCGAGTGTGACAACCTCCCGCGGCGCCGGCTCGGCAGGTGCCCCGCGCTCGATCAGCTGCGCGGCCGCGAGGCCGAGCGATATGTCGTTGTCGCGCGCATGCCGCTCCAGCAAGCCGATCGCGGCCGTTGCCGAGCCCGGCAGCATCACAGACCTTCCATTGGCCATTGACGGTTCCTCTTGCGTGAGGGGCCGGGCAACCGGGGGCTCCCATCCCGGAGGCGGCGTGCGCCCATCGCGGCAGAAGCCGCATTGTCCGTTGACGATGCGGGGCATGTATTCGCCGCAGTCCTCGCACTCGCCGGGCTGACCCGCCGCGATTGGCACGCGCGCGAGAGCGATGCCCAGCGCGATGTGTTCGTCGGTAATCTCGGCCGCGTAATCGACGATGTCGCTCATTCGACAGCTCCCCGGCCGGCTGGGGTAACGGGATGCTCACGCAGCCAGGTCATCGCGTCCGACACGGCGCGGGCAGACAGGTGCGGAGCCTTCGCGTCCCGCGCGTCCCGCATCCGCTGGCGGATATCGCGCGGGATGCGGTCGAAGCAGGTGCGGCAGAAGTCCATCGAGACACGCGGACGCAGGCGCCCGCAGCCCGATCGGCAGGGGTGAGCAGAGGAGTGCATCATGATGCTGCACCTGCCTCGAGCGCGGTGATCGCCCGCTCCAGTCGCGTCCGAGCCTTTGCCGCCCGTGACCAGGCAACATCCCGAACCCCCGGGCGCTCGTCGGGATCGCGCGCGATCTCGATGTTCGCGCGGTAGCTCGCGAAGGCGCTGCGCAGGGTGCGAGCGGTCAAGGCGGGCGCTTGCTTCAAGCGGCTCGGCAAGTTTGCTTGCCAGTGCCGACGATCGTCGCGATGCGCGGCTTGCCCGGCCCCTGATCCTCGATCCGCAGCTGTCCGGATTGCACCAGGCAGCGGATCCGATAGCTGGCAGCCGCGGCATCCTTCAGCCCGCAGCTGGTCGCCAACGACGTGTTGGTCGGGCAGGCGAGCCCGAGGTTCGCGGCACGCCGGATCGCCCGCAGCACCAGCTCCGTCGGATCGTCTTCATTGATCTCGACTGCAGGTGCCGGGATCGGCTGCGCGATCGGCGCCGCGACGCGAACCGCATAGTAGCAGAATACGCGCCTGTTCTCCGGATCGCGCCCACTGGTCAGCGTGATCACCTTGTCGTCGGCCAGCTCGCGCGCATGCGACCAGGCCGGCGCATGCCGCGGGATCTGCTCGCCGCGGGCGTACAGCATGCGCTCGCCCGGCCGCGCACCGGCGACCCAGCGATCGAACGCGGGCACGTCGACGGCCCAGCTCTCCGGGGAGGAGGAAGTGCGGGGGGCTTTCGCCCCTCCTCCCCGGCACGCGCCACCCGGCGGGGGGGAGGCAGGCTGCGCGTGATCCGTGATGATGTTGGCCGGCCGCATCATGCAGCCTTCCGATAGGTGCGGGGGGCAGGGCGATCGAACCATCCGCTCTCAGGGGGCGACCGCCAATCCGACGTGACCACCGCATGCTGGGTGAATAGCGAGACCGCGTACGAAACCTCCGCGCCCGGCTCGATATCGCCAGAGATCCACCGTTCGATCGTGGTGGGCTCGATACGCAGGGTGCTGGCCAGCCGCTTCATGGCATCGCGCGGCTGTTCACAAAGCCACCACGCCAACCGGCGCGCGCCCTCGTTCGGCACCCGAGCGGGCAGACGCAATAGGTTCATCGTGTCTCTCCAGCTTCGATGGCTTCAAGTTCGGCGATCATCGCGAGCAGCACGTCGAGCAGCTCGTGCGCTTCGCTCAGCGCGGCGCGTGCATCAGCCGCGGAGAACTTGCCGTCTGCCAGTCCGCCGACGATTGCGGTGGTCACGTCGCTGGCCTCCCGCGCCTTGCGTGCGAGCAGACCCAACAGATCCTGCTGGGTCGCCATCATCTGCGGGATGCGGACTAGGCGCAGCCCCAGCTGCCGCAGGACAGGATTGGCGAACCGGCCGTCCCATTCCTTGCAGCCGAACAGGAACGATACGGCGCCCATGTCGCCGGCTCCGGCGCGATAGGTTGCGACGCTGTCGGAATGCTTGCCCAGGACGCGGCCCAGGTCCGCATCGATCAGGCCATCTTCGCCTTTGATATCGCGCAGGCTGTCGCCGATCGTTTCGAGCAGAAAACTACCCGAAATAGTCCGATCAGACCGGTGGATTTTCCGGCCGCTCATGCTGCATCAGCCTTCTCATGCAGACGCTCACCGGTGCTCCAGTCGATGCTGAGCCCTTCGCGGTCAGCCACCAGCTTGAGGTGATCCAAGCGGGCGTCCGGGATCCCGTTTTTGCGCCAGCTGTGCACAGTCGAGGTGGGGGTTTTGCTCATCTGCGCGACTGCGGAGGTTCCCCCCATCGCGTCGATGACCCTGTCGGCGTAGCTCTTCATACGTCGTGTTTGCGATATTCGCAGACTAATCGCAAGCGCAAGTTTGCGATAATCGAAATTGCGATAATCGCACGCGAGGGGTTGAACGGCTTTATGACCCCAGACGAGATCAAGGCCGAACTGGACCGCCGCGGTATGACGCAGCGGGATCTCGCGGACGCGATCGGCTTAAACGAGAACTATCTGTCGAAGTCACTGAGCGGCCAGCGCAATTTCAAGGTCTCGGAGATGGACGCGATCAAGCGCGAACTGGCGCCCGAGCCGCAGCCTGCCGACCACCTGCCGATACGCTCGATCCCGCTGCTTGGTCGCGTTCCAGCGGGCCGCTTCCAGCCGCAGGAGCAGCAGGGCGGGCGGCGAGTAATTGTCAGCGATCCAGACGTTCCACCGCGAGCCTACGCCCTCACCGTCACCGGAGACTCGATGGATCTGCTCGTGAGCGACGGGTCGACTATCGTCGTGGATCCAGATGACAAAAGGCTCTGGCCCGGCTTCCGCTATGTCGTTCGGACGGAAGATGGCGAGACCACCTTCAAGGAATATCAGGAAGGCCCGGCTCGCTTAGTGCCTTGCTCATCCAATCCGCAGAACCGCGAAATCGAGTTGGGCGCAGAGCCGGTCGTGATCGAAGGCCGCGTTATTCTTTACCTGATGAGAGACGTGCCTAGGCGCTCAGCCTGACGTCTGCCTCCCGGATCCATTCCACGCGAGCAGGGGCGTTCAGCCAGAATTGGCCCCACTCGTCATACTCGCCCCAGCCCTGATAGATCGCGTCTTGCTCTGCCTGGCGACGCTTTGGGCGCCACGGCCCGCACGGCTTCTGGAAGGCAACGACGCGGTAAAGCAGCGCCACTCTTATTCTCCTGCGACTCAACCGAAAGAGAACATACAAAGAACGCAAATGATGTCTAGAATACCAATATGCGATAATCGAACACAAACCGCTTGACCGCGAGTTTGCGATAATCGCATATGCGCCTCCGAAAGGAGCCGCGCATGTTGCTGGCCAATTCACATACAGACGAGGTTGAACGCCGCGCCGCCCCACGATGGGCAGCGACGATCTGGAACGGTTCTGCACCCCCCGAAGTCGTGCCGCTCCAGCAACGCACGGCTCCCGAGCCGCTCGGGCTCTTAACCTTCTACGGCGAGGATGAGGCGCAGAGCGTCGACGACGTCTGGACCGGCCGGTTCAGCGTCGCAGTCGTTGTCCTAATGGCGCTCTACATGGCTGGGCACTTCATCGCCGCATGGGCGGCGGGGAGGCTCTGATGGCCGGCCTCAGCATCGAACAGCGCGCGGCCGCGATCGCGGACCGCCTGGTGCCAAACAGGAAGGCGCGGGCCGAAGATCCGACGCTTGCCGGCGTGATCGCCCGGCAATGGCAGGCGGCATACGAAGGCGCCCGCGCCGCCTTTACTGAGCGAGGCGCCGCATGAGCATCCTTCGCCATTTGATCCCGCGAGTAGAAGCGGGCGGCTGGACCGGCGCTGCGCTCACCAGTCGCCCGGGCGGCGGGGCAGAGATCCCCGCCGGCCGCTGGCGCAACTGGCTGATTGCCACGGGCCGTCCGACCACAACCCCCGTTCGCGACAGCGTCAACGGCGGGATCATCACCATCCAGTGGCTCGGCCTGATGGTCGAGATCGGCGTGGGAAGGGTGCGATAGCATGGCTGAGAACAGCGCGATCGAAGGGACCGATCACACCTTCAATCCGTGGGAGGGGTGCCAGAAGGTCGGTCCCGGCTGCGACCATTGCTACGCTGAGACGCGCAACGCGCGTTTCGGTGGAGGAACCGCGGCGAATTGGGGGCCAGGCGCCCCCCGGCGCCGGACGAGCGCGGCCAACTGGCGCAAGCCGCTGCAGTGGCAGACACCGGAAGAACTTGCCGCATCGCTGTTGTCTGACGCGCGCAAAGCCATGACCTACAGCGCCGAGGCCGGGGAGCGGCGCGCATGAGCCGACCAGCGCTCACCGGCTATGAGCATCGCGAGCTACTCGCCGAGGCCGCGGCGCGCCTGCTCGCCGATCGCGAACGCAGCTACCCGTCGCTGGTTGAGCGCGGAAAGCTGGAAGCGAACACGGCTGAGGCCGGCCTGCGGTGCGGCGGAGCGTTGGTCGCGCAGTGGCGCTGGATCGTCGATCGCACGAACCCGCCGCTGCCGACGATGGATGAGGCGACCGGTGGGCACTTCGGCGCACCAGCAAGCGAGATCGCCGCGGATCTGGGGCGGGCTACCGCGCGCGCGCGGGATCTCGCCCGCCGCCGTGGTGACGAACAGCTCGTGCTACTGGCGGATTGTTATGCGGCGCTCGCCTGGCTTCAGCAGGGCAACTGGATCGTCGAAATGATCAGCGGCGCCCGCATCATCACCGCGCAGCTGCGCCGCGCCGGAGAGAAGGGGAGGCTTGCCGCGTGACGATCGCCGAGCCGGTCTTTACCGAAATGCTGAGCCGGATCCGACGGGCGGCAAAGAACGGGACGCGGCTCCATCTTGAGCCGGAACACGTGACGGCCTTGCTCGACGACGACATCTATGCAGTTCTAAGCGCCCGCGAGGCCATGGAGATCAGAAGGAAATGCCGGCCGGTTCAGCAGGAGGAAAGCGCCGCGGCACCGCCGCAGCCGCAGCCGGGCGCTTCGAACTTGGTCCCTTCTGGCTTTGGTATCGTGCCGATCGCGACGACTGGAACATCTGTTGGCTCGACGGCCGTGTCACGCGCCGCGCATCGACGGGTATCGGAGGTCGCGGCGAACATCCGCCAGAAGAGGCGAAAGAGCGCCTAGCCGACCATTGGACGGAGTGGCGCGCGAAGGCCAAGGCGATGCAGCCGGCGGTCGCGACAGCGCCCGGTGACGTGTTGCTCGCGGATCTCACCGCGATGTGGCTGGAAGAGCATGTCGCGCATCTTGAGGCTCCCGAACGCTACATCGATTCGGTCGAGATCCTTGAGACGTTTTGGGATCACATGCGCGCGAAGCGACTGCTGCCCGAGCCGCTCACCGTCCTCTCGATCACGAACGGCCTGGTCGACGCATTCATCGCGTGGCGATCGGCGCAGGGCGCTTCGGCCCCGACGATTTCGCGCGACATAGCGGCCCTGCGCGGACCGATCAGCTGGGCGATGAAGAACAACCACCTGACGGCCGCGCCCCGGATCAAGGATGTGAAGGGCCGGAAGAAGCGGAAGGAGCTGGAATGGAGCCCCGAGCAGGTTGCGGCTATTCTGGACGCGGCCGCTGCGAATCCGGCGCGCCAGCACGTCCACCTCTTCACGATGATCAACCTGTCCACGCACGGCCGGACTGAGGCGATCCTCGAACTGGATGCCGACACGCAGATCCGCAACGGGCTGATCTACTTCCTGCGGCCGGACGAAGAGCAGACGCGCAAGCGCCGCGCGATCGTCCCGATCTGCCCGACGCTCGCACCTTGGGTGGATAGCCTCACCGGCAAGGCGATCGTCTATCGCGTGCCGACGTCCGAGAAGACGCGAGCTGCGGACGGGCCGGAATGGTTCGAGCGACCGACCGCCAACATCGCCAACGCTTTCGAGGGCGTGTTGCTGGCGGCGCACGAGGCGCGGCCGGATCTCGGACTGGCCCGCCAGGCGCTCGATGCAGACGGCAAGCCGATCTGGCTTGAGCCGCGCCGGAAGCTCGGCGAGACAGAACGCCGACCGAAGATGGTGGGGATCGGATCGCCGAACACGCTGCGGCACACGATCCATACATGGCACAAGCGGCAAGGCGTGCCTGAAGCGCAGATCGACGCGGCCGCGGGGCACAGCGAACAGGGCACCGGCGCCAACTACACGCACCTGCGGCCGGAGTATCTGCGGGAGTTTATCGCCTCCACCGAGGCGTTCTGGGCAGCGGTCGGGGAGTTCACGGACAGCCACTTGCGATACCACCGCGATACCAACGTGGTTGCGCTGGTAGGGAGCAAGATTCGCAGGTGAAGGTAAAAGGTCGCTAATTCAGCGACTTGCGGGTGGTGGAGCCGAGGGGAATCGAACCCCTGACCTCTGCAGTGCGATTGCAGCGCTCTCCCATCTGAGCTACGGCCCCGCCCGGTCCCGGCACAGCCGGGAGCGACGCCCTTAGCTCGCAATCCGGGGCGATGCAACGGCTTCTCGCCCTATCCTGAAACGTCGCCATCGGTGACCAGAGCCGCCTTCACGACGGGTACCTTGATGCGCCTGCGTAACGACAGGAACATATCCCGGTGTCGTTGCTTGGTTTTGTAGCGCGACCGGGCCGCAGAACCCCCGGCGCCGTCCGACAGGCAAGGAGTTTCTGGCATGGTTTACGATCGAAACGGGCGCGGTGATCCAGCCGGCCGTGAACAGGACTATGGCCGCGATTATGGCTCAGGCCGTGACTATACATATTCCAGCGCGCGCGACTACGCGGCCGCGGGGCGCCTTGGGCGCGGCGGCGGTGGCAGCACGCGCCGCGACCGCGACGATGACAGCCGCAACTATGTGCGCGATTTCGTGCCTTATGGTGAGCGCGACTATGGCCATGAGGGCTATGGCCAGCGCGACCGGCGCTACGCCAGCTACGACGATGACAACAGCACCCGCGACTGGGGCGATGGCCGCCGCATGAGCCGCGACGGCGACTATTATGGTGCTGGCGAGCGATATGGCCGGTCGACGTACGGTCAGTCGCGCGACAACCGCTGGGATCGTGGGCAGCAGGGCTATGGCGCCGGCTCAGGCTATGGATCGTGGCAGGGCCGCGACGACTATCGTGGCGGCGGACAGGGACGCGGTTGGGGCCGCGACCATGACGAGCATCGCCGGCACGAGCATCAGGGCCGCGGGCGCCATCGTCACGGCGGCGGCTACGCCGGGATGCCGCAGGGCTATGATTATGACGAGCGCGGTTTCTTCGCCCGCGCCGGGGACGAGGTGCGTTCCTGGTTCGGCGACGAGGAGGCGGAGCGCCGTCGCGAAGAAGACATGCGCCTCGACGAGCGGGACTATGGTGATCGCTACGGCAACCACCGCGACAGCGATTATGGCTCGTGGCGCCGCTCGCAGATCGCGTCGCTCGACCGCGATTATGACGAATATCGCCGCGAGAACCGGAGCAAGTTCGAGAATGAATTCTCCAGCTGGCGCACCAACCGCCAGACGCAGCGCGATTCGCTGAACAAGGTGACCGAGCATATGGAGGTCGTCGGCATGGACGGCAGCCATGTCGGCACGGTCGACAAGGTGCGCGGTGACCGCATCCTGCTGACCAAGAACGACGCCGATGCCGAAGGGCGCCACCATTCGATCCCGTCGAGCTGGCTGGCGACCGTCGATACCAAGGTCACGCTGACCAAGACCGCCGACGAAGCCAAGAAGCACTGGCGTGACGAGGAAAACAGCTCGGCGCTGTTCGGCTATGGCGATCGCACCGGCGACCAGAACCGCGACAAGACGCGGACCGATGGCAAGGACGAGGGACGCACGTCGCTCGATCGGAGCTTTTCGGGCACGTATTGATTGAGCTAGCTGCCGGCCGTCCCCCTCTGCGGTCGGCACTAGGGAGCCCGGGCATCGTGCCCGGGCTCTTTGCGTCTGGGCGCTGTGCCGCGTGGGCTTTTTTGCCTGGAAGCCGGGGCTCATGCATAACCCGGGCGCAAGAACCGAAACTGGGAGATGATGATGCCACGCGCCTGGACCTTGCGAGCGCGCCCGTCGGGCATGCCGCAGCACAGCGACTTTGAACTGATCGAACAGCCCTCCGCCCCGCTGGGCGAGAATGAAGTGCGGATCGCCAACCGCTGGCTGTCGGTCGATCCCTATATGCGCGGCCGGATGAACGACGTGAAAAGCTACGTCCCGCCGTTTGCCTTGGGTGAGCCCATGCAGGGCGGGGCGATCGGCGAGGTGGTGGAGAGCCGCGCCGCCGACCTTCCCGTCGGCACCAAGGTGCAGCACATGCTGGGCTGGCGCGAGGAAGCCGTGCTGCCGGCTGCGCAGGTGCAGAAGCTGCCGCCGATCGACGTGCCGGAGGAAGCGTTCCTGGGGCAGCTCGGCATGCCGGGCATGACCGCCTATTTCGGCCTGCTCGATGTCGCGCAGGCAAAGGAAGGCGAGGTCGTGTTCGTTTCCGCCGCCGCCGGCGCGGTGGGATCGACGGTGGTGCAGATCGCCAAGGCCAAGGGGATGACCGTCATCGGTTCGGCCGGCGGCGCGGCCAAGGCGGAATGGGTGAAGTCGCTCGGCGCCGACAAGGTGATCGATTACAAGGCGGGCAATGTCGTGCAGGCCCTGGCCGATGCGGCACCCGAGGGAATCGACGTCTATTTCGACAATGTCGGCGGCGATCATCTGGACGCGGCGCTGCTGGCGGCGCGGCTCCACGCGCGTTTCGCGATCTGCGGGATGATCGACATCTACAATGACGGCAAACCGCAGTCGCTGAAGTATCTGGCGAAGGTGATCGGCGCGCGGATCACCATCAAGGGCTTCCTTGTCGGCGACCATCTGGCGCGGGTGGCGGATTTCTATGCCGACATGGGCCGCTGGCAGGCGGAAGGGCGCTTGCGCCGCGAAGAGACGGTGTTCGACGGGATCGAGGCGACGCCGGACGCCTTCCTCGGCCTGTTCACCGGCGGTAATACCGGCAAGATGCTGGTGAAGCTCTGATCTAGCGCGCTGCGCCGCTGGCCTGATCGGTCGGCGTCGCAGGTATCACAGGCGGCGGCGTCCGGTTCGGACGGCCGCCGCTTTTTCATGCGGTCGCGTCAGATCGCGCCGCTGAACGTGTCGCACACGGCGGGGTCGCCGCTCTGCAGGCCGCGCTGCAGCCATGTCTGGCGCTGCGCCGAGGTGCCGTGGGTGAAGCTTTCGGGCGCGACGCGGCCCGTCGCCTCACGCTGCAGCGTGTCGTCGCCGATCGCCTCGGCAGCGCGCATCCCTTCAGCCACGTCGCCCGGATCCATGCGGTTGCGGTTCTGCGCCGCCCAGACACCGGCGTAGCAATCGGCCTGCAATTCCAGCCGGACCGACAGCGCATTGCCCTCCGCCTCGCTGGCGCGCGCCTGCAGGCGGCGAACCTGGTCGGAGGTGCCGGTCAGCGTCTGGATATGGTGGCCGAATTCGTGCGCCATGACGTAATATTGCGCGAAATCACCGGCCGCGCGGAACCGCTGCTCCAGCTCGTTGAAGAAGCCGGTGTCGATATAGATGCCCTGGTCCGACGGGCAGTAGAACGGGCCCATGGCGGACATCGCCGCGCCGCAGCCCGACTGGCCACGGCCGCTGTAGAATACCAGCTTGGGTGCCTGGAACGGAGCGCCGGACTGCGCGAACAATTGCTCCCAGGTGTTTTCGGCCGAGGAGAAGGCGTTGCAGGTCGCGCGCGTTACCGCATCGACCGAGCAGGCCGCCGCCGCCCCGCCGCCCGCGCCCGCGGGCGCATTGCCGCGCGACACGTGGGTGTGCGGCGCGCTGCCGGTGCCGCCACCGCTCAGCAGCCCGCCAAGATTGCCGAGCCCGCCGAACACCGCAAAGACGATCAGCAGGACGACGATGCCGCCACAGCCGAACCGGCTGCCGACCAGTGGGAGCAGGCCGAGCAGCAGGCCGCCCCCGCCGCCCCCGCCGAAGCTCTGGCCCCGCTGATCCTCGACGTTGATGTCCCTGTCGAAATCGTCGAGCCGCATCGCGGTGCCCCCTGGTTGGTGTCTTTGATGATCTTGTTACCGGTGCGGCATGAATGCGCGAGGGGGATCGGCGGTTGCAAGCCGCCCGCTTGATGCCCGACGCCGCGCGGCGCATGGCGATGGCCCCGGCCATGCACAGGAGGTGCCCCATGTTGCTCAAGGGAAAGACGGCGCTGATCACCGGATCGACCTCCGGCATCGGGCTGGCCTATGCGCGAGCGTTCGCCGCCGAGGGCGCGGCGGTCATGCTGAACGGTTTTGGCGCGCCAGATGCGATTGCCGACATATGCCGCACGCTCAGCGGCTTGAGCGGGGCGGAGGCGCTACACGATGGCGCCGACATGACCGATCCTGCCGCGATCGCCGCGATGGTCGCGCGCTGCCATGCCGACCTCGGCGGGCCCGATGTGGTCGTCAACAATGCCGGGGTCCAGCATGTTGCGCCGATTGCCGATTTCCCGGTCGACCGCTGGGACGCGATCCTCGCGATCAACCTGTCGAGCGCCTTTCATGTCATGCGCGCGAGCGTGCCGCTGATGCGGGGGGCGGGATGGGGGCGGATCATCTCCACCGCATCGGCGCACAGCCTGGTCGCGAGCCCGAACAAGGCGGCCTATGTTGCCGCGAAACATGGCCTTGTCGGGCTGACCAAGACGGTGGCGCTGGAAACCGCCACCGATGGCATCACCGTCAATTGCATCTCGCCCGGCTATGTCTGGACGCCGCTGGTGGAAAACCAGATCCCCGACACGATGGCGGCGCGCGGCCTGACGCGCGAGCAGGTGATCAATGACGTGCTGCTGGCCGCCCAGCCGACCAAGGCGTTCGTCACGCCTGAACAGGTGGCGGCAATGGCGGTGTTCCTGTGCCGCGAGGAGGCCGCGTCGATCACCGGCACCAACCTGTCGATGGACGGTGGCTGGACCGCGGCGTGATCAGGGACTAGCCCCTTGGCCGAACAGGGAAAGGTCTCAGCGATGAAGCGGGCGGTGGTCGCGCTGATGACGGCGGCGACGCTGGCAGGGTGCGGCGGACGGCAGGAGCCGGAGACGGTAGCGGGCGCGCGTGCCCCGGTCGCGGACTGGCGCCGGGTGGCGACATTGTCCGATCGCGATCGCCTGCGCACGTGGCGCACCGTCTGGCTCGACGCGCTGGGCCGCGCACGGGCGAGCGGCGCCACGCGCGAGATCGACGCGCAGGGCGCCTTGTTCAATCCCGACCATGGACTTCCCGACCCTATTCCCCCCGCGGGCGATTACCGCTGCCGCGTCTTCAAGCTGGGCGCAAAGGCCAAGGGCGGGCGCGATTATGTCGCCTATCCCGCCTATACCTGCCGGGTCAGCGGGGAGGGGCCGGTGCGGATGTTCGAAAAGACCGCCGGGTCACAGCGCCCGGCCGGGCGGATCTTCCCGCTGCGCGCCGCGCGGGCAGTGTTCCTGGGTACGCTGGCGATCGGCGACGAGGCGCGCTGGCTGCCCTACGGACGCGACAGCGCGCGCGACATGGCGGGCTTCGTCGACCGGATCGGTGACGATCGCTGGCGTATCGCGCTGCCGCAGCCGGCGTTCGATTCGACGCTCGATATCATCGAACTCGTCCCCGCGCGCTGAGCGGGGCGGGGGCGGATCAGCCGACCGGAACCGGTGCTGGTGGCGGGGCGCTGACCTCAATTGCCGCCGCAGGCGCTGCAACCGCGGCATTCGCGCCGGCGGCAGGTGCGGGTGATTGCGCGTCGAGCGATGCCAGATATTCCTTTCCATGGCGGTCGATCAGCGTGACCTGCGCCGCATTCGCCTTCGCCACCGCCTTCAGGAAGGAGCGAGGCTTCTTCATCAGGTCCGGGAAATCGAGCGTGACGAGACCCGCCCGGCGCGCTGCTTCCTGCGCGAAATGCACGCAGTTGCGGCTGTTCATCCGGTAGGTGCCATCGCCCTTCTTGTCGTCCCACTCATCGACCAGCCGCAGAATGGAGGCATATTGTGCGTCGGTGAGGACGAGCGAGAATTGCGCGTCGCTCCCCTCCATGTAGCTGCGCTTGGCGACATCGATCCGCCCGCCCACTGGGCCGAAGAGGATGGCGGGGGTCACCGCCTTGGGCGTGAAGCCGTAATTGAGGTCGACCGGCTCGCCACCCGCCTCTGGCGTGCCCCGCAGGGTGAAGAAGGCGTGGGGGAAATGATTGCCGAACTCATGGCTCCAGAAGGTGATGACCACCTGGGCGTGGGCCGGCAGTGCTGCGAGCGAGAGCAGCAGGGCGAGGGCGGCGGCAGCGACGCGCTTCATGACGCCGAGTGTGTCATTCCACGGGGGCAGGCTCAAGCGGGAAGCGTGCCGGTCACCGCTTCATCGCCGTAACCTGCCGCAAGGCGGGACGCGGAAATGCCCGCCGGTGACGAGCACCGACGGGCATCCTTCCTCCCCAGGAACTTGGTGGCCGGTGGCGCCGCGGCGAAGCCGCGTCGTCGACCGGCGCCTGGGCGGCGCCGCCGGCCAGGCTTGCGCGAGGTGAGGGCAGCAAGGCTGCCCTTGCCCGCGCTACGCCGCGAACTGGTTCATCGTGTTGTGGACGCCGCCGGCCTTCAGCGCGGCCTCGCCGGCGAAATATTCCTTGTGATCGTCGCCGATGTCGCTGCCTGACATGTTCTGGTGCTTCACGCAGGCGATCCCTTCGCGGATTTCCTTCCGCTGCACGCCCTTGACGTAGCCGAGCATCCCCGCCTCGCCGAAATACTCCTTGGCGAGATTGTCGGTCGACAGCGCCGCGGTGTGATAGGTCGGCAGCGTGATGAGGTGGTGGAAGATGCCGGCCCGCGCCGCCGCATCCTTCTGGAAGGTGCGGATCCGCTCGTCGGCCTCTGCCGCCAGATCGCTGTCGTCATAATCGACGCTCATCAGCTTCGCCCGGTCATAGGCGGAGACATCCTTGCCGGCCTCCACCCAGGCGTCGAACACCTGCTGTCGGAAGTTCAGCGTCCAGTTGAAGCTGGGGCTGTTGTTGTACACCAGCTTCGCATTGGGGACGACTTCGCGGATGCGATCGACCATCGAGGCGATCTGCTCGATGTGCGGCTTCTCGGTCTCGATCCACAACAGGTCGGCGCCATTCTGCAGCGACGTGATGCAATCCAGCACGCAGCGGTCGGCACCGGTCCCTTCGCGGAACTGGAACAGGTTCGACGGCAGGCGCTTCGGACGCATCAGCTTGCCGTCACGCTCGATCACGACATCGCCGCGCAGGGTCGACAGATCGGTGACTTCCTCGCAATCGAGGAAGGCATTGTACTGGTCGCCGATGTCGCCCTTCTCCTTCGAAAAAGCGATCTGCTTGGTGAGGCCGGCGCCAAGCGAGTCGGTGCGCGTCACGATGATGCCGTCATCGACGCCCAGCTCGAGGAAGGCGTAGCGGCAGGCGCGGACCTTGGCGAGGAAGTCCTCATGCGGCACGGTGACCTTGCCGTCCTGGTGGCCGCACTGCTTTTCGTCCGACACCTGGTTCTCGATCTGGAGCGCGCAGGCGCCCGCCTCGATCATCTTCTTGGCGAGGAGATACGTCGCCTCGGCATTGCCGAAGCCGGCGTCGATATCGGCGATGATCGGCACGACGTGAGTCTCGTAATTGTCGATCGCCTGCGTCAGCCGCTGCGCCTCAATCTCGTTGCCCGTCTCGCGTGCCTTGTCGAGATCGCGGAACATCATGCCCAGTTCGCGGGCATCGGCCTGCTTCAGGAAGGTGTAGAGTTCCTCGATCAGCGCGGGAACGCTGGTCTTTTCGTGCATCGACTGGTCGGGCAGCGGGCCGAACTCGCTGCGCAGCGCGGCGACCATCCAGCCGGAGAGGTACAGATACCGCCCCTTGGTGGTGCCGAAATGCTTCTTGATCGAGATGAGCTTCTGCTGCCCGATGAAGCCGTGCCAGCAGCCCAGCGACTGGGTGTAATTGGCCGGATCGGCGTCATAGGCGGCCATGTCGCGGCGCATGATGCCGGCGGTGTAGCGCGCAATGTCGAGGCCGGTGCGGAACCGGTTCTGCAGCCGCATCCGCGCCACGGATTCAGCGTCGATCCCGTCCCACGTGCCATTATAGCTGGCAACGAGCTGGCCGATCTGACTGGTCTGTTCCTGGTAGGTCATCATTGTTCCTGTCGCGGATGGTGGCACGCGGGACCGGTCCCGCACGATTGGATCAGGCGGGTTCGCGGTCAGCCGAGGCGGCCGAGGCGATGGTACAGGTTGGAGAATTTGGCCGAGCGGGGTTCGTCGGCGATCTTCTTGATATACTCGCCGATCGCTTCCTTCATGAGGCCGAAGTCCTCGGTCGAGAAAACGGCGCGGCTGCGCTGCGGGGTAGCGTCCATGGTCGTTCCTCCTGTGTGAATGCTTACAACTGCGATCATAAGAACAGCATGGAGCGGGTATTCACAACGCGGCGCTCTGATGATTCGGTGTCATCGGGTCGGACAAGCGGCAGACATCATCTGTATTGCTGTAAAGAATTGACAGAATAACTCGGCTCGGTCAGCGTGGCGGGATGGCTGAGCGAAAGTTGATGGCGGGGCATGTGGTGCGGCGGCTGCGGCGGCAGCAGGCGCTGAGTCAGGCGGCGATGGCCGAGATGCTGGCGATCAGCCCCAGCTACCTCAATCTGGTCGAGCGCAACCAGCGCCCGGTATCAGCGACCCTGCTGGTGAAACTGGCGGAGACGTTCGATTTCGATCCGCGCGCATTGACCGCGGCCGAGCCGGGCGGTGGGCGGGACGCAATGCGGCGGCGGCTCGCCGACCCGATGTTCGCCGACCTTGAGATCGATCGCAACGAGCTGGAGGAATGGCTCGCCGCCGCGCCGGGCGGGGCGGAGGCATTCGCGCGCGCCTTCGACCGCGCGGGGCAGGGGGCAGCAACGGCGGCGCCCAGCGATGATCCGGTGGCGCTGGTACGGCGGGAGATCGGCCGGTGGCGCAACCATTTCCCCGATCTGGACGCAGCGGCGGAGGCGCTGGCCGACGAGCTGCGGCTCGGCGCGGGCGACCTGTATGGCGCGATCGCCGAGCGGCTGCGGGTGAAGCACAGCCTCGCCATCCGCATCCTGCCGGTCGATGTGATGCCCGATGTGCTGCGGCGGCTGGACCTTCATGCGCGCCAGCTTCAGCTGTCCGAATTGCTCGATCCGGCGAGCCGCACCTTTGCCGCGGCGTTCCAGCTGGCGCTGATCGAATCTCGGGCTGAAATCGACGCGCTGGTGACCGGCGCCGGCTTCGACCAGATCGCCGCCGATCGCCTGTTCCGCCGCCATCTCGCCAGCTATTTCGCCGCAGCGGTGATGATGCCCTATGCCCGCTTCCTGCGCGCCTGCGAGGCGACGGGTTACGACATCGAGCTGCTGCAGCGCCGCTTTGGTGCCGGGTTCGAGCATGTCGCACACCGGTTGACGACGCTTCAGCGGGTCGGCGCGCGGGGGCTGCCCTTCTTCATGATCCGCGTCGACCGGGCGGGGCAGTCATCGAAACGCTATGCCGGGGCGAGCGGCGCGGCGCTGGTCGAGGCGGAGGGGCGCTGCCCCTTGTGGCATTTGCACCATGCGTTCGATCGGCCGGGGCACCTCGCGGTTCAGTTGGTCGAACTGGAGGATGGCGAGCGCTGGCTTACGATGGCGCGCACGGTGACGCCGCAGGGGCAGCGATACGGACTGGTTTCGGCCGAATTTGCGGTCGGCATCGGTGTGGCGGCGGAACATGCCGGGACGCTGGCGGTCGCTCGCGGCTTCGACCTTGCCGGCGTGGCGATGCCGATCGGGCTGGGGTGCCGCCAGTGCTTCCGCCAGGAATGTCCGCAGCGTGCCGCCGCGCCGGCGGGCCGCGCGCTGACGATCAACGAGCGGGAGCGGCGGATCACCGCGCTGACCTTTGCCGGGGATTGATCGGCGACGCCGCGGCTCAGGCAGCCTTTACCGCCTGTCCAATCTCCAGCGCCTCACCGCGGGTGATGATGACCTTGTCGCCCAGCTTCGCGGTCTCGAACAGTTTCTTGGCGAAGGGCTTGGGCACGCCGATGCAACCGTGCGTCATATAGCCGTCAGCCACCTCGCTGGCGTGCACCGCGATCCCATCATTGGTCAGGCGAAGCATGTACGGCATCGGCGCATGATAGATGTTGGAAACGTGATCCTTGCTCTTCTGCGTGATCGGATAGACGCCGAGCGGGGTCGGCTTCGAATCGGCGCCGAACAGGATCGCCGCCGCGCCAATCTCATGCCCGTCGCGAAAGACGCTGAGCACCTGCGCGGCAAGATCGACGGTGATGATGAGCGTGCCGGTCGCCGGGGCGGCGCTTTCGTCCCAATGATGGTCGCCCATCTTCATCGGCCCTTCGATAGGCAGGATCGACTTGATGGTATAGGCCGCGTCCTGCGCCGCGGCGGGCGGCTTGGACACAGGCGTCGTTTCGGTAACGACGGGCCGGGCAGGGGGAATGATCTGGCTGGCGAGCACGCGTGGCGGCGGCGGACGGGTGGCGGCAAAGGCCACCGAGCCGGCAGCGATCGCTAGGGCGAGCAGCACGAGTCGGAGTGGCGAAAGCATGGTCATCCGATAGCATGAAGGCATTGCGGCGCACTGACGCGATCTGGTTAACGCCGCTTTGCCTCCCTCTTGCCCCTGAGGTCGCGCCTCAGGCGCCGGCGTTGGTCAGCCGATCGAGTTGGTCCGCCGACAGCTTGAGCGTCATGGCCGGCAGCAGATCCTCGACCTGCGCGACGCTGGTCGCGCTGGCGATCGGCGCGGTGACGCCCTCCTGGGCGATCAGCCAGGCGAGCGAGATCTGCGCCAGCGTTGCGCCGGTTTCCGCGGCGACACTGTCGAGCGCGTCGAGCACGGCCTTGCCCTTACCCTCCAGCAGATCGCCCATCCGGCCGCCGCGCACACTCTTCGACAGGTCGTCGCGGGTGCGGTACTTGCCGGTGAGGAAGCCGGAGGCGAGGCCGTAATAGGGCACCACGCCGACATTCTGCTCGACGCAATAATCCTGAAGCTCGCCCTCGAACTTGGTCCGGCTGACGAGATTATATTCGGGCTGAAGCACGTCGTAGCGCGGCAGTCCCGCGGCACGCGCGGCCTCATTGGCGGATTTCAGCCGCATCGCGCTGAAGTTCGACGCGCCGAGCACGCGGACCTTGCCGGCCTTCACCAAGGCGGCGAACGCCTCCAGCGCCGCCTCCTGCGGCGTGTCCTCGTCATCCTGATGCGCGAAATACAGGTCGATCCGATCGGTACCGAGCCGCTTCAGCGATGCCTCGCACGCCGCCGCGATCCGTGCCGGCGCCAGCTTCTCGCCGCCGTCGCCCGGCAACATGCCGACCTTGGTCGAGATCAACACCGCGTCGCGCTTACCCGAGGCCTTCAGCCATTCGCCGATCATCGTCTCGGATTCGCCGCCTTTGTGGCCGGGGACCCAGGCGGAATAGACGTCGGCGGTGTCGATCATCGTGCCGCCGCCGGCGACAAAGGCGTCGAGCACGGCGAAGCTCGCGTCACGATCGGCCGTCCAGCCGAATACGTTGCCGCCCAGCACCAGCGGCGCGATCTGCAGGTCGGAGGAGCCGAGGCGTGTCTTCACTGAACATTCCCGTCGGTAGGGGCGACCTCATCGAGCCGGATGCTGTTCGCCTCCAGCATGGCCGCCGCCTCGTTCAACTGTTGCTCCTCCTCGGCCGTGACCGCGCCCGGCGGGGGCGGGTCACCCGAGCAGGCGGCAAGCGCCGCCAGCGCGGGGAGCAGCAACAAGGGGAGCGCGAACCGCGCCCCCCTCATGTCTCCTCGCATCAACGCTTGATCGCGTTGCCGGCGTCGGTCAGCGCGTCACCGGTCGCCTCACGGGCGTCTTCGGTGGCGTTGTCAATCGCGCGGCCGGCGCGATCGGCGTCACGCTCTGCCTTCGCACCGGCACGGTCGGCACCGCGCTCGATATCGTCGCCGGCGTTCTCGATCGCACGCTCGGCCGAGCCAAGCGCCTCGTCCGTTGCCCGGTCGACGTCGTTCACCGCATTGCTGGTGGTGGCGCTGACATCGGCGCCGATCGCATTGGCGGCTTCGGCGCTTTCATTCTGCGCCTGCGGGCTGCACGCCGCGAGGGCGGCTGCGGTGGCGATGCCGGCGGTGATGGCGAGAAACTTCATAAACACTCTCCCTGTCATGGACCCTGGCCGACGCGCGGCGTTAGCGGCAGAAACGTGCATAAGGCGTTTTGGCTCCGCAACGATCGCGGTCGTGCTTGGTCGCCCCGCTCCGGCAATCCATCGTTTGACGACATATAAAGATATCTTTATATCTTGTCCTTGTGACCCAGGCGCTCGAGATATTCCGTGCATTGGCCGATTCCTCCCGGCTGCGCATCCTGCGTCTGCTGCGCACGATGGAATTGTCGGTCGGTGAGCTTGCGCTCGTTCTGGGGCAAAGCCAGCCGCGTGTCAGCCGCCATGTGAAGATCCTTTGCGACGCCGGCCTGACCGAGCGGCGCAAGGAAGGCAGCTGGGTGTTCGTCGCGCTGGGTGCCCCCGCGCTGGTCGATCCGGTACTGGCAGCGATCGATTCATGGGAAGGCGACGTTCCGGATCGCGAAGGGGCGACCGACGCGGCGCGCCTTGCCGCGGTACGCGCCGACCGCGCGGCGTCCGCGTCGCAATGGTTCGAGGCGCATGCCACCGAATGGGATGCGATCCGCTCGCTCCACATTGCCGAAACCGATGTGGAAAAGGCGATGCAGCAGATGCTGGGCGATGCACCGCTCGGCCGGTTGATCGATATCGGCACCGGTACGGGGCGGATGATCGAGCTGTTCGCGCCGCGCGCCGACAGCGCGTTGGGGATCGATCGCAGCTCCGAGATGCTGCGTATCGCGCGCGCCAAGATCGGTGAGCGTGGCCTGGCGAATACCGAGTTGCGCCAGGCGGACCTGTATTCGCTGCCGCTGGGCGATGCCGCGGCCGATGTCGCGATCGTCCATCACGTGCTCCATTATGCGCAGCAGCCGGGCGCCGCGATCGTCGAGGCGGCGCGCGTGCTGGCGCCGGGCGGACGACTACTGATCGCGGACTTTGCGCCGCATGATCGCGAGGAATTGCGCACGCGCGACGCACACACGCGGCTCGGCTTTTCCGATGCGCAGATCAGCGGCTGGTTCGACGCGGCCGGGCTGGTCGCGGAACGGATCGAGACGCTGGAAGGCGGCGAACTGACGGTAAAGATCTGGCTGGGGCGAAAGCCGGCCGCGGCCCTCGGCAAGAAGCCGGGCACGACATTGCACGAGGTGAAGGCGGCATGACCCTATCGATCAATCAGCTGGAAGAGGCGCGCCGGGCGCTGGATGCGCCGCTGTTCGCCAATGTCGCCGGCGACGCGGAGGTCAGCTTCGAATTCTTCCCGCCCAAGACGCCGGCGATGGAAGCGACGCTGTGGAAGTCGATGGCGACGCTGGCGCCGCTCGCGCCGCGCTTCGTCTCGGTGACCTATGGCGCCGGCGGATCGACCCGCGAGCGCACCCACAACACGGTCGCGCGGATCGCGCGGGAAACCAGCATTCCCGCCGCCGCGCACCTTACCTGTGTCGAGGCGACGCGCGAGGAGATCGACGCGGTGGCCGAGCAATATTGGGCCGCTGGCGTGCGCCACATCGTCGCGCTGCGCGGCGATCCGCCGCGCGTGGGTGAGCGTTATGCCGCGCATCCGGGCGGCTATGAGAATGCCGCTGCGCTGGTCGAGGGGCTGCGCCGGTTGCACCCGTTCGAGATTTCCGTTGCCTGTTATCCCGAATGCCACCCTGATTCGGGCGATGCGGCGATCGATCTCGACAATCTGAAGCGCAAGATGGACGCTGGCGCCACGCGCGCGATCAGCCAGTTCTTCTTCTCGCCCGACGTCTTCTTCCGCTTTCGCGATGCGGTGGCGGCGGCCGGCATCGATGCGGAGATCGTGCCGGGCATCATGCCGGTCAGCAACTTCGCCGCGGTCCAGCGCATGTCGAAGATGTGCGGTACCGATGTGCCGGGTTGGATGGAGCATCTGTTCGCCGGGCTGGACGACCTGCCCGATGCGCGGCAGCTGGTCTCTGCCACGCTCGCCGCGGAATTGTGCCGCAAGCTGTATGCGGGCGGCGTGAAGCAATTCCATTTCTACACGTTGAACCGCGCGGAACTGAGCTTCGCGATCTGCCACTTGCTGGGCCTGCGCGCCCGGCCCGAGGTGGCGCGCGTCGCGGCCTGACGATGTCCCCCGGCGGCAGCGCCGGGGGCATCATCGGTAATCAGGCCAGTTCGGGCACCCGCATCGCTTCGGCGGCGATGGCGATGCTGCGCTTGCGCGCCTCATGGTCGTAGATGCTGCTGGTCAGCATCACCTCGTCGATCCCCGTCCGCTTGACGAAGGCAGCGATCCCCGCCGCCACATCGTCGCGGTCGCCGACCGCGCTGCACGACAGCACGGAATCGAGGATCCGCGCATGGGTCGGCGGCAGGCTTTCGCGATAGCCGCGCACCGGCGGCTTCATCTTGCCCGGATTGCCGGTGCGCAGCGCGACGAACTGCTGCTGCTGCGAGGTGGCGAGGAATTCCGCCTCGTCGCGCGTATCGGCGGCGAAGACGTTGAAGCCGGCCATCGCATAGGGCCGCTCAAGCTGCGCCGAGGGGCGGAAGTCGCGGCGATAGATTTCCATCGCCTGGTCGAGCGCATCGGGCGCGAAATGCGAGGCAAAGGCATAGGGCAGCCCGAGCATCGCGGCGAGCTGCGCCCCGAACAGCGAGGAGCCGAGGATCCACAGCTGCGGCTTGGCGCCAGCACCCGGGGTCGCGGTGATGCCGGTGCGGCCATCATCGGCAAGGTAGCTTTGCAGCTCCACGACATCGTTGGGGAAGGCGTTGGGATCGCTGTCCAGCGTGCGGCGGATCGCCCGCGCCACGCGCTGGTCGCTGCCCGGCGCCCGGCCCAGCCCCAGGTCGATGCGGCCCGGGAACAGCGCGTCGAGCGTGCCGAACTGTTCGGCGATCTGCAGCGGCGCATGGTTTGGCAGCATGATGCCGCCCGCGCCGACTCGGATCGTGCTGGTCGCCGCGCCGACATGCGCGATCACCACCGCGGTCGCGGCGGAGGCGATGCCCTCCATCCCGTGATGCTCCGCCACCCAATAGCGGTTGTAGCCATGCGCCTCGGCATGGCGGGCCAGATCGGCGGCATTGGCAAGCGCGTCGGCGACGGTACCGCCTTCGACGACCGGGACGAGATCGAGCAGCGAATATTTGGTCATGGCTGATGATGTGGGCGGAAGGGTTGCCGATCGCAACCATCCCCAGCTTCACCGTGCCCAAGCACGGCTTTGGCCGGATTGGCTTGCCCGTGCGCGCCGGCGTCCGTAACGCAGCGCCATGCCGCCGGGTCTAGACCATATCCGCGCCTGGATCTTCGATCTGGACAATACCCTCTACCCGTCGAGCGCCGATCTCTTCGCGCAGATCGACGCCAAGATGACGGACTATATCGCCCGGCTTCTCGGCACTGACCGGGGGGAGGCGCGGCGGATCCAGAAGGCCTATTTCCTTGGCCATGGCACCACGCTCGCCGGGTTGATGGCGGAGCATCACGTCGACCCGCACGACTTTCTCGATTTCGTCCACGACGTGGAGATGGACGTGCTGGAGGAAAACGTGCCGCTCGCCGCCGCCGTCGCAAAGCTGCCGGGGCGCAAGGTGGTCTTCACCAATGGCGACGCGCCTTATGCCGCGCGCGTGCTCGACCGGCTCGGGCTGGGCGAAAGCTTCGAGGCGGTGCACGATATTCACGCCATGGATCTGGCGCCGAAGCCCGCGCCGTCGGCCTATGCCGGCCTGTGCGAACGACTGTCGATCGATCCGACGACGGCGCTGTTCGCCGACGACATGGCGCGCAACCTGGCGCCGGCCAAGGCGATCGGCATGACGACCGTCTGGGTCGATAACGGATCCGAACAGGCGCATGACAGCGACCGCAGTTTCATCGATTTCACCACGCCGGATCTCACCGCGTGGCTGACCAGCATATTGGAAGGCAAATGACCGACATCGAAACCACGATCGACACCGCCTGGGAAAACCGGGCGGACATCGGCGTCTCCACCGCGGGCGAGGTGCGCGTCGCCGTCGACCGCGCGCTGGCGCTGCTCGATTCCGGCAAGGCGCGCGTCGCCGAACCGGACGGCGATGGCGGCTGGCGCGTCAACCAGTGGCTGAAGAAGGCGGTGCTGCTGTCGTTCCGCCTGAACGACAATGCGCTGATCGATAACGGGCCGGGCGCTGGTCATTGGTTCGACAAGGTGCCGTCCAAATTCTCCGGCTGGAGCGAGGCGGAGTTCCGCGACGCCGGCTTCCGCGCGGTGCCGGGCAGCGTGGTTCGCCGCGGCGCCTTCATCGGCAAGGGCGCGATCCTGATGCCCAGCTTCGTCAACATCGGCGCCTATGTCGGTGAGGGGACGATGGTCGATACCTGGGCGACCGTCGGCTCATGCGCGCAAATCGGCAAGAACGTCCATCTGTCGGGCGGCGCCGGTATCGGCGGCGTGCTGGAGCCGCTGCAGGCCGATCCGGTGATCATCGGCGACGGCGCCTTCATCGGGGCGCGCTCGGAGGTCGCGGAGGGCGTTCGCGTGGGCGAGGGCGCGGTGCTGTCGATGGGCGTCTATCTCGGCGCGTCGACCAAGATCATCGATCGCGCGACCGGCGAAACCTTCATCGGCGAAGTGCCGCCTTATGCCGTAGTCGTCCCCGGCTCGACCGGCGGTGGCAACCTTGGCCTCTACTGCGCGGTGATCGTGAAGCGCGTGGATGAGCGCACCCGGTCCAAGACCAGCATCAACGAACTGCTGCGCGACTGACCTGTTCCGCGCCGCGGGACCCTCGTTCCTGCGCCGGGCGGATTCGCCGCGCGACGTGCGCCAGGCGCAGCGCGAATATCGCCGCGACGTGCGTGACGCGCGCCAGGACTATCGCCGCGACGCGCGCAACGACTGGCGCCGCGATCGCAACCAATGGGGTCGCTACGACTATAATCGCCTGCCTCCGGGCCAGCAGCGTTATTACGCCGACAACTTTTATCGCGACGGCCAATATTATCAGACCCGTCGCCTCGGCCGGAACGACCGCATCTATCGCGGCAACAACGGGCGGTATTACTGCCGCCGCAATGATGGCACGACCGGCCTGATCATCGGTGGCCTGGGCGGCGGCGTGCTCGGCAGCCTGCTCGCCAATGGCAGCTCGAACACGCTCGGCGCGCTGATCGGCGCTGGTGCGGGTGCGCTGCTCGGCTCGCAGGTGGATCGTGGCAACGTGAGCTGCCGCTAACAGTTTTGCCGGAAGTAACGGCGCGTACCGAAGGGGCCCGGCGATCCGATCGCCGGGCCTTTTCTCCTTTGTGGTCGCAGCGGTTAGGGTGAGGTGATGACGACCAGCCAACCCATCCTCGGCGCCATCATGGCCGGCGGCGCGGCGAGCCGCTTCGGGTCGGACAAGGCGCTGGCCTTGTTCGAGGGGCGCCCGCTGATCGACCATGTGGCGCAGGCGCTGGCCGATCAGGCAGCGGCGGTGATCGTGGTCGGGCGCCAGCATGGCACGCTCACCAGCGTCGCCGACCGCCCGGCGCCCGGGCTAGGGCCGCTCGGCGCACTCGCGGGGGCGCTGGCCTGGGCGCGCAATCACGGCTTTGCCGCGGTGCTGAGCGCGCCATGCGACGTGCCCTTGCTGCCCGCCGACCTCGCGCGGCGGCTTGCCGGCGAGGGCCCTGCCTATGTCGAAGGCCTGCCGGTGGTCGGGCACTGGCCGAGCAGCCTTGCCGATCATCTGCAGGACTGGCTGGCCGCCGATCAGCCGCGCGCGGTGCGCCGCTGGGCGGCCGCGGTGGGCGCACGCGCGGTCACGCTCGATCACCTTCCCACCAATGTGAATACGCGCGCGGACCTCGATACGCTGCGGCGCTGATCCCCGTCGATCGGGCGAGGGAAGGGCTCAGCCGATCCAGCGCCAGATGCCGGCCGGCCAGCCGGACAGCGGAATATGCGCCCAGGTCGCCGCCAGCCATACGACGGTGCCGCCGCCCAGCGCATGGCCACCGATCCTGCCGATCCGCGCGCGCTTCGCGGCAATGGCAGCGAACGGCCAGAAGCTGGTCCGCCGCTCCCACTCGCGCCAGAATTCGGGCTGTAGTTTCTCTTTCTTGCGGTCCTGCATCCGCGCGCCGGCCAGCGCCAGGACGATGATCGACAGCGCAACGACGATATTGGCCGGATCGGGAAAGACCATGATGTGGACCGTGCCCCAGATGGCGAGGCTCCACATCATCGGGTGCCGGGTGATGGCAAAGACGCCCGCCGCGGTCGGCACGACATCGGTGTTCGCTTCCGGCAGCGCGGGGTTGCGGACCAAGGATCCCATGAACAGGATCGCCGCCAGCAGCATCAGGATGGTGCCGATCGCCCACAGGACATTGCCGACCGGCCATAGCAGGGCGGCGGCGGGCGCGGCGCGATAGGCGAGCACCAGCCAGATGAGCGTGGCGAGCGCGACCAGGCTGTAGAGGCCCAGAAAGCCCTTCTGCCCGATCGCGCGGATCAGGGGCGGGCGCAGCGGATGGGACAGAAGAAAGTGCGTTCCTGCGAACGCGATCGCGGCCGCCACGACGTTGCCCATCTTCGATCCTCCCCCGTTGTTGGTCCGTGCCGGCCCGTCACGCGCGATGCGTCCGCGGTGACAGGCCGGTATCGTGTCAGCGGCGCGTTTCTCCCGCCGTGTTCAGCCCCGTCGCCGCCGGTTCGGCAAGCTCCGGCTCGCCGGCCATCGCATGGTCGGTGTCGTCGTGCAGCGTGTCGAGGTGCATCATCCGCTTGACCAGCGGGCTCAGCACCAGGACGACCGCGGCGATGCCGATCGTCCACCAGCCGATGGTGGAATAGACCGCCAGCGTCGCCTTCTTGGTCATCTCGCCGCCTTCGCCGCCGGTCGCCTCACCGATCTTGCCGGCGACGAAATTGCCGACCGCCGTCATGTAGAACCAGGCGCCCATGATCAGGCTGGCGAGGTGCTTGGGGGCGAGCCGGTTCATCGCGCTGAGCCCCACCGGCGACAGGCACAGCTCACCGGTCGTCTGCAGGAAGTAGATGGCGAAGACGAAGAACACCGGCGTTGCGACTTCGACGCCGACGGTATGGGCGCCCCAGACGAACACCAGGAACGACAGGCCGACCTGCGCCAGCGCGAGGCCGAACTTGGCCGGCGCCGACGGCTCCAGCCCGCGCTTGCCCAGGAATACCCACAGGCCTGCGAAGATCGGGCCGAGCAGCACGATGTAGATCGGGTTGATCGACTGGAACAGCGATGCCGGCACCCCGCCACGATCGACGAAGCGATCGGTGTAGAGGTTGAGGCTGCCGCCCGCCTGTTCGAACAGGCCCCAGAACACCGGGTTCAGCGCGATCAGGAACAGCACCACGAACATCCGGTCACGGGCGTGCCGTTCCAGCTTCAGGCTCTCGAACAGCACATAGCCCAGCATGCCGATGCCCGAGATGATCAGCAGCGTCTGGATGACGTCCTGATACTGGACCAGCGCCCAGATCACGAGGACGGAGGCGAGGCCGACCGCATAAAGCGACCATTCGGTCCGCGCCTTCAGCGGCCGCGGTGCCTCACCCTTGCCCAGCAGCAGCGGCTTGCCGAGGATGAAGACGATGAGGCCGAGCAGCATGCCGACGCCCGCCGCGCCAAAGCCATAGGCCCAGCCATAGGTCTCGCCCAGCCAGCCGGCCATGATCGTGCCGATTGCAGCGCCAGTGTTAATGCCGATGTAGAAGATGGTGTAGGCACCGTCGCGGCGCGTGTCGGTCAGCGGGTAGAGCTGCCCCACGATCACCGAGATATTGGCCTTCAGGAAGCCGGTGCCGACGATGATGAAGGCAAGCGCCAGCCAGAAGACGTTGATTGCGGCCGATCCCTGGCCGCCGTCGCCTTCCACCGCCATCAGCAGATGGCCAAGCGTCAGCAGGACCGCACCGAAGGTCACCGCCTTGCGCTGACCCAGATAGCGATCGGCCAGATAGCCGCCGAGCACCGGGGTGATGTACACCAGGCTGGTATAGGCGCCGTAGATGAGGTTCGATTTGCTGTCGTCGAACAGCCAGTGCTTGGTCAGGTAAAAGATCAGCAGCGCGCGCATGCCATAGTAGGAGAAACGCTCCCACATTTCGGCGAAGAACAGCACGTACAGGCCTTTGGGGTGCCCCATGAACTCGGGGCCCTTCTTGACCGCGCCGGCGACACCGCCAGCGAGCAGGATCGCAAGGAATCCCAGTGCGATCGAGGGGATGATGGGCAAAATACGCTCCCTGGAAGTCAGGTGGGGATCATCGATATCCCGAATTGATTCAGCCTAGCGCGCAATTTCGCGATGCCCAAGCATTGTTGCGAACGAAACGTTTCGCGGTTGGACGCTCGACTTGCGAACGATTCGCGATAAAGAGGCGCATGTTCAATGACCTTTCCTCTCCTCTCGCGCTTCTGCGCACCCGCCGCTCGGGCAAGCCGCGCGATCTCGCCGGCCCGGGACCGAGCGACGCGCAGCTGCAGGAAATGTGCGCCATCGCCTGCCGCACGCCCGATCATGGCAAGCTGGCGCCGTGGCGTTTCGTCATCGTCGGGGCGGACCAGCGCGACGCCTTCGCCGAGGTGCTGCGGGCGGCGTATCTGGCAGAGCGACCGGAGGCGAAGCGGCTCGAGCTCGAATCGATCGAACAGTTCGCGCATCAGGCCGCGGCGCTGGTCGTCGCCCTGTCATCGCCGCGCACCGACAGCCAGATTCCCTTGTGGGAACAGGAATTGTCGGCGGGTGCGGCGTGCATGAACCTGCTCCATGCGGCGCATGCGATGGGCTTTGCCGGCGGCTGGCTGACGACGTGGGCGGCGTTTGACGACCGGGTGCGCGATGCCTTTGGCGCGGCCCCCGAGCGGATCGCCGGCTTCATCTTTATCGGCACGCCGTCGCGGCCGCTGGAGGAACGCCCGCGGCCGGATCTTGCCGACACGGTCACCCACTGGCGCCCTTGAGGCGTCAGCTTTTCCCGGCAAACATGAAGGCGGCGGCGCCGACCAGGCAGACGAAGGCGCCGGCGTGCCGCCAGCTCAATTGTTCGCCCAGCACAACGACCGCAAAGACGCCGAACACCAGCAGCGTGATCACCTCCTGCGCGATCTTCAGCTGCCCGCCGCTCCACCCGCTGGCATAACCCAGCCGGTTGGCCGGCACGGCGAAACAATATTCGACCAGCGCGATTGCCCAGCTCAACAGGATGACGGTGGGCAGCGGCTTCGCCATGCCGCCCTTCAAATGCCAATACCAGGCGATCGTCATGAAGACGTTGGAGATCAGCAGGAGCGCGAGCGTCGGCATGATTCCCGCCTAGTCGCGTCCGACGGCGGTTGGAAGCTGCCGGCCGCTTGGCCCCTTAATTGTCAAGATCACGGCATGCGTGCTGCTTTCCCGACGGCTCGGTCAGCGTCGCGTCGCGCCCCTTGCCGCGCAGTTCGTAGCCGCTTCCTTCATACCAGATGCCGGACGCGGCGCGCTGCGCGGGGATCTGCACCTTCGCGCCCGGCAGGGCCAGCGCCACGGTACCGGCGGCATTGTCGAAGACGGCGGTGAAGGCGAGGCCGTCGCGGCACCGGAACCGCGCCGTCACCTGGTCAGGCGTTGCGGGGGCAGCGGCGCCGGGGCGCGGCTTCAGCGCCGAAGCCGAGATATGCCATTGCCGCTGCTGCTCGGTGGCACCGTCGACGGGGCCGGTGCGATGAAGCGTGATCGGCCCGGCGAGCGTGAAGGGATCGCCATTCTTCAGCGTGCCGGTCACGCGCACCGGCACGGTGATGTACCGCTGCCCGGCGCCGGCATCGATCCGGCCCGGCTCGCCCACCTCGCCCTTGAAGCTGCGATAGCGTGCGAAGCTGGCGGCGAAATCCGCCTCGCTCATGCCTGACGCCGCGCCGCCCCGGTCCCATAGCGACCGGGCGGTGGCGAAATCGCGGTCGGCGATCAGCGCCAGGTAGCGGCGCACGACCGCCGCGGCCTCCGCGGCGCCGGGCTCCGCCACCGTTTCTGTCGCGCCCGCCACTGGCGCTGATGCGCTGGCAGATGGGGAGGCGAGGGGAGCGGGCCGGGCGCTCGCCGGGGCCGTCGATGCAGCCGTCGGACCGCTGCTGCTCGACCCGCTGGCATAGGCTCCGACCGATTCGTGCGCTGCCTGCGCGGCATTGCCGATATCGACCTGGCCCGACGGCTGCTGCGGCGAACAGGCGGTCGCCAGCAGCAGCGTTGCCGTCGTCAGGACGAAGCGCCGCCGCTGCCGGTCAGGGATTGAGCGCGACATCGTCCGGGTCGTCGAGATCTTCATCTTCGGCGATCGACCCGTCGTCGAATTCATCCTGGACGACGTCTTCATCGATATCGTCCTCATCCTGATCGGCATCGTCATCCTGCTCGGCGACCTGATCGTCGCGCATCAGCAGTTCGTCTTCCTGCTCGTCATCGTCGTCGTTGGCGTCGGTATCGGGATCAAGATCGGTGATGATCGTGCCGTCGCCCGGCCCGTCCCGCGTCGCTTCCAGGATTTCGGCACGCTGGCTTTCGTCATAGCCATCCTCGTCAAAACCGTCGTCACCCGAACCGTGGCTCGTCACCTGATGGCCGCCCATGATAATCCTCCTGATCGAGGATGCTGCAACGGCCGCACGCTACGCGCGGTTCCGGCGCATCGCGTGGGCCGCGCAGTGTAGCTCAGGCGGGGTGGAACAACCGCCCGCGCTCCGTCAGCCCGGCGGCGAGCAGCGCGGCAAGTCCCGCAAGCAGGAAGGCGATCGTCAGTGGCGCAGTGGTGCCGTCGAATGACTGGCCCACCACCATGCCCAGCCCCGACCCGATCGTGATCGCCAGGAACCCCTGCACGCTCGAAGCCGTGCCCGCGATATGCCCCATCCGCTCCATCGCCAGCGACGAGAAGTTGGACGTGGACAGTGCGAAACAGGCGAGCGTCAGTGCCTGCGCAAGGCCAAAGGTCCACAGCGTCTCGCGCCCGGTCAGCACCAGCGCGAGATGCGCCAGGCTGATCACCACCAGTGCCGCGACCGCGCCATGCCCCAGCCGGCGCATGCCCAGCCGCATCACCAGCCGCGAATTGGCGAGATTGGCCACCGCCATGGTTGCCGCGGTCGTCGCGAACACGACGATCAGCAGCTGCGGGCTGCCGAATGTCTCGGCCATGATCGGCTCGATCGTGCCGAGATAGCCGTAAAGTGCGCCGGTCAGCGCTGCGGCCGCCAGCGAATAGCCGAGCGACAGGCGGTCGGTCAGCGCGATGCGCCAGCCGGCCAGGATTGGTCCGGGCTCGATGGGGCGGCGATCCTCGGGATGTTGCGTCTCGGGCAGGCGGATCGCGATCCAGCCGGCGAGCAGCAGCGCTGCCCCGGCGATGATCCAGAAGATCGTCCGCCAGTCGCCGAACAGCAGGATGCCGGCGCCCAGCGCCGGCGCCGCGACCGGCACCGCCATGAACACCATGAAGGCCAGCGACATGATCCGCGCCATCGACCGGCCGGAAAAACAATCGCGCACCATCGCGACGGTCGCGACGCGGCACCCGGCGACGCACGACCCGCCCAGGAAGCGCGCGACCAGCAGCAGGGGGAAGCTTTGCGCCAGCGCGGCAAGAATGTTGGTCGCGGCATAAAGCGCCAGCACGACCAGCAGCAGGCGCCGCCGCCCGAACCGATCCGTCAGCGGTCCGTGCAGCAGCTGCGCGACGCCAAAGCCGACACTGAAGATGGTGATGACATATTGGCGATCGGTGACGTCGGTCACGCCCAGCGCGTTGCCGATGTCGGGCAGCGCGGGCAGCATCGTGTCGATGCCCAGCGCCGCCATCGCCATCAGCGACGCGGTCATGGCGATGAATTCGCCGATGTGGATCGGGGCGCCGCGATCGACGTTGGCGACGGGAAGGGGCGCGGACATCGCGCCGCCCTAGGCGGGAACGGTCGTCGTGTCAGCCGGCTTGACGGGCAGGCTTGCCGGAACCACCCGCTTGGTTAGTGTGTTATCGAAACAGTACACGAAAGGTCTGCCATGCGTTCGCTCCTGCTTCCCGTCGCGCTCTGCGCGTTTGGCCTCGCGGCCTGCGATCGCCAGGATGGGCAGGGCACAACCGTGTCGATCGATGCTGGCAACGGCGCCGCGTCGATCAATGGCGCGACGGGGGAGGTGAAGCTCGACACGCCGCTCCTCAAGGGTTCGATCAAGCTGCCGCGCATGCAGTTCACCGGCGACAATTTCGAGATCAACGGCGTTCACCTCTATCCGGGGACGAAGATCGGCGCGATGAACGTCAACGCCGGCGGTAATGAGGGTGACGGCGTGGTGCGCATGTCGTTCGAAAGCCCCGCGGCCGTCGACACGGTGCGCGACTGGCTGGCCGGCGAGTTCGCCAAGGCCGGGACAACGGTGAAGGTCTCGGGCAACACGCTGAGCGGCGACACCGATGGCGAACCGTTCCGCATCGACCTGCAACCAGCCGGCGACCGCGCCGCCGGCACGGTGACGATCGGCGGCTGAACACCCGCTCGCCAGGACGCGCGGGCGGCCCCGCGCACTGGCGGGCGAACCGTCGGATGACTATGTGGCGCCTTTCATTATTTCGTGATTGAGGCGTTTGTGATGCTTGATACCCCGCTGGCGAAGGTGCCGACCCTGAGCCTTGCCGATCAGGCGCGCGATCCCGATCGCTTCGCGGCCGATCTGGGCGGGTCGTTCCGCCGATTCGGGTTCGCGATCGTCGCGGATCACGGCGTGCCGCAGGATCTGATTGCGCGCGCCTGGCGTCAGACGGAGGCGCTGTTCGCGCTCCCGGAGGTGGAGAAGCGCGGCTATTTCGTCGAAGGCGCCGGCGGCGCGCGTGGCTACACGCCGTTCAAGACCGAGATCGCCAAGGACGCCAAGCACGTCGACCTGAAGGAATTCTGGCACGTGGGGCGCGAACTGCCCGCCGGCCACCCCTATGCCGACGAAATGCCCGCCAATGTCTGGCCGACCCGGCCGGAGGGTTTCCGCCACACGTTCCTCGAGCTGTTCCAGGCATTCGACACCGCGGGCGACAAGCTGCTCTCCGCCATCGCGCGTGACCTGGGCCTCGCCCCCGACTGGTTCGATCCGGCCGTGAAGGACGGCAATTCGGTGCTTCGCCTGCTCCACTATCCGCCGATCCCGGCCGATGCGGAGGGGGTTCGCGCCGGCGCGCATGAGGATATCAACCTCATCACCCTGCTGCTCGGCGCCGAGGAATCGGGGCTCGAACTCCTCGACCGGGATTCGGGCCAGTGGCTCGCGATCAAGCCGCCGGAGGGCGCGATGGTCGTCAACGTCGGCGACATGCTGCAGCGGCTGACCAACCATGTCCTGCCGTCGACCACCCACCGCGTCGTCAATCCGCCGGTCGAGCGTCGCGGTCATTCGCGCTATTCGATGCCGTTCTTCCTGCACCCCGCGCCCGATTTCATGATCGAAACGCTGCCGCAGACGATCACGGCCGAAAACCCGAACCGCTATCCGACGCCGATCACTGCCAACGGCTATCTGCATGAGCGGCTGGTCGAGATCGGCCTGATCAAGAAGTAAGCAGGAAGGAGATCCGCGGGTGCCGCCACGTGCGCGGCACCTGCCGATCGTTGTGCGCGGACCTCAGCGGCTGGCGATTTCCGTCGCGCCGCCCTTGATCGCCGCCTCATTGGCCGCGATCGTCATCTGCGCATCGCTGCGCGGCGCGGGCATGTCACCCGAGTAGGAAACGTCGGTCACCTCGACGGTCGCGCCCATCTCGGTTGCGGCGAACAGCTTCTTGGCGAAGCTTGCCGGCACGCGGATGCAGCCGTGCGAGGCGGGGAAGCCCGGGTTCTTGCCGGCATGAATTGCGATCCCGTCCCACGTCAGGCGCTGCATGAACGGCATCGGCGCATTGTCGTAGAGGTTGGAGCGGTGCATCTCCTTCTTCTGGAGGATGGTGAACACGCCGACCGGCGTTTCCTTGCCTTCCTTGCCCGTCGACACGGTCGACACCGCGACCAGCGCATCGCCGCGATACACATAGGCCTTCTGGTCCGGGATGCTGATGAGGATGCTCACCGGCCCGGCCGCGACGTCATTTTCCCACAGATACTTGCCGGGTGTCAGCGTCGCTGCGGCTTCGACCAGCGCAACGGCAGAGGATGTGACATGGCTCGCCGACCCGGCGGTCGCCGTCGCAGTCGACGTTGACGTTTCCGCCAGAGCGGGCATAGACGTGATGGCTGCCAGTCCAAAGGCAGCCGGCAGCAAGGCGCGAATCATGCGCATGGTGCGACCCCATTTTGTTGTGGTGGCCCGATCGTCGGGCCGTCGCATCAGTAAACGCGCGCTATTGACATTTGTGCCATACGATGAGCCGCGCGATTTGCGCGGTGGACGCACGCGAATCCGGCAGATTGGTTCCCGCTGCTGAAGATTTTTCACCTTTTCCCTGCTATACAGTCGCTTAGCGGGAAGGGACTGTAAGATTGATGGCGAAGATGGGTGACACGGTGCCGACGCGCCGCGGATTGTTGAAGACGGCGGGTGCTCTGGCGGGGGCAATGATTATTCCGGACGCGGTGTCTGCCGCGATGCGCGCGGCGGAGCCCAAGCAGGTGCCGCTGACGTCCTCCGGTCTGGCGCCGGTGCGCCCTGCGCCCCGCGTCGTGCCCAGTTCGCCGCGCGTCGTCCGCCCGGAATTGATGCGCGAGGCGCTCGCCGCGCTGGAGCGTCACGGCAACACGATCAAGCTGCGCGACCGGATTGTCATCGCGGATTTCTCAGCACCTTCGTCGCAGCCGCGCTTCCACTTCATCGATCTGGTCAGCGGCAAGAGCGTGTCGAAGCTGGTCGCGCATGGCAGCGGCTCCGATCCGGGGCACACCGGCTTCCTGCAGCGCTTCTCGAACAAGAACGGCTCGAATGCGTCGTGCGAAGGCGCCTTCCTCGCCGACAATTACTATGTCGGGAAGCATGGCAAGTCGCAGCGGCTGATCGGCCTCGATCCGACCAACGACAATGCGCTCGCCCGCGCGATCGTGGTGCATGGCGCCTGGTATTCGAACCCGGACATGGTCCGCACGCACGGCCGCCTTGGCCGCAGCCAGGGCTGTTTCGCGGTCGGTGAGCGTGAACTGGCGGAAACGTTCGAGCGGCTCGGCCAGGGCCGGATGATCTACGCCGCGAAGGTCTGATGGCGGCCGGCCGCGCGTCGCGCGCGGCCGATCAGCCGGGCCCAGAGCAATTCTTCCAGCCCTGCATGACCAAGGCCCAGGTGCGGCGGCCGGACGCGCAGCGCCTCCGCCAGCGTCAGCGTCCCCGACCGCAGCGAGGCGCGCGCCACGTCGGCCCAGCGCCGCGCCGTGGTCCAGCGGACCAGCCGGACATTCGCCGCCTCGCACGGCTGCTCCAGCAAAAACGCCTCCTGCAATCGCACCAGCACATCGCCGAGCCGGGCCAGCGTCGCGCGGTCCGGCACGGGTTGGCGGTGCATCAGATGCTCGACCACCAGCGCCGCCGCGGCATCCGCGTCCTCGCCCAGCACCGGCGCATAGGCCCCTGCCAGCACGCGCCGCGCGCTCGTCAGCATGATATCCTCATAGCGTTGCGACGCTCCGCCGGCGTGACGGCGATAGGCGAGCAGCGGGGTGTCGATCCGGGCGATCGGGCCCAGCGCCGACAGGCGATGATAGAGGTCGAAATCCTCGGCATAGAGGATCTCCGGCCGGGTGAATGGCGTCAGCCGGCGCGCGGCGTCCGCACGCACCATCACCGACGACCAGACAAACGGATTCTCGATCCGGATCAGCCAGCGCAGCAGCGCGGGCGAGGTATAGGCGACGTGCGGGGAGGGTAGCAGGCGCGCGCCGTCCAGCACCTCCGTCGCGCTCGCCACCATCACCATTTCCGGATGGGCATCGAGATAGGCGACCTGTCGCGCGAACCGTTCCGGCAGGCAAAGATCGTCCTGGTCCAGCCCGGCAATATAGCGGCCGCGTGCCTCGGCGACGGCACGGTTGCGCGCACGCACCGGCCCGCCATTCTGCTCCAGCGCGATCACCCGCAGCCGCGGGTCGGGCCATGATCGCAGCACGTCCAGCGTATGGTCGGTCGAACGATCGTCGACGACGATGATCTCGAAATCGCCACGGGTCTGCTTCTGCAGCGTCGCCAGCGTGGCGGGCAGGAACTCGGCGCCATTATACGCCGCCATGATGACGCTGACGGCGGGCATCAGCGTCATGCCGCCGCGCGCGTCCGCCCGGCGAGAAGCTGGTCGACGATCATCATGCCCACGTCATTCTGCCACAGCCACAGGCCGTTTGCCTGGCCGACGAAGCTCGACTCGCCGCCCAGCCGCCCGTGCGGGACGAAGCCGGCGGCCAGCCCGATGCCGTAAAGGCCGGGGACCGGCGCCCCTGCCGCATCGCGCACGCGGCAGGCGTCGTCGACCATCGGCGCACCGCTGTGCGCGGCGATCGACAGCGGGCGCCCGTCGGCATCCTCCAGCGGCAGGGCGCGCGGGCGATAGCCGAGCGCCGCGATGACCAGATCCGCCCCGGCCAGGATGTCGCGCGCGGCCGCATCCTCGTCACCGGCCACCCGGTGCAGCGCCACGCGCGGCTCGGGCGTACGACCGTCGATCCCCAGCATCCGCAGCACCAGCTCGCGCGCCTCCAGCCGGAAGCCGGCGAGGCGATAGACGAAGCCCGATACCGGGCAGATGTCGCTCGGGCCGAAATCCGTGAAGCCCTCGCCATGGGCGGCATCCACCGAATGGTAGAAGGGGCGCAGCGGCCGGCGGTGCAGCAGCGTGATCCCGCCCGCGCCAAAGGGCAGTGCGGGTCGCTCGCGCAGCAGCAGCGCCACGGTGGTCAGCGCGCTGGTCGATCCGCCGATCACCGCGACCCGGGGGCTGCGCTTCTGCGACAGGAGGTCGGCGACCATCTCGAACCCGCCGCGCGCCAGCACCGAATCCGACTGGAGCAGCCGGTTGCCGGCAATCTCCATCAGCGGCACGCCGGCCACCTCCTGCGTCACCAGCCGGTCGAGCGGCTGATGCCCGCCGGTCGCGATCACCAGGTTGCGCGCCACCCGCTCGCTGTCGTTGTGGGTTGCGCCATCGCGCAGGCGGACGTGCCACAGTCCGTCCTTGCGCCGCGCGCCCAGCGCCTCGGTATTGGTCAGGACCGTTCCGCCCTGCGCGGTGACGCCGGCGTGCAGCCGCTCGCCGACCGCACGCAGCAGCGGGCCGACCTCGGCTAGCGGCACGCCGAGCGAGGCGCGATGCCGCGCCACTGCCAGCGCCGCGGGATGATCGACCAGCGACGCGATCGCGCCGTCGGGATTGTTCTCGATCGCCGACAGGAAGGTCTGCGCAGTCGAGTCCGACGTGATGGCATAGCGGCCAAGCTGCCCGCCGCCGATCGCGCCGTCACGCTCGACGATCACCAGCCCGCGCGACAATTCGGGCAGCAGGCCGTGGCGGCTCGCCGCGGTCAGCATCGCGGTGCCGGCCGGGCCGCCGCCGATGATCATCGTTTCCGCAACCGGCGGTGCGGAGACGGCGATCGGACGGCTGCGCCGCGCCACCACCCGGTCGAGCGTCGCGACGACATGGTGGACGTCGTCGGGCGTCATGGTGTCGGACAGCGGCAGCGACAGCAGCCGGCCGCCCACCATGTCGGCGACCGGCGTCTGTTCGATATGGCCGATGCTGCGGATCCACGGCTGTTCGCCGAGGTGCGGGCTGAAATACTTCCCCGCGCCAATCCCTTCCTCGCCGAGCCGCGCGATGATCGCGTCGCGCTCGTGCGTGCGCTCGGACGGCAGCAGCAGCGGGAAGAAACCCAGCGCCTGCTGGCCGGGCCGGCGCGCCTGCGTCACGTAGCGACCGGCCACCGCGCTGCGATAGCTGCGGGCCAGCTGCTCGCGGTGGCGTGACACTGCGTCGAAATCCTCCAGCCGTGCCTGCGCCACCAGCGCCATCGCTTCGGGCAGCTTGGCGTTCAGGCCAGGCAAGGTTGCGGTGCGCGGCGCGGTGAAGCCGAAATTGGCCATCGCGCGCAGCCGCTCGATCCGGTCCGGGTCGGCGCAGTGGATCAGGCCGCCTTCCTGGGTCGCGAACGGCTTGGTCGCGTGCATGGAGAATACGATGGGGAAGGGCGCGCCCGCGCCAAAGCCGAGCCCCGCGGCATCGGTCGTGCCCAGCGACGCCGCCGCATCCACCACCACCGCAACGCCATAGCGGTTGGACAGCCAGCGATACCGGTCGAGGTCGATGCCATAGCCGAAGGTCGCATAAGGAACGATGGCGGCGATCTGCGCCCCGTGCCGCTCCAGCAGCTCCTCTTCCTCATTGGCCGCGGCGGACCAATTGTCCGCATCGATGTCGCAGACGAGGGGGGTCAGCCCGGCCCACCATGCCGCCTGCGCCGTGGCGGCAAAGGTCAGCGCCGGCATCAGCGCGAACCGCCCCGCCGGCCCGTCGCTCACCGCATCGCGCAGCGCGATCATCAGCCCCAGCGTCGCATTGGCAACCGCAAGGCAAGCGCCCTTGCCGCCGAACAATTGCTCGGTGGCACTGGCCTCGAATGCGCGCAGCACCGGTCCGTTGTTGCTGTAGATCCCCGCCTCTTCGATCCGGGCGAGACCCTCGGCAAGTTTGCTCAGCCGTGGCGGATGCGGCGTGATCAGCGGCAAGCGTTTCATCGGACGGTGTTTCCTCCCGTCCGTGATTGTGCCTGATGCGACCTAAGACTTTGTTACCCGTCGATCATAGGCATCAAGTTCATAAGCGATCGATGCTTCGACCAGCGCGTCCCACAATTGCGCGATTGCTTGTTCAGGCAGGCCAAGCTCGGCGGCATAAGCGCTGGCATTGGCGATGACCTGCGCCTTGCGGCCCTCGTCGCGCACATGGCCACGCTCCGGCTTGATGCGGGCGGCGGCGTCCATATAGTCGAACCGGCGGCGCAGCAGGGCGACCAGCTCGCGGTCCAGCTGGTCCACGCCGGCGCGTACCTCGGCCATGGTGGTGCATTCTTGTCCGGGAAGGATCGTCATGGCGGCGCCTTGGCCGCCCGGCACGGGCCTGTCCAGCTTGACTTGAAACAGGTCTGCGGCTAGGCGCGCCGCTTCGCGATCGCCCCTGCATCCCGGTGAAGCAGGCGGCCTGCCCGTGCCCGGCACGGATGGTGCGATACCGGGACCAACGTTGTTAGCAAATCGAAGGAAAGACGATGTCGAAGCGCCATAGCGCCAAGCACAAGCTCGATCGCCGTTTGGGCGAGAACATCTGGGGTCGCCCGAAGAGCCCGGTCAACAAGCGTGAATACGGTCCGGGCCAGCACGGCCAGCGCCGCAAGGGCAAGGTGTCGGACTTCGGCATCCAGCTGCGCGCCAAGCAGAAGCTGAAGGGCTATTACGGCGACGTGACCGAGAAGCAGTTCCGCCACTGCTACGACGAGGCTGCCCGGATGAAGGGCGATACCTCGCAGAACCTGATCGGCCTGCTCGAGCGTCGCCTCGACATGATCGTGTACCGTGCGAAGTTCGCGCCGACGATCTTCGCCGCGCGCCAGCTCGTCAGCCACGGCCACGTCTATGTGAACGGCGTGAAGTGCAACATCGCGTCGCGTCGCTGCGCGGTGAACGACGAGATCACGCTGGGCAAGAAGGCGCAGGAAATGGCGCTGGTGCTCGAGGCGCAGAGCCTCGCCGAGCGCGACGTGCCCGACTATGTCGTTCAGGACGGCACCACCAAGGTCACCTTCATCCGCGTCCCGACGCTGGACGAAGTGCCGTACCCGGTGAAGATGGAACCGAACCTGGTCGTCGAATACTACAGCCGCTGATCTGTCGCTCCGGCACGTGCCGGAGCCACGATGGCCAGAAAAAGGGCGGTCCTGCGGGGCCGCCCTTTTTCGTTCGGGTCACATCTTCATGGACGTGCGCAGGAAGGCATCGGCCTTCTCCAGCATGTCGGCGCGAGCCGATCCACTCTCGATCGAATGGGCCTCGCCGTCATATTCGACCAGCTGGACCTGCTTGCCCGCGCCGCGCAGCCGGGCCTGCATCAGGCGCGATGCCTCGATCCCGACGTTGAGATCGAGGTCGCCGTGGAACAGCAGCACCGGGGACTTGATCGCGGCGGCATTCTGCGCCGGCGATCCCTCGCGCAAATGCGGGCCGGACCCGATCATCGCCGCGACCTGCGGGTAATAGCGATTGTCGAGATACTGATCCTTCAGCGACACCAGATCGGTGACCGGCGCGATCGCCACCACCGCGCGGTATAGGTCCGGATCGAGCACCTGCGATTGCAGCGCCGCATAGCCGCCGTACGACCAGCCGACGATGCCCAGCCGTGATGCGTCGGCGATGCCCTGCTTCACCAGCCATCGTCCGGCGTCGTTGACGTCGCCCACCGCGGTGCGCCACGACTGGAAGCCATTGTTGCGGAACCACTCGCTGCCATAGCCGGCCGAGCCGCGGAAATTGGGCTGGAGCACCGCATAGCCGCGCGCCGCGAAGAACTGGACCAGCCAGTCGAAGCCCCATTCGTCACGCGCGCTCGGCCCGCCATGCGGCATCACGATCGCGGGCAGGTTCTTGCCCGAATGACCGACCGGCAACGTCAGATAGCCGGGGATCATCGTGCCGTCCGCCGCCGGGAAGGACACCGGCTTCATCGGCGCAAGCTTCATCGTCGCCAGCTCGGGCCGTGCCGGCGCGATTTCGGTCAGCCGCTTGGTTGCCTTCTGGAACACATAATAGCGCCCCGGATCGATATCGCTGTGGGTGTAGAGCAGCAGCGTATTCTCGTCCGCGCTCGCGTCGATGAACGATACCACGGGCTGGTTCGGCAGCGCCTTGCTCAGCGCCGTGGAGAGCGCGTGCAGCTCCTTGTCGAAGAAGACGGCGGTGCGCTTGTCGGTGGCGAAGCTGCCGCCGACGACGCGCTGCTGCCGACCGACACGCATCAGGCCGTCGACATCGACCTCTGGGTGCGACAGCACCAGTTCGCGTTTCATCGACCCGTCCAGCGCCACCCGCCACAGGCCCTTGCGGCCGCCGGCATCCTCGAAACCGTAGGCGACGTTCAGCTTGGGGTCGACGGCATAGGGATTGAACCCCTTCCACGTCGCTCCCGCCATCTCCAGCTTGCTGAGCGGTTCCCAGTCGGTCGCGTCCGACCGCCGATAGAAATAGTTGATGACGTTGCTGGAATAACCCGTGCCGGCGATCGGCCGTACGCCCATGATGCGGATCGTGCCCATGCCGTCGGTGATATATTCCACCGCGTCGCGGCGCGGTCGCACGGTCGGCCTGCGCTCCAGCGTGGACAGGTTCACGCGTTCGACGCCCAGGCCATAGGCATCCTTCTGCACCAGCCGCCCGATCGACGTTTCCGGCACATAGGTACGCAGCAGCAGGATATTGCCCTTGCTGTCGCCGGTCAGGTCGATGACGTCGCCGCCGTAACGGCTGCCGAACAGCGATCGATCGTTCGCGCGCGCCGTTACGATCTTGAAGTTCTTCCCGTCGACATCGATGGAGACCAGCCGTGAAAAGGCCTCGACCGCCCCGGCATGGCGCAGCATGACCTGGATCTTGCAGATCAGGCGCGTGTCGGTCGCCCAGTTGCACCATTTCAGGTGATCGCCTTCGCCGCTCGATCGCATGATCGATGCCGGCTCGCCGCCCTTCAGCGGCTCGGCGATCAGCAACGCCGTTTCGCGGTTCTTGCCGGGCACCACCATGGCGATCTTGCTGCCATCGGGCGACAGGCTGATATCCGCCATCGAATATCGGGCGCCAAAGGCTCGCGCAGTGGCGGTGGCATCCTGCGCCTGCGCCGTCATCGGCAGAAACGTCGTCAGCAGCGCCGTCGCGAGAACGCGGCGCGTCCATCCTCTCATCATGTTTTATTCCCCCTTCTCAGAATCCTGCCGCGGGATCGTTACGCTGGCAAGCCACCATCGCGGCGGGGCAGCGGGCCTTGCGTTGCGGGGCTGCGATGAAGTTGTAAGGGGGATGGGTGCATGTTGCTGATGAGGTCGCCTTGATGCGTTCGTTGCTTGTCTCCTTCCTCGCCCTGACGATCGCTACGCCCGCGCTGGCGCAGACCGTCCCCGCCATTTCCGTCGATACGCTGAAGACGGTGACTGAGGTCCTGTCCTCCGACGCGTTCGAGGGCCGCGCGCCGACCACGGCGGGTGAGGAAAAGACGGTCGACTATCTGATCAAGCGTTTCTCGGCCGCCGGGCTGAAGCCGGGCAACAAGGGCCAGTGGACGCAGGACGTGCCGATGGTGGAGCTTACCGCGAAGAACGTCACCCCCTTCACCGCGACCGGCGGCAAGGCGCCCGTTACCTTCAACTATCGCACCGACATGGTCGTCGGCACGTACCGCGTCGTGCCTGAGGTCAGCCTGAAGGACAGCGATCTGGTCTTCGTCGGCTATGGCATCAACGCGCCGGAAAAGGGCTGGAACGATTATGCCGGGCTCGACGTGAAGGGGAAGACGGTCGTCATCCTCGTCAACGATCCCGACTGGGAAGTGAAGGAGGCGGGTGCCGCCGCCGGCCCGTTCGAGGGCCGCGCGATGACCTATTACGGCCGCTGGACCTACAAGTTCGAGGAAGCGGCACGGCAGGGCGCAGCCGGGGCGATCATCGTCCATGACACCGCGCCTGCCGCCTACGGCTGGTCGGTCGTCCAATCCTCCTGGACCGGCCCGCAATACGGGCTGGACGAGGCCGGCAACCACATGGACCAGAGCCAGGTGATCGGCTGGATCCAGCTGCCCAAGGCGAAGGAGCTGTTCGCCGCCGCGGGCAAGGATTTCGACCAATTGTCCGCCGCCGCCAAGCAGAAGGGCTTTCGCGCCGTGCCGCTCGGCCTGAAGCTGTCGGGCAGCTTCTCGAATGACATCAAGCGCAGCACGTCGAAGAATGTCGTCGCGGTGCTGCCGGGCACGCAGGCGCCGGACGAGGTCGTGCTCTATTCGGCGCATTGGGATCACCTCGGCCGCTGCGACGCGGTCGACGGCGATGACATCTGCAATGGCGCGGCCGACAATGCGACCGGCACGGCCGGCCTCGTTGCCATGGCGGAGGCGTTCGCCAAGGCGGGCCCCGCGCGCCGCTCGGTTGCCTTCGTCGCGGTCACGGCGGAGGAAAGCGGGCTGCTCGGCTCGCGCTATTATGCCGAAAACCCGGTCTATCCGCTTGGCAAGACGGTCGGCGGCGTCAACATGGACGTGCTGAACGTGCTGGGCGCCACCAAGGATTTCGAGATCACCGGCGCCGGCAAGTCGGAGCTGGAGGACATGGTGAAGCCGCTGCTCGCCGCGCAGGGCCGCCGCGTCTCGCCCGAATCCGCGCCGCAGGCGGGCGGCTATTACCGCTCGGACCATTTCAGCTTCGCCAAGCTCGGCGTGCCGATGCTGTCGGCGGGCAGCGGCGAGGATCTGGTGAACGGCGGCGTGCTGGCCGGAAAGGCCGCGGCCAAGGACTATAATGTGAAGCGCTACCACGGCCCGAAGGACGAATATGATCCCAACTGGAACTGGGACGGCGCGCTTCAGGACATGACCATTTACTATCAGCTCGGCCGGCAGCTCGCCGATGGCACGATGTGGCCGAACTGGTATCCCACCGCAGAGTTCAAGGCGATCCGCGATGCATCGCGGCAGGAGACGAAATGACCCGCGCACCCCGTCCCGAATGGGCCCCGCACAAGGCCGTCTGGATCGGTTTTCCGAGCCACCCCGAATTGTGGCAGGAGGATCTCGATCAGGCGCGTGACGAAGTCGTCGCCTTCGCCGCCGCCGTCCATGCCGATGGCAAGGGCGAACAGGTGCTGCTCGTCGCCGCCAATGACGAGGCGGCCGACGCCGCGCGCGCCATGGCGCCTTTCGCGACGGTGATCGTCGAGCTGTTCGGCGACATCTGGCTGCGCGACACCGGCCCGATCATCGGCGCCGACGGCACCGCCAACAGCTTCCTCTTCAACGGCTGGGGCGGCAAGTACGATCTGCCCGGCGATGACGACATCGGCCTTCGCCTCGCCGCCGAGCGTGGCCAGACGCCGGCGCGGCACGATTGGGTGCTGGAGGGCGGGGCGATTGACGGCGATGGCACCGGCCTCGTCGTCAGCACCGAACAATGTTTGCTCAACCCCAACCGCAACCCTGCGCTGGATCGAACGCAGATCGAACAGCGGCTGCGCGACGACCTGGGCTATGATCGCGTGCTGTGGCTCGGTGACGGGCTGCTCAACGACCACACCGACGGCCATGTCGACAATCTGGCGCGCTTCGTCGGCGAGGGCCGCCTGGCGCTTCCCGTCGCGGCGGAGAACGATCCCAATTGGCAGGTCTATCAGCAGGCCGCCGATCGCGCCCGCGCGATTGGCGTGGAGGTCGTGCCGATCCCGTCGCCCGGCCGCGTGCTGCGCGATGATGAGGTCGTGCCGGCGAGCTACATGAACTTCTACATCGGCAATGCTGCGGTCGTGGTGCCGCTCTATGGCGCCGCCAATGACGATTCGGCGGTGGCCGCGATCCAGGCGATCTTCCCCGATCGCCAGGTGGTCGGCCTGCGCGCCGATGCGATCCTGACCGGGGGCGGCAGCTTCCACTGCATTTCGCAGCAGATCCCGGCCTGATCCGGCGGCGCCCCTCCCGCGCACGATGCGGGGGAGGGGCGCCGGTCGGTCAGTCGCCGAACACGCGGGCGAAGATCGTGTCGACGTGCTTGTGGTGATAGCCAAGGTCGAACTCGGCATCGATCGCCTCGGGTGACAGCACCGCGGTCACGTCGGGATCGGCCTTCAGCAGCTCGTTCAGCGACAGCGCGCCGTCCGATTCCCACACCTTCATCGCATTGCGCTGCACCAGCCGGTACGCATCCTCGCGGCTGACCCCCGCCTGCGTCAGCGCCAGCAGCACGCGCTGCGAATGGATCAGGCCGCCCATCCGGTCCATGTTGCGCTGCATCCGCTCAGGGTACACCAGCAGCTTGTCGATGACGCCGGTCAGGCGGGCGAGCGCGAAGTCGAGCGTGATCGTCGCATCCGGGCCGATATAGCGTTCGACCGACGAATGGCTGATGTCGCGCTCATGCCACAGCGCGACATTCTCCAGCGCGGGGGTGACATAGCCGCGCACCATGCGGGCAAGGCCGGTCAGGTTTTCGGTCAGCACCGGGTTGCGCTTGTGCGGCATCGCCGACGAGCCCTTCTGCCCCGGCGAGAAATATTCCTCCGCCTCCAGCACCTCGGTACGCTGCAGGTGGCGCACCTCGGTCGCCAGCCGCTCGATCGAGCTCGCGACGACGCCCAACGTGGCGAAGAACATCGCGTGGCGATCGCGCGGGATGACCTGGGTCGACACCGGCTCCACCGTCAGCCCCAGCTTGGCGGCGACATGCGCCTCGACGCGGGGGTCGATATTGGCAAAGGTGCCGACCGCGCCCGAAATCGCGCAGGTCGCGATTTCCGCCTTGGCGGCGAGCAGCCGCACGCGGCAACGATCGAATTCGGCATAGGCCTGCGCCAGCTTCAGGCCGAACGTCACCGGCTCGGCATGGATGCCGTGGCTGCGGCCGATCGTCGGCGTGAACTTGTGCTCCTCGGCGCGGCGGCGGATCACCGCCAGCAGCGCGTCGAGATCGGCGATCAGGATGTCGCTCGCCCGCGCCAGCTGCACGGCAAGGCAGGTGTCGAGCACGTCGGAGCTCGTCATCCCCTGGTGCATGAAGCGGGCCTGATCGCCGACCTGCTCCGCCACCCACGTCAGGAATGCGATCACGTCATGCTTGGTCACCGCCTCGATCGCGTCGATCGCGGCAACGTCGATCTCCGGATTGGTCCGCCACCACGCCCATAGCGCATCGGCGGCTTCCTTCGGCACCACGCCCAGTTCAGCGAGGGCCTCGGTCGCATGCGCCTCGATCTCGAACCAAATGCGAAAACGGGCTTCAGGCGTCCAGATCGCCGTCATGTCGGGCCGGGAGTAGCGCGGAACCATGTGAATTTCCTCGGTCGTGCTGGGGCAACGCCTCATGGTTGAGTCGTTGCAAAAACAGGGCTGGGTGCCGGTAGCAGGCTAGCGCAATCGCTTCAAATGCCCGGCGAGGAACCGTACATCCAAGTTATCGGTTTATTGCGCCCAGTTGTTGTCCGAACCGCAAGGTTGAAAAGTGAAATACGCGACACGACATGGAATAGTATAAAGGAGAGAGATGATGCTGAAGAGCTTCATTCTGGCTGGTTCGATGATGGTTGCTGCCCCGGTGCTTGCGCAGGACGCGGCCGGGACTCAGCCGATGGCGCCGAGCGCTTCGCCCGCCCCCTCGACAACGCCGCAAGGTGCTGCCCCGGCGCAGCCCGCCGCGCCCGCGCAACCGGGTGGCGCCGCGACGGAGAGCGCCGCGGCGACTGGCGCCGATCAGGTCGCAAGCATCGTGAACGCCGAATTCGCCAGCTACGACAAGGACCGCAACGGCACGCTCGACAAGACCGAGTTCGCCGCCTGGATGGACGCGCTGAAGGCAAAGGCGCCCAATGCCGCGGACAAGCCCGCCGATCCGAAGTGGAACGACGCGGCCTTCGCCCAGGCGGACAAGGACAAGTCGGCCTCGCTCACCAAGGATGAGCTGAGCGGCTTCCTTGGCAGCCCGGCCACTGCTGGCAGCCAGTAAGGCACAATTCTAAATTTCAGGGGGCGCGGCTCACCCCATGCCGCGCCGGCATCGCGGGCGGTCACCGGATCATCGGTGGCCGCCCGTTTGCCATTCCGGCGTGAACATTGGCGGAATCTTTACGGCGTGATGGTACAGCCGGTGCATGACCCCGGTCTTTCTCACCATCGATACCGAGATCGCGTGGCGCCACCATGCCGCGGGGCTCGCACCCGATGCGGTGGAGGCGCGATCGATCGAGCCGGGCGGCGTCGGCCTCGCCTGGCAGCTCGCGATGCTTAAGCGGCATGCGCTGAAGGCGACCTTCTTCGTCGATCCGATGCCGGCGCGTGTCTATGGTCTCGATCCCTTCCGGCGCATCGTCGCGGCGGTGCGCGACGCGGGGCAGGAGGTTCAGCTCCATCTCCATCCCAATTGGGTCGGTGCCGGCCTTGCGGATCGCGGCGCGCACGGAAAGTTCGAGCTGATCGACCTCGCCGGCGAGGAGCAGCAGCGCCTGCTGGCAGAGGCCGCCGCCCTGCTGGTGGAGGCGGGGGCACCCGCGCCGGTCGCCTTTCGCAGCGGCAGCTATTCGGCCAATGATGCGACGCTCGCGGCGCTCGCCGCGATCGGCATCGCCTATGACAGCAGCCACAATGGCGCGCACCATCCCTGGCCCAGTGCGATCGGCCTCGCGCCGTCGCAGATCGCCCCCGTCGAGCATGCGGGCGTGGTCGAGGTGCCGGTGACCGTGATCGAGGACCGCCCCGGCGTCTGGCGCAATGTCCAGATCTGCGCGCTGTCCGCCGCTGAGATGAGCGCGGCGCTCGATCACGCCATCATCGCCGATCATGCCGCGCTGACGATCGTCGGCCACAGTTTCGAACTCGCCAATCGCGCCGGCCTCGCGGCCAACCGCGTCCATGTCCAGCGGTTCGAGGCTTTGTGCCGGATGCTCGCCGCCCGCCGCGGCAAGGCGCCGACGACGCATTTCGCCGATCGCCCGAGGCTCCGGCTCGGCCGCGACGATCGCCCGCTCCCCGCCAGCCGCTGGCGGCGCGGGCGGCGCCAGGCGGAGCAGCTCTGGTCCAATCTGGTGGCCGAGCGGCGCGCGTGACGACGGCCGCCCTGCGCCTGCAGATCGGCGCCCGCACCTTCGCCACCATCCCGCGGCGCCTGACCCGCGTCGCGCTATCGCTCGATCAGGCGCTCGATCAGGCGCTCAATCAGGCGCTCGATCGGAAACTGGGCGGGGCGCTGCCGCCGCTGCCGCCGCTCGATCCCGCGGCGCACGGCTATCTCGTCACCTCGCTGCCACAGGCGCTGGCCCCCGACTGGCCCGGCGTGCTGTTCGAACGGTGGGTGATCTTCGAACGACAGCGTTACACCCGTTATTATGTCGATCTCGCCGCGGGGGAGGCGGCCTGGCGCGACGGCCTGTCACGGCAGGCGCGTTCCACCATGAAGCGCAAGGCGAAGAAGCTTGCCGCTGAATCGGGCGGCGCGCTCGATATCCGCCGCTTCCGCAGCGCTGCCGATCTCGCCGCCTTTCACCCGGTGGCGCGGCGGCTGGCGGAAAGGACCTATCAGGAACGGCTGATGGGGGCCGGTATCCCCGACGACCCCGCCTGGGTGCGCGCAATGCTGGCGCAGGCGGGCGAGGATCGGGTGCGCGCCTGGCTCCTTTATGTCAGCGATACGCCCGCCGCCTATCTGTGGTGCGGCGCCGACGGTGCGACGCTGCGCTATGATTATGTCGGCCACGATCCCGCCTTTGCCGCATTGTCGCCGGGCAGCGTCCTGATGGAAGCGGCGCTGGGTGACCTCTTTGCCGATCGCTTCGCCCGCTTCGATTTCACGGAGGGGAAGGGGCAGCACAAGCGCGGCATGGCGACCGGCGGGGTGGCATGCCGTGATCTGCTGCTGCTGCGCCCCTCGCTCGCCAATCGCGGCGCGGTCGCGCTGGTCGGCGGCTTCGATTCGGCGATGCGCGTGGCGAAGCGCCTGTCCGGCACCCCGCTGCTGCGCGGGGTCGCGCGCCGGATTCGTCGCGCAGGCTGAGCGACGGGGCGCGCGGCCGGCGCGGCGACATGCTATGGCGCTGCGATGACATGGGAACGACGCACCTTTCTGTCCGGCACGGCTGCAGCGGCGGTGGTCGGACCCTTTGAGGCAATGGCAAAGGGGACGGGGATGTACGGGCTGATTGGAAAGATGACCGCGCAACCCGGCAAGCGCGCGGAGTTGACTGCAATCCTGCTCGACGGCGTCGCCGGCATGCCCGGCTGCCTCAGCTATGTCGTCGCCGATGATCCCGCCGAGGCCGACACCATCTGGATTACCGAGGTGTGGACCGATCAGGTATCGCATGTCGCCTCGCTGCAGATGCCCTCGGTCCGCGACGCCATCACGCGCGGTCGCCCGCTGATCGCGGGGATGGAGCGGATTGCCGAGACACGGCCGCTCGGCGGCACCGGGCTTTCGGCGCGCTGATCCTCTCCGGCGGCATGACGCGATTTTTGCGGGCGGGCGCATCGCCTTTGCGGCGCCTCGCCATTGATGCCCCGCGCGCCAGCCGCTAAGCGCTGGGACGACATGGGCATCAACCTCAATCCCTTCACCTGGTGGAATGGCGCCACCATCGGCACCTGGTTCGGCCTGCGCGGCATGACGCGCGTCGGCGAGGACTCGCTTGGCAACGTCTATTACCAGGGCGGCAAGGACACGGCCGGCAACCCGCGGCGCTGGGTGATCTACAACGGCTCCAACGATGCCAGCCGCGTGCCGCCCGAATGGTTCAGCTGGCTGCACAAGCATGTGGACGATGCGCCCACCCAGGCGCTGCCGCCGCCCCGCCCCTGGCAGAAGCCGGCGAAGCCGAACATGACCGGCACGCCCGAGGCTTATCGTCCGTCGGGCGCGCTCGAAAAGGGTGGTCGCCGCCAGGCCGCCACCGGCGATTATGAGGCGTGGAGCCCCGACGCGTGAAGCCTGCGGTCGCGGCGGCCGCGATCGGCGGCGCCGCCCTGCTCGGCGTCGGCGTCTGGTATGTCGCCAGCGACGGCGATGACGCCGGCTCGCGCCGCGCGCCGGCCGCGAGCCAGCAGCTTCCCGAGGCGGCCGAGAATGTCCCGTCCGACGTCGTGACGGTGGAGGGGGATGCCGCCCCGGTCGATGCCGGCAGCACCCCGATGGCGCAGCGCAGCGCGGTGATCGGCCTCCTCAACAAGCGCAATGGCGTCAGCCGCGACGTGCCGATCAAGCCGGGCCAGGCGGTGCGCGTCGGCGACACGATCATCCGCCTGCGCGCCTGTGAGCGGACCGCGCCGTGGGAGCAGGAACAGCTCACCGGCGCCTTCGTGCAGCTCGATGTGCGCGGCAGCGACGACAAATGGCGCCGCGCCTTTTCGGGCTGGCTGTACAAGGAACGCCCGGCGCTGAACGTCGTCCAGCACCCGATCTACGACGTCTGGCCCAAGAGCTGTACGATGGCCTTCCCGGACAAGGGGCCGGATACCGATGTGATCGCCGCGCCGTCGACCGCGCGGAAATCCGCTGGCGCTGCGACGGACAGCGGGTCGACTCCCGCACCCTCGACGCCCGCCGCGGCGGCGCCATCCGCACCCGCCGCACCCAGCACGTCGGCCAGCGCCTCGCCCAGCAACGCGATGTAATCGTCCCGGTCGATCTCGATCGCGCCCAGCGATGCGAGGTGATCGGTCATGAACTGGCAGTCGAGCAGCGTGAACCCGCCGTAGCGCAGCCGCGCGACCAGTGCGGCGAGCGCGGCCTTGGACGCGTCGGTCGCGCGGCTCACCATGCTCTCGCCAAAGAACGCGCGGCCCAGCGCCAGGCCGTAGAGGCCGCCGACCAGCTCGTCACCTTCCCAGCATTCGATCGAATGCGCGAATCCCGCCTCGTGCAATTGCAGAAAGACCCGCTCGATCGACGGGTTGATCCACGTCTCCGGCCGGTCGCTCGCCGACTCGGCGCACAGCGCGATGATCTGCGCAAAGGCGGTGTCGCTGGTCAGGCGGAAGCGTTCGGAGCGCAGCGTGCGGCGCAGCGATCGCGACAGATGGAACTGGTCCAGCGGCAGGATCGCGCGGTGGCGCGGCTCGACCCAATAGACGCCGGGGGCGTCGCGCGCGTCCGCCATCGGGAACACGCCGACCGCATAGGCGCCAAGCACCGTCGCGGGGTCGAGGATTTCGAAGGGGCGATGGCGCGTCATGGTCGACGCGCAAGATAGAAAGCCGTCGCCGCTCCTGCAAAGGGGCGGCGACGGATCATCGATGGGTTAGCCGCGGCAGGTGAGGGCCTTCTGGCCCGGCTGCTCGATCGTCACGCTCTTGGTGTCGCCGGTCAGCTTCCAGCCGCCCTCGGCGGTCAGCGGCTCACCCGCGTTCGGGGCGGTCAGCGTGGTCGACGGGCCATCCTTGGCAGTCTTCACGACGACCTGCTTGTCGCCTTCGAAGAAGGTCACGTACACAAGGCTGTTGTCGCCGCAGCGCATCGACTTTTCCGCCTTGATCGACGGCGGAAGCTCGATCGCGCCGGCGTTGGCGAGTTCGCCCGCCATCGGATCGGGGTTCGAGTCGAGCACTTCCGGCACGGTGGGTTCGGAATTGCAGGCAGCGAGCGCGAGGAGCGCCGCGGTGGCGAAAAGGAAGGGGCTCTTCATAGCGGCCCGCGACTTCGCGCATGCAGCACAGAGCGTCAAGGCAAAGGCGGTGAGCCGCGATACTTTATTTCGATAAAAGCGGCCGGAACGGAAGGATCATCGCCTTTTCGCCCGCTTCACTCATGGAATTCGTCCAGTTCCGGGATTCGGCCAAAGGCGATCTTGCTCCCCACCCGGTCCGCCCGCCCGCCGCCCAGCGGGCCGAGCGATACCGCATGACGGCCGAACCGCTGGTTGATCCGGTCCATCGCGCGGCTCAGCGCCAGCCCGCGAGTCTCGCGCGCCAGCGGGTCGGCGGGGTCGAGATGCGCGAACAGGCTTGCCTGCTCGCCCGCCACCGGCACGATCTCGGCCAGCGTCACGCCGATCATGCGCAGCCGGAACCCGCCCGGCCGCCCGCGCCCTGCCTCCCGCAAGCGCGGGAACAGCGCGTCCAGCCGGTCGAGCACGACGAAGCTGTCCTGCGTCTCGGGCAGCCGGATCGACGTGCGCCACGCGCTCTTGTCGTCCTCGAACCGGACATGCAGCACCAGCAGCCGCGCGCGATAGCCCTTGCGCCTGAGCCGGCTCGCCGCCTTCAGCGCCAGCCGCCGCGCGGTCAGCCGCGCCGGCTCATAGCCGCGCTTGCCCGGCGACAGGACGTGGCTGTGCCCGATCGTCCGGCTCTGCGTCGGCTTCTCGGGCAGGTCGACGCCGTGCAGCAGGTAGCACAGCCGGTCGCCGTCGGTGCCGCCCCAGGCGTGGCCGGCGTCACGCGGCCGCCGCGCGCACAGTTGCGCAATGTCGTTCACCCCGTCACGCGCCAGCCGCCGCTCCATCTTCGCGCCGATCCCGGCGATGTCGGTCAGCTTCAGCCGGAACAGCGCGTGCGGCAGGTCCTTGTCCTCTAACACCACCAGCCCGTCGGGCTTCTGCAGGTCGGAGGCGAGCTTCGCGAGCAGCCGGTTGGGCGCGATTCCCACCGACGACGTCAGGCAATCGCCCACCCGCCGGCGGATCCCCCCCTTGATCCGCTTGGCCAGCGCCATCGCCGCGTCGCGATCATTCTCATTGTCGAGCAACCGGCATGCCACCTCGTCGATCGAGCACACCCGCGTCACCGGAATGTGGCGCCAGATCTCCGCCACGATCGCATCGTGAAACTCGACATAGCGCCGGTGCCGCGCAGGGGTGACGACAATGTCCGGGCAGCGCTGCTTCGCCTCCCACACCGGCGTCCCCGTGGCGATGCCATGGCGTTTCGCCTCCACCGACGCGGCGATCGCGACCGTCGTATCGCTCCCCACCGGCGCGACGATCACCGGCCGCCCGCGCAGCGACGGCTGCAATTGCTGTTCGACGCTGGCGAAATAGGAATTGAGGTCGAGGAACAGCCAGCGCAGCGGCCGCCGCGGCAGGTCGTGCCGCGGCGCGATCGAAGGGAAGGGCGACTCGGCCGGCATCATGGCTACGGCAGGATAGCGAAGCGCGGGATTGTTCTCCAGTTGTTCTCACGATAGGACAGGCGGCGATGCTCCCGCCGCGATCCCGGAACCCCCATGGCTAAGATCCAGAAGCGCTTCGTCTGCCAGTCCTGCGGGTCGGTCTCGTCGCGCTGGCAGGGGCAATGCGTCGACTGTTCCGAATGGAACACCCTGGTCGAGGAAACGCCCGCGATCGTCACGCCCTTCCATGCCAAGCACAATCTGCAGGGCGGCGGCCGTACCGTGACGATGGTCGCGCTCGATGCCGAGATCCCGTTGCCGGCCCGCCGCGCCAGCGGCATCGCGGAGCTTGATCGCGCGCTCGGCGGCGGTTTCGTGGAGGGCAGCGCCACGCTGATCGGCGGCGATCCCGGCATCGGCAAGTCGACCCTGCTGCTGCAGGCGGCGGCGTTGATGGCGCTCGCCGGCGCCGACGTCGCTTATGTCTCGGGTGAGGAGGCGGCCGATCAGGTCCGGCTGCGCGCCCGCCGCCTGGGGCTGGGGGAGGCGCCGGTGCGGCTCGCTTCCGCCACGTCGGTGCGCGACATCCTGACCACGCTCGGCAGCGGCCGTCCGCCCGAATTGCTGGTGATCGATTCGATCCAGACGATGCATTCCGACCTGATCGAGGGCGCGCCCGGCACCGTCAGCCAGGTGCGCGCCTCCGCGCAGGAGCTGATCCGCTTCGCCAAGGAACGCGGCACCGCGCTGGTGCTGGTCGGCCATGTGACCAAGGACGGGACCATCGCCGGTCCCCGCGTGCTCGAACATATGGTCGACACCGTGCTCAGCTTCGAAGGCGAGCGCAGCCATCAATACCGCATCCTGCGCGCGATCAAGAACCGCTTCGGCGGCACCGACGAAATCGGCGTCTTCGCGATGGAGGCGCAAGGGCTGACCGAGGTGTCCAACCCGTCCTCGCTGTTCCTGACCCAGCGTGACGAGGGCGTGACCGGCACTGTTGTCTTTCCGGCGCTGGAGGGGACTCGCCCCGTGCTGGTCGAGATCCAGGCGCTGGTCGTCCGCCTCGCCAGCGGCGCCACGCCGCGCCGGGCGGTGGTCGGCTGGGACAGCGGCCGGCTGGCGATGATCCTCGCCGTGCTGGAGGCGCGCTGCGGGCTCAGCTTCTCCTCGGCGGAGGTCTATCTCAACGTCGCCGGCGGCTACCGCGTGCAGGACCCCGCCGCCGACATGGCGGTCGCCGCGGCGCTTGTCTCCGCGCTGTCGGAACGCCCGGTGCCGACCGACGCGATCGCCTTTGGTGAGGTCGCGCTGTCGGGTGAGGTGCGCAGCGTCGCGCACGCCGCGCTGCGTCTGAAGGAAGGGGCAAAGCTCGGTTTCGGGCAGGCGCTCGTCCCCGCGGCTTTGGCCCGGGAGAAGGCGCCGATGCGCCCCTCCGGCTTCCCCACGCTGGCGCGGCTGGTGGATCATCTTCTCGGCCGCGGCTAAGGGCCCGCCAACGCCCCGCCGCATGGCTGGGTGACGTTGCAACCGGCGGACCCTAGATAAGCGACAATGAACCTGAACGGACTCGATATTGCGGTGCTCACCGCCGTTGGCGGCAGCGCCCTCCTGGGGCTGAAGCGCGGGTTCGTGACGGAGGTGCTGGCGCTGTTCGCCTGGGTCGCGGTGGTCTTCGCGATTAAGATCTTTCACCTGCCCGTGTCGCAGGCGCTGGCCGGGCCGATCGGCACCCCCTCGGGCGGCGCGGCCTTGGCCTTCGTTCTGGTCGGCGGCATCACCTATTTCCTTGGCCGCATCGTCGCGCGCGCACTGGGCGACCGGGTGCGCAAGTCGGTGGTCGGCCCGGTCGATCGCGCGATCGGCTTCGGCTTCGGCGCGTTGAAGGGGCTGATCCTCGCCAGCCTTGCCTTCCTGCTGGCATTGCTGGTGCTCGACACGATCGGCGGCGGCCCGCGCAGCCGCCCGGCGTGGATGAAGGACGCGCGCACCTATCCGTTGCTCAACGCGACCAGCAGCGCGATCGCCGATTTCGTCGATCGCCGCCGCCGGGGTGAGCCCGTGTTCGGCCCCGACGGCCCCTTCGGCGGTGCCACGCCCACCCCCTCCAGCAGCAGGACGCCGGCATGAGCGACACGCTGTACAATGATGCGATCCTTCGCCTCGCCACTGACAATCCGATCGACGAACGCTTGCCTGATCCGATGGGCAGCAGCGAGAAACGCTCGCCGATCTGCGGCAGCCGGGTGACGGTGGACGTCAATCTCGGCCCCGACGGACGCGTGAGCGAGGCGGGGATGCTGGTGCGCGCCTGTGCGCTGGGCCAGGCATCCTCCTCGCTCCTCGCCGCGCAGATCATCGGCCGCTCGCCGGAGGAACTGGCCGCGGCGCGCGACGCCTTGACCGGCTGGCTTGCGCGGACCGGGAACATCCCGGATTGGCCCGGGCTCGACGTGCTGACACCCGCGCTCGACTATCATGCCCGCCACGCCTCGATCCGTCTCGCCTTCGAGGCCGCGGCGGAGGCGGCGGAGCAGGCGACGCACGCAGCCGCGAGGAACTGATGGAACACGGTGCCACTGGATCACTGCTTCGCGATGGGGTGATCCTGCTCGGTGCCGGGCTCGGGTTCGTTCTTCTCTTCCGCCGGCTGGGGCTGGGCGCCACGCTCGGCTATCTCGTCGCCGGGGCCGTCGTCGGCCCCCATGTGCTGGGGCTGGTCGGTGATGCCGATGCCAAATTGGGTGTCGCCGAACTCGGCATCACCTTGCTGCTGTTCGTCGTCGGGCTGGAACTCAAACCGTCACGCCTGTGGCAACTCAAGCAGGATATCTTCGGCCTCGGCCTGCTTCAGGTCGTCGCCTGCGGTATTGCGATCACCGCCATCATCGCGGTGTTTGCGCATTTCTCCATTCCCGCCGCGCTCGCGCTCGGCCTGCCGCTGGCGCTGTCCTCGACCGCGCAGGTGCTGCCGCTGCTGCAATCCTCCGGTCGGCTGCGCACCCCCTTTGGCGAACGCGCCTTTTCGGTCCTGCTGTTCCAGGATCTCTCGATCATCCCGCTGATCACCATCATCGCCGCGCTGAGCCGCAATCCCGCCGATGCCGGCGGCCCGCCGGGCTGGCTGCTGATCCTCTACACGATCGCCGCCGTCGTCGGGCTGATCGCCGCCGGACGCTTCATCCTGTCGCCCTTGTTCCGCCTGATCGGCAACATGGGCGAACGCGAGATGTTCGTCTTCGCCGCGCTGTTCACCGTCATCGCCAGCGCCGCCTTGATGGAATCGCTCGGCCTTTCCACCGCGCTCGGCGCCTTTGTTGCCGGCGTGATGCTCGCCGACAGCCCGTACCGGCATGAGCTGGAGGCCGACGTCGATCCCTTCCGCTCGATCCTGCTCGGCCTGTTCTTTCTCACCATCGGCATGATGCTGAACCTGACGGCGATTGCGGAGCGGCCGCTCTTCGTCGTGTCGATGGCGCTGGCGCTGATCGCCACCAAGACGCTGGTCATCTTCGGCCTCGGCCTCCTGTTCAAGATGAACTGGCGCTCGGCGCTCGGCCTTGGCGTATTGCTCAGCCAAGGCGGCGAATTTGGCTTCGTCCTGTTTGCGCAGGCCACCAAGGCGTATCTGATCGCGCCGGAGGCCGCCTCGCTGTTCGGCGCCATCGTCACCTTGTCGATGGCGACCACGCCGTTCCTGATGAGCGCCACCAGGCGGCTGCGCGAGGCGCCGATCATCGCCGAGGAACGCGAGGGACCAAAGGCGGAGGGCGCGAATGCGATCATCGTCGGCTATGGCCGCTTCGGCCAGACGGTCGGACAGATGCTGCTGACGCAGGACATTCCCGTCACGCTCATCGACACCGATATCGAGATGATCGACATCGCCGGGGAATTCGGCGCCAAGGTCTATTATGGCGACGGCACCCGGCTCGATCTGCTGCGCCAGGCCGGCGCGGCGGAGGCGGAGCTGATCCTGTTCTGCATCGACGACGAACAGGTCACCGCCGAAGTGGTCGAATCGGTGCATGAGGCATTTCCCCATGCCGCCATCTATGTGCGCGCCTATGACCGCCGCATGCTGATCAAGCTGAAGGGCAGCCCGGCCAAGCTGGTGGTCCGTGAAGTGCTCGAATCGGCGGTGAAGATGGCGCGCGGCGCGATGGCGGATCTTGGCATCGACCGCGGCGAGATCGACCGGTCGGAGGCGATGTACCGCGCCAGCGACCGCGAACGGCTGCGCATCCAGCTGGAGGCTGGCGATATCTATGCCGCCCGCGCGATCGTCGCCGCGGAGCAGCCATGGGGCAGGGGGAACGACACATGAACTGGTTGATGGTTCTGGCGGGTCTGTCGGGCGCGCTGGCGGTCGGCGCGGGTGCATTCGGCGCGCATGGCGCCAGCGGGCAGGCGGCCGAATGGCTGCGCACCGGCGGCCAGTATCAGTTGATCCACGCGGTCGCGGCTCTGGTCGCGCTTCGGCTCGACCTGCGCGGCCCCGGATGGCTGTTCGTCGTCGGCGCCGCGATCTTCGCCGGCACGCTCTATCTGATGGCGATGGGCGCCCCGCGTTGGCTCGGCGCGATCACGCCGATCGGCGGTACGTTGCTGATCGCCGGGTGGCTCTGGCTCGCCTGGGCGGGTGTTCGCGGCTGATGGCCAGCGGCCGCGTGTTCGAGGCCGGATTTCTCCGCAGACAGGCCGGATGCATCACGTCTTCTGCCGGCACGCGGCCGAACAATAGACCACCGCGTCCCAGTCGCGCGCCCACTTCTTGCGCCAGCTGAACGGCCGCTGGCACACCGGACAGGTCTTGGTCGGCAAGTCGCGCTTGGCAACGCCGTTGGGCATCAGCGCGGCTGGATCGCCAGGAAATCGCGCACATCGTCCAGCGACACCTGCTTGTCGAGGTAGGTCTGTCCGATCCCGCGCGCCAAAAGAAACGGGATATTTCCGCCACTTGCCTTCTTGTCGTGGCGCATGTGCTCCACCAGCCGCTCGGCCGGCGCATCGATCCCCGCCGCCGCCAGCCCGCTCGGCAACCCCGCCGCCTGCCAATGCGCCGCCACCCGCACCGCATCCTCGATCGGGCACAGCCCATGCGCCGCGGAATAACCAAACGCCAGCGCACACCCCGCCGCCACCGCTTCGCCATGCAGCAGCTTGTCGGAAAACCCCGCTTCCGCCTCCAGCGCATGGCCGAAGGTGTGGCCCAGGTTCAGCAGCGCTCGGCGCCCCAGCGTCTCGAACTCATCCTCACCCACGATCCGCGCCTTGGCCGCGACCGAATGGGCGATGGCATATTCCCTCGCCGCCGGGTCGCCCGCGAGCAGCTTCTCGCCGTTTGCCTCACACCAGGCGAAAAAGTCCGCATCGTCGATCAGCCCGTATTTCACGACCTCCGCATAGCCGGCGCGCAACTCGCGCAGCGGCAGCGTGTCGAGTACCGACGGGTCGATCAGCACCACCTTGGGCTGGTGAAAGGCCCCGATCAGGTTCTTGCCCGCGCGCGTGTTGATCCCGGTCTTGCCGCCCACCGACGAATCCACCTGCGACAGCAAGGTGGTGGGGATCTGCACGAAGCCGCACCCGCGCTTCAGGATCGCGGTGGCGAAGCCGACCAGGTCACCGATCACCCCGCCGCCCAGCGCCACCACATGGTCGCCGCGCTCGACGCCCATCGCCAGCAGCTGGTCGGTCAGCGATTCCAGCGTCCCCCAGCTCTTGGATTTCTCACCGGCCGGGATGATGATCGCCTCGCTCTCGATCCCCGCCGCGGTCAGCGACGATCGCAGTGTGGCGAGATGGGGCCCGACATTGGCGTCCGCGACGATCGGCACCCGCCGCTTGCCGACCAGCGGCGCGAGGCGCTCGCCGGCGCGAGTTAGCAGCCCCGCCTCGATCACCACGTCATAGCTGCGCGTGCCCAGCGCCACCTGCACAATCGTCATGCGTTCCCGTACCCAATCGCTTTCAGGATCGCGCGCACGGTCGCTTCGTGCGGCGCATTGTTGCTCGTCACATGGATGTCGGCCTGCGCGTAGAGCGGATTGCGCACCTCGGCGAGCTCGCGCAGCACCTTCGCCGGGTCCTTGCCGCGCAGCAGCGGCCGCGTATCGCGCCGGCGCACCCGGTCGACCAGCACGTCGATATCCGCGTCCAGCCACACGGACAGCGCATCGGACAGGATCAGCTGGCGTGTCGCATCATTGATGAACGCGCCGCCCCCGGTCGCGATCACCTTGGGCCGCCCGTCGATCAGCCGCTGGATCACCCGTCGCTCGCCATCGCGAAAATAAGGCTCGCCGAATTGCGCGAATATTTCCGCGATCGACATGCCCGCGGCTTCCTCGATCGCATTGTCAGCGTCGACGAAGGGCAGGCCAAGCCGTTGCGCCAGCCGCTTGCCCACGGTGGATTTGCCCACGCCCATCAGGCCGACCAGCACGATCGGTTCACGCTGCCAGCGGCTCTTGCGGTCGCGGTTGGATGGGGCGGGGCTTTGCAACATGGGTCTGCGGGCTATACAGCGCGTCGGCGCCCCGGGCACAAGGCTCGCGGAAGGTTAGGCTCGACGCTGGCGGGTTTTGCCGGCGTCGTACAGGGTGTGGAACATGTCGCGGTTGATCGTCTCGCTGGTGGTACTCCTGGTCGTCGTGATCGGCGGGTTGTTCTTCCTCGCGGGCAGCGCGACCGAAAAGCCCACCACGCGTGTCGAGAAGGCGGTCGAGCTTGGCAACCTCGCGGGTTAGGCTGCTGGCGGCGCTCGCCGCAGCAGGATCATTGGCAGCAGCGGCGGTCGCACAGAACGCGCAGGCGCCCGAATCACTCTTGCCGCCCGGCTTCGGCGAGCCGGTTGCGCCGCCCCCGGCCCAGGCGCCCAGCAACCAGACGGTTCAGCCGCTGCCACAAGCGCCGCTAGACCTGCCGGCGCCGGAGGCAAGCCCGTCGCCCACCCCGACGCCGACACCGCCGAGTGCCGCGGAACTGGCGAAATATGAGATGCCGCTGTTCGCGCGGCGCTCGCTGTCAATCGTTGGCCCCATCGGTCAGCCGGAGGGAGGCGTTGCGCCGAACGCGTTCGGCGACGCCGACGGCGGCTACCTCCAGGGGCTGATGCGCCGCCTGTCCGCGCCGCTGCCGTCGCGCTGGCTGTCGATCGCGCTTCGCCGCGCGTTGATGTCGCGCATCGATACGCCCGCCGGCCTCAACGGCGCCGATTTCGCCGCAGAGCGCGCGTGGCTGTTGCTCCGGATGGGCGAATCGGTCGCGGCGCGCAGCGTGATCGAGAGCGTCGACACGATGAACGCGACCCCCAAATACGAACAGGTCGCGATGCAGGCGATGCTCGCCAATGGCGACCCGGGCGGCCTGTGCACGCTGGCAGAGGCGCCACAGGATCGGGCGCGTGGCTGGGTCCTCGCGCGGGCCATGTGTGCGTCGCTCGGCAATGAGGAAGGCGCCGGGCGCGCGCTGATCGATGCCGCGCGTCGCCAGCGGGTGGCCAGCGGCATTGACCTGGCGCTTGCCCGCAAGGTCGTCGGCGCAGGGCTGGGCAGCCGCCAGGCGGTGACGATCGAATGGGATCCGGTGGTTCAATTGACCACCTGGCGTTTCGGGCTGGCGACGGCGACCGGAGTCGCCGTGCCAACCGAACTATATGAGACCGTCGGGCCGCAGGTGACCGGCTGGCGCGCGCTGGCGCCGGCCATCCCCATCGCCGATCGCGCCGCCGCCGCGGAAACCGCCGCTGCAATGGGCGTGCTGTCCAGCGCGGCACTGGTGGATCTGTACGCAGCCCTTGATGCTGGCGAGGATACGCCGGCGGCGCTCGGCGCGATCGCGTCGGACCTGCGCTCGGCCTATGTCGGTGCCGACATCGCCACGCGTCTGGGTGCGCTGCGCCAATTGTGGGATGGCGTGGAAACGCCGCAGGCCCGCTATGCGCGCTACATCCTGACGGCGCGCGCCGCCGCGCGGATCCGCCCGGTCGACGGTCGGGAGGAGGCCAATCGCATCGTCGCTTCCATGTTGTCGGCGGGGCTCGACCGTACCGCGCAACGCTGGCGCGGCCAGGTCGACGAGGGCAGCGATGCCTGGGCCATGCTGGAATTGTCCGATCCGGACGCCAGGACTCGGCTCGGTTATGGCGCGGTGGGCAAATATGCGGGCAGCGGCAATGCGACGCTGAAACGGCAGTTGTTCTTCGCTGGTCTGGCCGGTCTCGGCCGTCTTTCCCCGCAAGAGGTCGAAAGCGGCGCCGAGTCGCTGGACGTGCCGATCGGCGTGCAGAACAGCTGGACGCGCGCGCTCGATCGCGCCGTGCGCGACCGGCAGCCCGCCACGGTGCTGCTGCTGTCCGGCATCGGCATGCAGGCGGATTCCTGGCGGGCAATACCGCCGGCCGCGCTCTATCGGATCGTCGCTGCGCTGCGCGCGGTGGGGCTGGATGGCGAGGCGCGGATGATCGCCGTCGAGGCGCTCACGCGGGTCTGACCGGATGGGCGATGCGGCCCTCATCGACCGCTTTCTGGAGATGATGGCGGCGCAGGCGGGCGCCGCGCGCAACACGATCGCCGCCTATCGCAGCGATCTCTTGCTTGCGTCGGAGGCGCTGGACGGCCGCCTGGCCGAGGCGGATGCCGACATGATCGGGCGGCTTGCAAGCGGCTGGTCCGCGCTGGCCCGATCGACCGTGTCGCGCAAGGCATCAGCGCTACGGCGCTTCTTCACCTTCCTCGCGGAAGAAGGGTTACGGGCGGACGATCCGGGCGCGGCGCTGCCACAGCCGGCACGCCGTCGTCCGCTTCCCCGCACGCTCAGCCATGCCGACGTCGATCGGCTGTTCGCGGTCGTAGCGGCGCGACTCGCGCGTGATCCGCCGCTCGCTCCCGATATGCGCAACGCGGCGCTGCTGGAACTGCTGTACGGTTCGGGCCTGCGCGCGACCGAGCTCGTGTCGTTGCCGCGCAATGCCATTCATCCCGATCGGCCCTTCATCATCCTCTCGGGCAAAGGCGGCAAGGAACGGCTGGTGCCGATATCAGACCGCGCCCGTGCCGCCGTCGCGCAATGGCGCGATCATGTCCCCGCGGACGACAAGTTCCTGTTTCCGTCCGGCGCCACGCACATTTCGCGCGTGCGGCTGTTTCAGATCATCCGGGCGCTTGGTGCCGAAGCCGGTATCCCGCCCGATCGCATCAGCCCGCATGTGCTTCGTCACGCCTTTGCCACCCACTTGCTTGAGGGCGGCGCAGATCTTCGCGCGTTGCAAGCAATGCTGGGGCATGCCGACATTGCGACGACGGAAATCTACACGCACGTCGATCGTGCCCGGCTGGTCACGCTCGTCAATGAACGGCACCCGCTCGTTGACGTGGCGAAACCGCGCGCCTAGCTCCGCGCGATGGCGACTTTCCTCGACTTTGAAAAACCCATTGCCGAACTGCAGGCACGGATCGACGAACTACGCGATACCGGCGCCGAGGGCGGTGTCGACATCGCGGCAGAGGTCGCGAAGCTTCAGGCGAAGTCCGATCGGCTCCTGAAGGAAACCTTTTCCAAGCTGACGCCGTGGCAGAAGACCCAGGTCGCCCGGCATCCCGAGCGGCCGCACTTCAAACATTATGTTGCCGGGCTGTTCGACGAGTTCATCCCGCTCGCCGGCGATCGCGCCTTTGGCGACGATCAGGCCATCATTGGCGGGTTCGCCAGTTTCCGCGGGCAGCGTGTGCTGGTGATGGGGCATGAGAAGGGTGACGACACCACCTCCCGGCTCCGTCACAATTTCGGCATGGGCAAGCCGGAGGGCTATCGCAAGGCGGTGCGCCTGATCTCGCTCGCTGATCGCTTCAACCTGCCGATCGTGACCCTGGTCGACACCTCGGGCGCTTTCCCGGGCCTGCAGGCAGAGGAGCGTGGCCAGGCCGAGGCGATCGCGCGCTCGACCGAGGCGTGTCTCGCCGCCGGCGTGCCCTTCGTCTCGGCGGTCGTGGGCGAGGGCGGCTCTGGCGGCGCCGTTGCGCTGGCCAGCGGCAATCGCGTGCTGATGTTCGAACACGCCGTCTATTCGGTCATCTCGCCGGAAGGCTGCGCCTCGATCCTGTGGCGTACGGCGGACAAGGCGGCCGACGCTGCCGAGGCGATGAAGGTCACGGCGCAGGATCTGAAGGCGCTTGGCGTGATCGACACGATCGTGCCGGAGCCGCTGGGTGGCGCGCATCGCGGCCCCTCGGCGGCGATCGGCGCACTGGGCGACGCGATCGAATTGGCGCTCGGTGAATTGCGCGGCATGGATGCAGCCGCGCTGCGGCGCGAACGGCGCGAGAAGTTCCTCGCCATGGGCCGCGCGCTCAGCTGACCTTGGACAAAAGAAAAGGGCGGCGAGCCGAAGCCGCCGCCCGCGTTTGAAACCGATGCTAAAGCGTCAGTCGGTGCTGCGCTGAGCCATGCCGGTGTTCACATCTCCGAAGGTGTCTTTGATGGTGTTGCCCAGCGTGCCCATGGCGGCAATGGCGGCAACGGCGATCAGGGCGGCAATCAGGCCGTATTCGATCGCGGTGGCACCCTTGGAATTCTTGAGGAAGGCGCGCATCTTCTGCATGTTCGGTCTCCAGTGGTTGTCTAAAGCTACAGTCACCCGACCGGATGAAGGTGCCCCCCGCTCCGGTACCCACCTCGATTAACGCGGCGAGGTTGAAAAACATTTAAGGCTCGTGGCGGTCCGGCGGGTTGACCACACCGCTCACGCTGTCGCTGACGTTGTTCCACATGCTTGTCGTTTCGTCAGCCACGCCAGCCACACCAGCGATGATAACAATCACGATCAGCGCGACGATCAGGCCATATTCGACCGCGGTGGCACCACGCTGATCGCCTGCAAGCCGCAGGGCCGCGGCAAGCGCGCGTTTGATCGCTGAAGGGCCTCGGTGCATGCGCTGCTGATCGCATGGCTGTGTTAAGGAAAGGTCGACATGCCCCATCCCGCCGGCGCGCCTTCTCTACCGATGCTGGTGGTCGCCGCAGCGCTGATCGCGGCGGATGGCCGGATCCTGGTTCAGCAACGCCCGCTCGACAAGCATCATGGCGGCCTGTGGGAGTTCCCGGGCGGCAAGGTGGAGCCAGGCGAGACACCCGAGGCGGCCTTGGCTCGTGAGCTGGCGGAGGAACTCGGAATCGGGGTTGAAGCTGCGGACCTTTACCCCGTCGCCTTTTCGCGCGGCAGCGCTGGCGATCGCCCGATGGTCCTGCTCCTCTATCGTGCCGAACGGTGGGAGGGGACTGCGCAGGCAATCGAAGCCCCGGCAATCCGCTGGGTCGCGCCCGAGGAACTGGCCGCACTGGCCATGCCGCCCGCCGACCGGCCGCTCGCCGAGGCGCTGATGGCGCTGCGCTAACGCCTATCGCGCGGACGCGACGCCCGGCAAGTCACAGCATCAACAGCGTCCCCGTCCCGCCAAGGACGAATGCCAGCACCAGCCAGTAATGCGAGCGGACGAGCCAATCGGAATCGCCGTCAAAGATGCGCATGAGGTCCCTCGACTCTTCGAGAACGGGCAAGCCGCCGGCGCCCGCCAATCTGCCAGCGGCCTTATCGCACGCGCGACCCGTAGCGACCTAGAAATGGCACCGAACCGGAGCAACCAGGCTTGCGGATAAGAAGGGGATACCACGCTGGAGGCCCGACCGGGAATCGAACCCGGGTGCAAGGATTTGCAGTCCTCTGCGTCACCACTCCGCCATCGGGCCTCGATCGCGTGGAGGCGGGCTGATGGGGCGGCGCGCCAGCCATGTCAAGTTTCGACATTGGCGCATTTGCCGCGACAGGATAAAGCGCCACTTCGATGGTAAGTGTATTGCCATGCTAAAACAGCCGTGCGACAGGTGACAGAATGACGATGACCATGGAACGCCAACCCGATTTCGCCGCCCTGCGCACCGCGATGGTGGCCAGTCAGCTGCGCACCAATGCGGTGTCGGATGCACGCGTGGTCGCCGCCATGGCCAATGTGCCGCGCGAGCGCTTCGTGCCCGCCGATCAGGCGCCGTTCGCCTATCGCGACGGGCTGGTGGAGCTTGGCGGCGGTCGTTCGCTCAACCTGCCGATCGCCACCGGCCGCTTGCTCACCGAGGCGCGCCTCACGTCGTACGACCGCGTGCTGCTGATCGGCGCAGCGTCGGGATATACGGCCGCGGTTCTGGCGGAACTGGTGGCTGCGGTCGTCGCGGTCGAATCGGATCCCGCGCTGGTCGCCATGGCGCGCGCGGCGCTTGGCGGCGAAGATCGCGTGACGATCGTCGAGAGCCCGCTGGAACATGGCCATCCTGCCGATGCACCGTATGACGTGCTCATCATCGACGGCGCGGTCGAGCAGGTGCCGGAGACGTTGGTGACTCAGGTTCATCCCGCCGGCCGGGTGCTTGGGGGCCTCGTTGATCGCGGCGTGACCCGGCTTGCGGCTGGTCGCCGAAGCGAAGGCGGCTTCGCGCTGCTCGATTTTGCCGATGTCGAATGCTGCCGGTTGCCCGGCTTCGCCAAACCGGCACGTTTCACCTTCTGAGCAAAGGCTGCAATGACCCGCGTTCGTTCCCTTGCCATGCCGCTGACGATCGCGGCCGTGATTGCGGTATCTCCGGCGCGGGCGGACACGCTGCGTGAGGCGCTGGCGCGGGCCTATCAGGATAATCCGACGATCACCGGCGGCCGCGCGCGGCAGCGGGCGATTGACGAGACGGTGCCGATCGCGCGCGCTGCGGGCCGTCCCACGCTGGGCAGCAACGCGGGGGTGACGGAAAATTATCTGCGCAGCGGCAATTCCTTCACCACGCCGGAGAAGGTGGCGCAGGCGCAACTGGCACTGAACGTACCCTTCTATTCCGGCGGCGCGGTGCGCAATTCGGTGCGCGCGGCCGAAACCCGGGTGGAGGCAGGGCAGCTTGGCCTGCGCGGGACGGAGGCGGGGCTCTTCACCGAAGTGGTCGGCGCCTATAACGACGTACTGCGTGACGAGGCGATCGTCGGCCTCAATGCCCAGAATGTGCGCGTGCTGGAAACCAACCTTCAGGCCAGCCGCGATCGCTTCCAGGTCGGCGACCTGACCCGCACCGATGTCGCCCAGTCGGAGGCGCGGCTCAGCCTCGCCCGCGCGCAGCTCGACCGGGTGCGCGCCAATCTCATTGCCAGCCGTGAGAATTATGTCCGTCTGGTCGGCGGCGCCCCCGGCGCGCTCGAGCCGCCGCCGCCGCTGCCCAATCTGCCGTCCAATGCGGATGCGGCCGTCGATGTTGCGCTGCGCGACAATCCGACTTTGCTGTCCGCCCTGAAGGAGCGTGACGCCACCGCCTTCGACGTGCGCGTCGCCCGCGCCAGCCGTCTGCCCACGCTCGGCATCGGCGCCACCGGAAATTATGTGAACTATCTCGGCTCGCTAGGCTCAGGCACCGGGCTCGGCGTCGGCCAGAGCGGCACCTCCGCCGGCATCGGGCTCAATGTCAGCCTGCCGTTCTTCCAGGGCGGGCGCCCCGCCGCGCTGGTGCGCCAGGCGCAGGCGCAGCGATCGCAGGCAATCGAAAATGCAACCGCGGCCGAACGTCAGGTGATCGCCTCGACCCGGTCGGCCTATGCCGTGTGGCAATCCTCGCTTCAGGTGATCGCCTCGTCGGAACAGGCGGTGGCCGCCAACCAGCTCAGCCTGGAGGGCGTTCGCGCGGAAAACAGTGTCGGCACCCGCACCATCCTCGACATCCTCAATGCCGAGCAGGAATTGCTGAACAGTCAGGTGACCTTGGTGACGGCCCGCCGCGACGCATATGTCGCCGGCTTCGCCTTGCTCGCCGCGATGGGGCAGGCGGAGGCGCAGGACCTCGGGCTGGAAGCAGGGCCGCTCTACAATTCGGCCGACAATTACCGTTCGGTGCGCGGCCGCTTCTCCGACTTCTCGGACGGGCCGGCGCCACAGGCCATCGCACCGTCGACCAGCACCGTCCCGCCGCAGAACGCCACCGTCACCCGTCCGCTCGATCCCGCGCTCGACAGCAGCAAGGTTGACAGGAGCCCGGCGTTGACCACAGGTGAGAACGCACCGAACCGCTGATAGTCAGCCGTTTTTGGGACGAGGTGGACTGCGCGCATGGGGGATGTCAGCGCCGAGCCGTCGATGGAAGACATTCTGTCCTCCATCAAGCGCATCATTGCGGAGGAGGGCGATGACCGCCCGATCCGGCCGCGCCGCAGTGGCGCGGTGCGTGCCATGCCGGCCGCCCCGATCGCTGATGACGACGACGAGCCGGAAGAAGTGCTTGAGCTGAGCGATCCGATGCCGCCGTCGCGCGCGCCGGCCAGCGGCGCGGCGGCCGCAGATGCGCCCGTTGCTTCTCCCGCACCAAACACCGCTTCGGCCAGCATGTCCTCGGCGCAGGCCGCCGCCGCTTTGCTGTCCGAACAGACGACTCAGGCGACTCGCGGCGCGCTCGATGCGCTCTCGCGGCTCATGGTGAAGCCGGAACCGGGCAGCGACGGTACGCTGGAGGGGCTGGTGCGCGACATGCTGCGCCCGATGCTGCGCGAATGGCTCGACGCGAACCTGCCGGCACTGGTCGAAACGCTGGTCGCGCGCGAGATAGCGAAGATCACGCGCGGTTCCTGATCGCCTGTCCCGGCACCTGGCCGGGAATATGACAAGATCATTGTCGCGCCTGATACGATCTGCTTTACCGCAGGGCCATGAGGATGCTCCTGTCCGCGAGCTTCGTTGCGCTCGCCGTCGCCGCCGCTCCGGCCTTTGCCCGCCCGCTGACGATCGAGGATCTGACGATGCTCAGTCGCATCGGCACCCCGACCGTCTCCAAGGACGGCCGCTGGATGGTCTGGGCGCAGCGGGAGACCGATCTCGACGCCGATCGCGGCCGCTTCGATCTGTGGCGGCTAGATCTGACGAAGCCCGGCGCCGCGCCGGAGAGGTTGCTCGCCGATCCGCAGAAGGACGAGAATGATCCGCAGATCGTCGGCAACACCGTCTATTTCGCGATGGACGATGCGGTCTGGGCCGTCCCCGTCACCGGCGGCACGCCGCGCCGGCTGACCGACTTCAAGGGCGGCTTCAACGGCTTCAAGGTTGCGCCGACAGGTGACAAGATCGTGGTCTGGGCGGATCGCCTGCCGGGCGCGCCCAGCCTCGAGGAACCGATGATCCGCAAGCTGGCGGATGCCGGCTCGGGCCGCACCTACGACCAGCTGTTCGTCCGCCACTGGGATACGTGGGGCGACGGCAAAAGGTCGCAGTTGTTCGTCCTGCCGCTGACCGCCGCCGGCGCACGCGGCAACGGCAAGGCAGTGGTCGGGAGCCTCGTCGGCGACACTCCCTCCAAGCCGTTCGGCGGCGCCGAGGAAGTGGCGTGGAGCCCCGACGGTAAGACGCTCTACTTCGCCCTGCGAGAGGCGGGGCGGATCGAGCCGACCTCGACCAATCTCGACATCTTCGAGGTGCCAGCGGACGGCAGCCGTGCGCCGGTGAACCTCACCGCGGACAACAAGGCGACCGACAATCAGCCGGTCGTCTCGCCCGATGGCCGGACGCTCGCCTGGTTCGCGATGCGCCGTCCCGGCTACGAGGCCGATCGCCAGGTCCTGATGCTGCGCGATCTCGCCACTGGCCGCATGACGTCGCTCACCGAAAAGTGGGACCGTTCGGTCGGCTCGATCGCTTGGGCGCCCGACTCGCGCTCGCTTTACGTGACGGCGGATGACACGCAGGAAACCCCGCTGTTCCGCGTCGATGCGACGACCGGTCAGGTCACGCGGCTGACCCAGCAGGGCCATGTCGGGGCGGTCGCCGTGACGCCGAGCGGGCCGGTCATCGCGCTCGATTCGCTCACCGCCCCGGCCGATTTCTACCGCGTCGCCGCCACCGGCACGCCGCAACGGCTGACCAACGTCAACGCCGCCAAGCTCGCCGGCATCGACATGCCGACGGTCGAACGGTTCAGCTTCACCGGCGCCAACAACGACACCGTCTGGGGCTATGCGGTGAAGCCCGCCAATAGCACCGGCAAGGTGCCGATCGCGTACATGGTCCATGGCGGGCCGCAGGGGTCGAGCAACAACAGCTGGTCCTACCGCTGGAACCCGGCGGTGTTCGCTGGTGCGGGCTACGGCCTCGTCGCGGTCGATTTCCACGGCTCCACCGGCTACGGCCAGGCCTTCACCGACAGCATCCGCAACAATTGGGGTGGCTGGCCGCTGGAGGACCTGAAGAAGGGCCTCTCCGCCGCGACCACCAGGTTCACCTGGCTCGACGCGGACAATGCCTGCGCGCTCGGCGCTTCCTACGGCGGCTATATGATGAACTGGATCGAGGGGCAGTGGCCCGATCGCTTCAAGTGCATCGTCCAGCACGATGGCGTCTTCGATGCGCGCGCCATGGCCTACGAGACCGAGGAACTGTGGTTCGACGAGTGGGAGCATGGCGGGAAGACCTATTACGAGGACCCGCAGGCGTTCGAGAAGTGGAACCCGGTCCACCACGTCGCGAAATGGAAGACGCCGCAACTCGTCATCACCGGCGAAAAGGATTTCCGCATCCCCTACACCCAGGGGCTCGCCGCCTTCACCGCGCTCCAGCGCCGCGGCATCCCCTCGCGCCTGCTCGTCTTCCCGAACGAGAACCACTGGGTGCTGAAACCGAAGAACTCGCGCCAATGGTATCGCGAAGTGATCGGCTGGATGGACAAGTGGACCGGCAAGGCGCCCGCTAACCAATAACACCTCGTCATCCCGGCCTGGAGCCGGGGTGATGGTGTGAGGAGGGGGGGACTTGGGTTCCCCCCACCGCCTCGCTATGGCCGCTCCATGAGCGAGCTGCCGAAAACCTTTGACCCCGCCGCGATCGAATCCCGCTGGTACAGCCATTGGGAGGAGAACGGCCTGTTCCGCCCCGAGCGTCCCGGCGCGGAGCCGTGGACGATCGTCAACCCGCCGCCCAACGTCACCGGCTCGCTCCACATCGGCCATGCGCTCGATAACACGCTGCAGGACATCCTGACGCGCCACGCGCGGCTGAAGGGCAAGGACGCGCTTTGGGTCGTCGGCACCGATCACGCCGGCATCGCGACGCAGATGGTGGTCGAGCGGCAGATGGCGCTCAAGCAGCAGAAGCGCACCGATTTCACCCGCGACGAATTCGTCGCCAAGGTGTGGGAATGGAAGGCGGAGAGCGGCGGCCAGATCACGGGCCAGCTCCGCCGCCTCGGCTGCTCGATGGATTGGGCCAATGAGCGGTTCACGATGGACGAGGGCTTCTCGAAGGCCGTGCTCAAGGTCTTCGTCGAGCTTCACCGCCAGGGCCTGCTATACCGCGACAAGCGCCTGGTGAACTGGGATCCGGGCCTCGGCACTGCGATCAGCGATCTCGAGGTCGAGACGCGCGAGGTGAAGGGCAGCTTCTGGCAGATCCGTTACCCGCTCGCCGACGGATCGGGCACGATCACTGTCGCCACGACGCGCCCCGAGACGATGCTCGCCGACATGGCGGTCGCGGTGCATCCCGAGGACGCGCGCTACAAGGACATGATCGGCAAGCAGATCCGCCTGCCGATCACCGGCCGCCTGATCCCGGTGATCGCCGACGAACATGCCGATCCCTCGCTCGGCACCGGCGCGGTGAAGATCACGCCCGGCCATGACTTCAACGATTTCGAGGTGGGCAAGCGCGCCGGCATGAAGGCGGGCGAGATGCTGAACATGCTCGACGCAAAGGCCAACGTTACGCAGACCGCGGACGGCCTGATTCCGGCCGAATTCCTGGGCCTGTCGACCGCAGACGCGCGCAAGGCGGTCGTCGCCCGGCTGAAGGCCGATGGCGTTCTCGTCCCCCATGTCGACAAGGAAGGCGTCGAGCATGATGCCGAGCCGCGCACGATCCAGACGCCGTTCGGCGATCGCTCGGGCGTCGTCATCGAACCGTGGCTGACCGACCAATGGTATGTCGACGCCAAGACGCTGGCGCAGCCCGCGATCGAGGCGGTGAAGTCCGGCGCGATCCGCCTCGTCCCCAAGACGTGGGAGAAGACCTACTTCAACTGGATGGAGAACATCCAGCCGTGGTGCGTCAGCCGCCAGCTGTGGTGGGGCCACCAGATCCCGGCGTGGTTCGATGCCGAGGGCACGGCCTATGTCGCCGAGACCGAGGCGCAGGCGCAGGCGCAGGCGGGCGAGGGCGTTGCCCTCACGCGCGATCCCGACGTGCTCGACACCTGGTTCTCCTCCGCGCTCTGGCCCTTCGCCACGATGGGCTGGCCGGAGAATAGCGATCCCACACTCGGCGGGCGCTACCCCAATGACGTGCTGATCTCGGGCTTCGACATCCTGTTCTTCTGGGATGCCCGCATGATGATGCAGGGCATGCACTTCATGAAGGACGTGCCGTTCCGCACGCTCTACCTGCACGGCCTTGTCCGCGCGGCGGACGGCGCGAAAATGTCCAAGTCCAAGGGCAATACCGTCGATCCGCTCGGCCTGATCGACAAATACGGCGCCGACGCTTTGCGCTTCTTCATGGCGGCGATGGAAAGCCAGGGCCGCGACATCAAGATGGATGAGAAGCGGGTCGAGGGTTACCGCAACTTCGCGACCAAGCTGTGGAATGCCAGCCGCTTCTGCCAGTCGAACGGCATCGGCGGATCGACCACGCTGGAACCGCCGGCGGCGACCCATCCGGTGAACAAGTGGATCATCGGGGAGGCGATCAAGGCGATCCAGTCGGTCGACCTAGCGCTTGGCGAATATCGCTTCGATGCCGCGGCGAACGCCATCTACCAGTTCGTCTGGAGCCAGTTCTGCGACTGGTATCTCGAACTCATCAAGGGTTCGATTGATGACGAAACGAAGGCGGTTGCCGGCTGGGTGCTCGACCAGATCCTGGTCGTTCTCCACCCGTTCATGCCGTTCATCACCGAGGAACTGTGGCACGCGCTCGCACCCCGCGAGCATGACCTGATCGTCGCGCACTGGCCGATGGCGGACGCGCGCGCGATCGACCCGGCGGCGGCGCAGGAGATCGACTGGCTGATCCGCCTCGTCAGCGAGGTTCGCTCCAGCCGTACCGAGCTGAACGTGCCGCCGGGTGCACGGCTGCCCTATGCGGTGGCGGATGCGAACGCCGACACCCGGGCGCGCCTTGCCCGCAACGCCGCGACGATCGCCCGCCTCGCACGGATCGATCCGGGCGAAGTCTCTGGCGGCACTGCGCAGGTCGTCGTGGACGAGGCGACCTTCCGCCTCGCGTTGGGTGACGTGATCGATCTCGCCGCCGAACGCACCCGCCTCGCCAAGGCGATCGCCGCGGCCCAGAAGGAGCGCGATGGCCTCGCCGGGCGCCTCAACAACCCGAGTTTCGTTGAACGGGCGAAGCCGGAGGCGGTCGAGAAGGCCCGCGCCGATCACGCGGAGAAAGCCGCGGAGGCGGAGCGGCTCGCGGCCGCCCTGGCGCGGCTCGGCTGATCCCGTCCGTCGAGGGCATTTCCCTGAATGGGACAGGTGCCGCCGACGAAAACTGGCGGCATTTGTGTCGTGGTCGTAACGGACCCCCGGTTTCGCTGGAGTTGAAATGACGCGCGTAAAGGTTTCGGTTATCGCCATGGTCGCCGCGCTCGCTGCGGCCACGCCGGCGAGTGCCCAGTCGATCGTCGGCCTTGATGTCCTGCGCACCTGGAACCTCGTGGTGCTGGGTGATCTCACCTCCTCGTCCGAGGTCGAGGGCCGCACCTTTGTTGGCGGCAACCTCAACGGCAGTTCGTCCAACTATCAGATCCGCACGCCGGAGCCGTCGCCCTACAACGTCACCGGCCTGACGGTGGTCGGCGACGTCAATGGCTCGCACAAGAACCTGAACGGTGGCTCGGGCGCGGTTGTTGGCGGCAACGTCAACAGCGGCTTCAACCTGAACGGCGCGCCGCAGACGGTAAAGGTCGGCGGCACGATCGCCAACACCAACGTCAACCAGAACACGGTGACGTCGGGCCTCGCCGCGAGCGATCCCTCCTTCCTCGTCAACCTGAAGCAGCAGGGCAGCCTGATCGCCAGCAGCATGGGCGAGCTGTCGCGCACCTTCGGCGGCATGTCCTCGAACAGCAATCTGACGATCAGCGGCAACCGCGGCACGTTCGATGCGAAGCCCGATGCGCAGGGCGTGGCGGTGTTCAACATCACGAGCGCCGATCTCGATCGGATTGGCGAGATCAAGTTCAACCTCAACGGCGCCGATACCGCGATCGTCAACGTCACCGGCGCGAACGTGACGCTCAACGACAATTTCCTCGGCGGCACGACCGGGCTGGGCAAGCACGTGATCTGGAACCTGGTCGACGCGCAGAAGGTCGATGCCACCACCGCATGGGGCGGGTCGGTGCTGGCACCGGGCGCCGCGGCGACGACGGGGAATTACATCGAAGGCTCGGCGGTGTTCGGCAGCCTGGTGCAGAACGGCGAGTTCCACCTCGGCACCTTTGTGGGCGGCTATAACCCGCCGTCGGGCCCGCCGGTCAACGGTGGCGGCTCGCCCACGCCGATCCCGGGCGAGGCAGCAGGCCTGTTCGCGCTCGGCGCCATCGGCCTGTGGATGATGCGCCGCCGCCGCCACGCGGCGGCCTGACGACCCTCCCACCGACGACGGATAAGAAAAAAGGGCGAGGCGTCCAGAACGCCTCGCCCTTTTTCATGCCTCTCTCCCTTCCCTAGGGGAAGGAAGCGAAACCCTGCCCTCCCGCGCGGGGAGGGCAGGGGCCGCGATTACGCGGCCAGGTTGCGCAGCACGTACTGCAGGATGCCGCCGTTCAGGAAGTACTCCAGCTCGTTGACGGTATCGATGCGGCACAGCGTCTCGAACGTCTCGGTCGAGCCGTCCTTGCGGGTCAGCGTGACAGTCACCGTCTGGCGCGGGCGCAGGCCCGAGACGTTCTGGATCGTGAACGTCTCGTCCCCGGTCAGCTTCAGCGTCTCGCGCGTCACGCCCTCGGCGAACTGCAGCGGCAGGACGCCCATGCCGACCAGGTTCGACCGGTGGATACGCTCGAAGCTCTCCGCGATCACCGCGCGCACGCCGAGCAGGTTGGTGCCCTTCGCGGCCCAGTCACGCGACGAACCGGTGCCATATTCCTTGCCGGCGACAACGACCATCGGCGTGCCATCCGCCTTGTGGCGCATCGCGACGTCGTAGATCGGCATCACTTCCTCGCCATAGCGGCTCATGCCGCCTTCGATCCCCGGCACCATCTCGTTCTTGATGCGGATGTTGGCGAAGGTGCCACGCACCATGACCTGGTCGTTGCCGCGGCGCGAGCCATAGCTGTTGAAGTCCGCCTTGGAGACCTGACGCTCCATCAGCCACGCGCCCGCCGGGCTGTCGGCCTTGATCGAACCGGCCGGGGAGATGTGGTCGGTGGTGATCGAATCGCCCAGGATCGCCAGCGGCTTCGCCTCGATGATGTCGGTCACCGGCGCCGGGGTCATCTCCATGCCCTCGAAATACGGCGGGTTGGCGATGTAGGTCGATGCGGCCGGCCAGCTGTAGGTGTCCGAACCGGTCACGTCGATCGCGCGCCACTTGGCATCGCCCTCATACACGTTGCCGTAGCGGGTACGGAACATGTCGTCGTCAATGTTGGCGGTCATCAGCTCCGACACTTCCTGGTTCGAAGGCCAGATGTCCTTGAGGTACACCGGGCCGTTCGTCCCCTCGCCGATCGGCGTGTCGTTCATGTCGGTGGTGACGGTGCCCTTCAGCGCATAAGCGACGACGAGCGGCGGCGAGGCGAGGAAGTTCGCGCGCGCATCCGGCGACACGCGGCCTTCGAAGTTGCGGTTCCCCGACAGGACCGATGCGACGACGAGGTCATTCTCGTTGATCGCGCTGCTGATCGGCGCGGCGAGCGGACCTGAATTGCCGATGCAGGTCATGCAGCCATAGCCGGTGAGGTTGAACCCCATGGCATCGAAATCGTCCTGTAGGCCCGACTTCACGAGATAGTCGGTGACGACCTGCGAACCCGGCGACAGCGACGTCTTGACCCAGGGCTTGGGCTTCAGGCCCAGCGCGCGTGCCTTGCGGGCGACGAGGCCGGCAGCGACCAGCACCGACGGGTTCGACGTGTTGGTGCAGCTGGTGATCGCGGCGATCACGACGTCGCCGTCGCCGATGTCATGGCCACGCTCGGCCACCTCGACGCGCTTCGGCTCGGCCTTGCTGTACACCTTCGTCAGGTCGGCGTTGAACACGTCGTCGACCTTATCGAGCGCCACCTTGTCCTGCGGGCGCTTCGGGCCGGCGAGCGACGGCACGACCGAACCCATGTCGAGTTCCAGCGTGTCGGTGAACACCGGGTCCGGCGTGTTGGCGTCGCGCCAGAAACCGTTCGCCTTGGCATAGGCTTCGACCAGCGCGATCGTTTCGGCAGGGCGGGCGGTCAGCTTCATGTAGTCGATCGTCTTGTTGTCGATCGGGAAGAAGCCGCAGGTCGCGCCATATTCCGGCGCCATGTTGGCGATCGTCGCGCGGTCGGCCAGCGTCATCTGGTCGAGGCCCGGGCCGTAGAACTCCACGAAGCGGCCGACGACGCCCTTGGCGCGCAGCATCTGGGTGACGGTCAGCACCAGGTCGGTGGCGGTGATGCCCTCGCGCAGCGCGCCGGTCAGCTTGAAACCGACCACTTCCGGGATCAGCATCGACACCGGCTGGCCCAGCATCGCGGCCTCGGCCTCGATGCCGCCGACGCCCCAGCCCAGCACGCCCAGGCCGTTCACCATCGTGGTGTGGCTGTCGGTGCCGACGCAGGTGTCGGGATAGGCGATCGCTGCGCCCGCGGTGGCATTCTCGCCCGTCTCATTGGAGGTCCACACCGCCTGCGCGACATATTCCAGGTTCACCTGGTGGCAGATGCCGGTGCCCGGCGGGACAACCTTGAAGTTGTCGAGCGCCTTGGAACCCCACTTCAGGAACTCATAGCGCTCCGAATTGCGCTGATATTCGAGATCGACGTTATCCTCGAACGCCTTGGGCGTGCCGAATTCGTCGACCATGACCGAATGGTCGATGACGAGGTGGACGGGGACCTGCGGATTGATCTTCGCTGCATCGCCGCCCAGCTTGGTGATCGCGTCGCGCATCGCGGCGAGGTCGACGACGCACGGCACGCCGGTGAAATCCTGCATCAGCACGCGCGCGGGGCGATACTGGATCTCGCGGTCGGAACGGCGCTCCTTCTGCCAGTCGACGACGGCCTGCACGTCCTCCGCGGTCACGGTCTTGCCGTCCTCGAAGCGCAGCATGTTCTCGAGCAGCACCTTCATCGAGAAGGGCAGGCGGGAAATGTCGCCGAACTTCTCGGCGGCGACTTCCAGCGAGAAATAATCATAAGACTTGCCGCCGGCTTGCAGCGTGCGGCGAGCCTTGAGCGTATCGTGGCCGATGGCGGTCATGTGGGTCCTTTCCCCATAAGTGCGGCCAGCTCGGGCGCGGCGGGGAAGCAAGAAGCGCGATGGTCGCGCCTCTCGCGCGAGCGCGCCTGGGCGGGCGTGAGCGAGACGTCGCAGCGGCCGATAGCAGCGCTCAGGGGTGGGGGGAAGGTGTCAAGTCAGGCCGGCGGTGACTTCGTGCGCTTGCCGGCGCATCGGCCGCCACGCAGTCTCCCCGCGGCGTCGCGACAGATAGGTGTCGAGCCCGATCTGCGCCCCGATCAGCATGAACAGGAATGACTGGAAGGCGATACCGACGAACGCCCCGCCCAGCAGGTAGATCAGCTGCGCATTCTGCAACGCGCCCGCCAGGCTCCCGGCCCAGGCGAACGCGCCCTCGCGATAGCGCCGCCGCAGCACCTCCATCCGCACCAGCCCGATGACATTGATCAGCAGCCAGATCGCCAGCCCGGGATAACCCTGCTCGCCCAGCATCTCGAAATAGCTCGAATGATAGGCGCGGCTCTTGTCCACCGTCAGGTTGCGCTGGACGGTGCGATGCGGGCCTTCGCCCTCGACCGATACCGTGTCGTAGCGGATCCGGTTCTGGCGATAGGCCTCGAACCCGCCGCCGAACGGATGGTCCTTCACATAGTCCATCGTCCACTTCCACACGGCGATGCGGGTGGAGGCGGATTCGTCCGCCTGATAGGTCTTGATCGTCCCCATGCGCTCGCTGAACGCGCTCGGCAGGAACGGGATGGCGGCAACGCCGATCAGCCCCAGCGCCGCGAGGTACAGCACCTTGCGTTTCACTTCGCGCAGCATCAGCACCGCGAGCAGGCCGATGCACAACAGGCCGGTCCGCGCCGAAGTGCCGACCGGGATCAGCAGGCAGGCAAAGGTGAGCGCCGCACAGAACAGCCAGACGCGCCGGTCCGGCCGGAACACGGTGCCATATTTGCCCAGCCACACGATGATCGGGATGAGCGAGATCGACACTGCCGAGATGATCGATCCTTCGTACAGGCCCGAATTGTTGCTCACCATCAGGTTCAGTTCGCCATAGCCGCCGCCGGAGGCGAGCGTCTTGATGCCGCCGACGATGATGATCGACGCGGCGGACAGCACCACGAACAGCAGCAGCGATTCGATCCGCAGCCGGGTGCGCAGCGTCAGCGGCAGGAACGCGGCAAAGGCCAGGTTCTTCCACACCCACTCCCACTTGCCCTCGGCCTCGATCGGGAAATCGGCGGTGCGGGTGGTGATCCAGCAATAGAGCAAGAGCAGCACGATCAGCGCCTGGCGCGGCGCGAAGCGCGAATCCTTCTTGTCGTCCACCAGCAGCCAGCCGAGCACCGCCAGCCCCGCGGCGATCATCGACACCGGCACGCTGTTGAGCAGGTAATAGGTAATCCGCTGCGGCGAGACGATATCGATATAGATATAGGTCAATACGAAGATGAACGGCCGCTTGAACCCGCATGCGAACAACGCGAGCAGGAAACCGATGAAGGCAAAGTCACGCACGCGGGCGACGTCCCGGGCGAGTCTTGTCGGCAGGCGGCGCTTCCGAATCGAGATCGTCGCGCCGCAGCAGCAGCCAGGCCGTCAGCAGCAGCAGGCCATGGCTGATCGCAAGGGCGAAATTGTCGATCATGGCGCGGTGCTGGTCGATCCCGAGGGGCGCCGCCGTGCAGGGCGGGGCCGAAAAACGTTGCTCCCGCCTAGCGCCTTGGCAGTTGACGTGCCGTTAAGCGCCGGCGTGGCAGGCCAGCAGTGATGCGTATTCTTCACGTCCTCGATCACGGCCTGCCGTTGCAGAGCGGCTATACATTCCGCACCCGCGCGATCGTCAAGGCACAGTTCGCCCGCGGGTGGCAGGTGGCGGCCGTCACCGGCCCGCGCCATCATCACGGATCGCCAGCCACCGAGGTGGTCGACGGCATCACGTTCCACCGCACCGGCCCGTCGATGAAACTGCGCGCGCCCTTGTCGGAAATGGCCGAGGTCGCTGCCTTCGGTCGGCGGATCATGGCGGTGGCGCGCGATTTCCGCCCCGATATCATCCATGCCCATTCGCCCGTGCTCGACGCGCTGGCCGCGATGCGGGCGACCCGCGCGCTCCGCCTGCCGCTCGTTTACGAGATTCGCGCCTTCTGGGAGGATGCGGCGGTCGGCAATGGCACCGGGACCGAAGGCTCGCTGCGCTACCGCGCCACCCGCGCGCTGGAAAGCTGGGCGGTCCGCCGCGCCGATGCGGTGGCGGTGATCTGCGAGGGGTTGAAGACCGATCTGCTCGCCCGCGGCGTCGCTGCCGACAAGATCATGGTCTCCCCCAATGGCGTCGACATGGCGCTGTTCGGCGACCCGCCCCCGCGCGACGAGGCGCTGGCGCAGCAGCTCGGCCTTGACGGGGAGGTGATCGGCTTCATCGGCAGCTTCTACGATTATGAGGGGCTGGACGATCTCGTCGCCGCCATGCCCGCGCTCGTCGCGCAGCGCCCGCGCGCACAGCTGCTGCTGGTCGGCGGCGGCCCGATGGAGGCGGCGCTCCGCGCGCAGGTCGCGGCCTCGCCCGTCGCCGACCGGATCCACTTCGCCGGCCGCGTGCCGCATCAGGAGGTGGAGCGTTACTACAGCCTCGTCGATATCCTCGCCTATCCGCGCAAGAAGATGCGCCTCACCGATCTCGTCACCCCGCTGAAGCCGCTGGAAGCGATGGCACAGGGCCGGCTGGTCGCGGCATCGGACGTCGGCGGCCACCGCGAGCTGATCCGCGACGGGGAAACGGGCACGCTGTTCGCCGCCGATGATCCCGCCGCGATCACCGCCGCGCTCGCCGCGTTGCTCGCAGACCGCACGATCTGGGATAACCGCCGCGCCACCGCGCGCGCCTTTGTCGAGCGGGAGCGTAACTGGTCTTCAAATATTTCACGTTACGAACCGGTCTATCGGCGGCTGATGGATGCCGCGGGCAAGGGTGACACATGGTCGTAAGGCGCACCGGCACGGACGTGACACGCTATCTGATCCCCGCAGCCTTGCTGGCTGCCGGCGTCATCATTGCCGCGTCGATCGCCGCGATGCCGCGCGTGAACTTCGACCTGCTGCTGTGGCGACTCGGTCTGCCCGATGTCATCCCGGCGGCCGCCCCGCCTGTCGGCGCGACCGGGCGCACCCTGCTGGCACTGGCGGCGCTGTTCCCCTTCCTCCTTGTGTCGGCGATCGCCTGGCGGCTGGGAAATGGCGGCCCGCTGTTCGCCCTGCGCCGCCGAGACCGCGACGCTGGCCTCCCCGCCTTGCGCCGCGCGGACGCGCACCCCGATCACCCGCCGCGCTGGCCGATTCGCGCGGACGAGGATCTGGGCCCGCCCTTACCCGCGGTCGGCAGCCCGGCCGCGCGGGTGCTCCCCGGCGACGATCTGCCGCTCCCGGCCGATCTCGATCAGCCGCTTGCCGCCTTCGACCCGATCGCCATTCCCGACGTCCCGCGTGAACCGGCCCGCCCGGTCGCGCCGCTGGTCACGATCGTCGTCCCGCCGCGCAGCCACGATGCGGCGCCAGAAACGTCCGAGTCGCTGCCCGACATGCCGGCGGAGATCGCGGATGACCTCAGCCAGCCGCCGATCTCCGATGATGACGCCGCACCTGAAGAGCCAGTTCCGGAGCTTGTCCCGACCGCCGAGGTATCTCCCGCCGAATGGGAAGCACCAACGCCGGCCGCCGAAGAGCCAGATGCGGCCGCACCGGAACCGCTTCCCCTCAGCGAGCTGGCCGCCGAACCCGCGGCTGACCAGAGTGACGCCGACCAGCGGGACGAACCGGCCAGCCCCGAACCCCATCTCGAACCCGCGCCTGAACCCGCCAATACGGATCAGGACTCGATCAGCGCCTTGCTCGACCGGCTCGAACGCGGAGCGCAGCGGCGCAAGGGGGCGCCGCCGCCCGCGCCGCCGCTGCCCGAACCCGATCCGCCGGCCCCGTCGCCCCCGCCGGGCAGCCTCGACGATACGCTGGTGATGCTCCGCCGCATGGCGCGCGGCTGATCGGTCGCGCGGGCTACGCGCGATCCACCGTAACCGCCTCGATCCGCGCCTGCCATTGCCCGTCCTGCTCACGCGCCCCCGTCACCGACAGCCCGGCAAGCAGGCAGCCCGGCAGCGCCACGTCCACATCCTCCACCCGCGACAGCCACTCGCGCGCCGCGTCTCCCGCAGGGGTCGTCAGCGTCATCGCATGCCGCTCTCCGGCAAAGGTGGCGCTATACCAGGGCGCCGACCCCATCGGTTCGATCGTCACCGACAGGCGCCGCTGCGCCGCCGATGCGTGCAGCGCGCGCTCGATCAGCGCCGCCGGCGCAGGGCCGCGCATCAATTCGCCTCCGCTTCGTGGCCGTTGGCGGCAATCGGCACGTCCGCCGCAGCCTCGCGCAGCGCCGCCTCGACGCGCGCGCGCATCTTCGGTCCCGGCGTGCGCCCGCGCCGCAAGTCGTGGACCAGCCGGGGGTCATTCACCACGCGCCGGCCAAAGGTGGTCGGCGGAATTCCCGTCCGCCGCAGGTAGCAATCGATCTGGGTGAGGAGGGACATGGCAAGCTCCTGAGTCGCTTATGTTCCACTTTCGTTCTCTCAACTTTTCCAACTTGTCTAGGAAAAATCCTAGATTACAAGGATGGCATGGCGGAAACGGTGGCCCAGACGGTTGAGCGGCTCGCGGCAGCGCGCGGGATCAGCCTGTCGGAACTGTCCCGGCTGCTCGGGCGCAACCTTGCCTATCTTCAGCAATTCGTCCGCCGGGGGACGCCGCGTCGTCTGGCGGAGGCCGACCGCCGCGTGCTGGCGCAATTCTTCGGCGTCGATGAAACACTGCTCGGCGGCACCGCCGCGCCCGAGGCGCCGCTGGTATCCGTCCCTTATCTCACCGTCGCCGCCTCGGCCGGCGCGGGGCAGGCGACGGGGGAGGAGCGGGCGATCCGCCACGAGGCGTTCGGCGCGCGGCTGTTGCGCGACGCCGGCATCACCCCCGCTGCCGCCTCGCTCATCGATGCGGTGGGCGATTCGATGGCACCCACCATCCTGGCTGGTGACCGCCTGCTGGTCGACCGCAGCGATGTCGCACTCACCAGCGACGCCATCTTCGTGGTGCGCCGCGGCGATGAACTGTTGGTGAAACGGGTGCGGCGGGACGGCGCCGGCCTGACGCTGCTCAGCGACAATCCCGATTATGCGCCGCTATCGTGCGCAAGGGGGGAGGCTGACGTGATCGGCCGCGTCCGCCTGCTACTGCGTGAACCCTGATCGCCGGTGGCTGCCGCGCATCACGCGTTTCAGCCGCGATCCTTCAGCCACATGGCAACCGCGATCGCACTGCCGATCGCCAGCCCGGCGAGAAAGCCGATCGATGGCTGCCCGACGAGCAACCCGATGACGGTGCCGGCCAGCAAGCCAACGGCAATCAGGAATCCGCCGGCATTGCCCGGGCGCTTGAGGGGATCGGCCATGACGCGCGCCTTGCCACGCCGCACCGCACGCTGCCAAGCGGCAAACCGTTAACCCTCGCCGTTCACGCCCGGGGAGGACGTTGCGCGGTAGCGCGGCCGCGTCATTCGCAACGGGGCGCCACCTTGTCATCCTTGTACCTCGCCGACCGCCAACTGGTGTCTGACGCCGCCGCGCTGATCCACCGTTTCGGCACTTATGCTGCGGACGAGGCGGCACGTCGCGCCGATCGCAGCCGCACGGTCGGCAACGTGATCCACTTCTGCCGCTGGCGTCAGGTCGAACGGTTGGTGCGGGTGCTTGCGACCGATCAACGCCTGGGCACGCTGCACTGAGCGTCACGCCGCATTGCCGCCCGGCGGCGGACGGCTTACGGCAGGGTCAATGGACGGGCGTAGGGCGCTGATCGCTGGGGCAGGTCTGATCGCGTCGATCGTCTCGGCGCCGGCTGGCGCGCAGCAAGCGGCCGGGACCGCCCCCGCGCCTGCGCTTCCTGCGGAACAGCCGATCGATCCCGCCGCGCCGCTCGCCGACATGCCCGATATCGGCGTGGCCTGGCCGGAACTGCCGCCACAGACCGCCGCCGCCCAACAGGCGACCGCCGCGCAAACCGGCGAGACACGCTATGCGTGGCGCATCGACGGGCTCGACGACATGGCCTCGCCGCTCCTGCGCGAACGCTTCGCCGCTTTGTCGGTGCTCGACCAGAACGATGGTGAGGCCGCCAACGCCGCGCAACTCGATCGCCGTGCGCGCGAGGATTCGACGCTGCTCGTCACGCTGCTGCGCGCGCAGGGCTATTATGATGCGGAGGTCGAACCCCGCATCGACACCGTCGATGGCCGCCCACTGGTCATCCTTACCGCGACACCGGGGCCGATCTACCGGCTGAAGGAGGTGACGATCGATGGCGTCGCGGCGGCGGGTGACAAGGCGACCGCGCTGCGCGATGCCTTCGGCGTCAAGCCTGACGACCCCGTCGACGCAGATCGCATCACCACCGGCGAGGCAAAGCTGCGCGTCGAGGCGGGGGAACAAGGCTTCCCCTTCGCGAAGGTGGGCGAACCCGAGGTGACGATCGATCGCGAGGCGCGCACCGCGACGCTCGACATCAGCGTCGATCCCGGCACCGCGCGCGTCTTCGGACAGATCCGCGCCAATCCGAACAATCGCGTGTTCGATGCCGAGCATGTGCAGGAAATCGCCCGCTTCGAACCCGGAAAGCCCTATTACGCCCCCGCATTGGACGACCTGCGCCGCGCATTGGTGCAGACCGGGCTGGTGTCGGTGGCGGAAGTGACGCCGGTACCCGGCACCACGCCCGACACGGTCGACATCGACGTCCGCCTCGAACCCGCTCCCCCGCGCACCATTGCGGGCGAAATCGGCTATGGCACCGGCGAAGGCGCGCGCGTCGAGGCGAGCTGGACTCACCGCAACCTGTTCCCGCCCGAAGGCGCGCTGACGCTCCGTTCGGTGCTCGGCACGCGCGAGCAGCTCGGCGCGGTCACCTTCCGCCGCAACAATTTCAAGGGCCGCGACCGCGTGCTGACGGCGCAGATCAGCGCCGCGCACACCAATCGCGAAGCCTATGAGGCGAACACCTTCTCGCTCTCCGGCAGTCTGGAACGTCAGACCAACATCTTTTTCCAGAAGACATGGACCTGGTCGCTCGGCGCCGAGCTGGTGGCGTCCGACGAACGCGACGTGATCGTCTCGACCGGCGAGCCGCGTCGCCGCACCTTCTTCATCGCCGCCGCGCCGACCAGCCTCGTCTATGACGGGTCGGACGACCTTCTGAACCCGACGCGCGGCTTCCGCCTCGGCGGCCGCTTCAGCCCGGAGGTATCGCTCCAGGGTTCGGCCTTCGGCTATGCGCGGACCCAGGTCGATGCCAGCGCCTATAAATCGTTCAGCGACGGCGTGGTGCTGGCGGGGCGCATCCGCCTGGGCACGATCGTTGGCGCGCCGCGCGATGCGATCGCGCCGTCACGCCGCTTCTACGCCGGCGGCGGCGCCTCGGTGCGCGGCTATGGCTATCAGCTGATCGGCCCGCGCGATCCCAACAATGATCCGATCGGCGGGCGCAGCCTCGCCGAATTCGCCATCGAAGGCCGGATCAAGGCATTCGGCGACTTCGGCATCGTGCCCTTCTTCGACGGGGGCAACATCTACACCTCCGCGCTGCCCGACTTCTCGGGGCTGCGCTACGGCGCCGGGGTGGGCGTGCGCTATTACAGCAACTTCGGCCCGATCCGCGTCGACGTCGGCACCCCGCTCAATCCGCAGCCGGGCGATTCGCGCGTCGCGGTCTATGTCTCGCTCGGGCAGGCGTTCTGATGCGGCGGTGGCGCTGGGCCCTCGGCGGGATCGTCGCACTCGCCACGATCATCCTCGCCAGCCTGTGGATCGTCGACACCGATGTCGGCCACCGCTGGGTCGCGCAGCGGATCAACGCCGCACGGCCGGCGAACGGGCTGCGCATCACCGTCGGCCGGATCGACGGCTCGCTCTTTGGCGCTGCCGTGCTGCGCGACGTGAAGGTCCACGATCCCGAGGGGCTGGTATTCGCTGCGCCGCGCGCCAACCTCGACTGGCGGCCCTTCGCCTGGCTCTCCAACCGGCTGGAGATCCGCTCGCTCGATATTCCGGTCGCCATGCTGGCGAAACTGCCCCGGCCGCGCCCGACTGGCCGGCACGGGCCGATCCTGCCCGATTTCGACATCGTGATCGGCCGTTTGTCGCTCGATCGGCTCGTGGTCGCGCCCAAGGTGACCGGGGCATTGCGCTACGGCCGCATTGCGGGCCGCGCCGATATCCGCAACGGCAATGCCCTCGTCGCGCTTGATGCACTGGTCGAGGGGAGCGATCAGCTCCGCCTGCGCATTGACGCTGCGCCGGATCGCAATCGCTTCGATATCGACGTGCGCGCCCGCGGCACCGCCAACGGCGTGCTGGCGCGGCTCTCCGGCATCCGCCGGCCGCTGTCGCTCGACATCGCCGGCGACGGCCGCTGGGCCAATTGGCAGGGCCGCGCTGTGGCCCGCGCCGGCGACGCACAGATCGTCGATCTCGCGCTTGGCAACCGCGCCGGCGCCTACACCCTCGGCGGGACGCTGGCCCCCAGCAGCATTACCCGCGGCAAGCTTCAGCGCCTCTCCGCGCCGCGTGTACGCGTCGAGGGCGCCGGCACCTTCGTCAATCGCCGCCTCGACGGTCGCCTCTCGGCCCGCTCGTCCGCGCTCGCGATCGAGGCGACCGGCATTGCCGATCTGGGCGAAAGCGCGTGGCGCAACCTGCGCATCCGCGCGCGGCTGCTGCGGCCCGCCGCGCTATTCCCCAATATGAGCGGCCGGAATGTGGAGCTGCGCGCCGTGCTCGACGGGCGCTTCGCCACCGCCAGCTTCGACTATCGCATTACCGCGCCGCGCCTTGCCTTCGACAATACCGGGTTCGAACAGGCGCGGCTGGCGGGGAAGGGGCGGCTGTCCGCCTCACCGATCGCGCTGCCGGTCCGCTTCACCGCGGCGCGCGTGACCGGCGTCGGCGATGTTGCCGGGGGAATCCTGCGCAATTTGTCGGTCGACGGCATCCTGCGCGTGACATCCACGACGCTCACCGGCGACGACCTTCGCCTGCGCTCCGACAAGCTGACCGGCCGGATCAGCCTGCTCGTCGATCTGCGCACCGGCATCTATCAGGTCGGCCTGAACGGCGCGCTGGGCCGCTATCTTATCCCGGGCCTCGGCGTCGTCGACGTTACCTCGCGGCTGCGCGTGGTGCCGGGCCCGGGTGGGCGCGGCACGCGGGTGATCGGCGATGGCAGCGCGCAGATGGTCCGCCTCGACAATGGCTTCTTCCGCAGTCTGGCCGGGGGACTGCCGCGTATCGTCACTGGGCTGGAACGCACGCCCGACGGTATCCTCCATTTCCGCAATCTGGTGCTCACTGGCCCGTCGATCCGACTGGTCGGCAATGGCTACCGCCGCCGTGACGGTACCTTCGTCTTCGCCGGCGCCGGCCAGCAGGCACAATATGGCCCCGTCGCGCTGAAGCTCGACGGCCGCATCGAACGCCCGACGCTCGACCTTCAGTTCCGCCGGCCCAATGACGCCTTGGGGCTGCAGGATGTGCGGCTTCATCTCGATCCCACCGCGCAAGGTTTCACCTTCACCGCCGCCGGTCAGTCACGCCTCGGGCCATTCGATGGCGCCGGTGACATCCTGTTGCCCCGCGGCGCGAACGCGCAGATCGCGGTCCAGCGCCTCGATGTCAGCGGCACGCGCGCCACCGGCATGGTCACCATCGTCGATGACGGGTTCGACGGTCGGCTCGCGGTGAGCGGCGGCGGGATCGATGGAGACGTAATGCTCCGCCCGGTCAACGCGGTGCAGCGGATCGAGACCCGGCTGGCGCTGCGCAACGCCCAACTCGTCGGCGGCGCGACGCTGCGGCAGGGGCGCGTCGATCTCGCCATCATGCTCGACCCTGCCGGCACCACGCTGGAGGGGACGTTCAACGGCACCGGCTTGCGTCGTGGCCCGCTCAGCCTCGCGCGCTTCGCCGCCAATGCGCAGCTGCGCGACGGCTTGGGGCAGGTGCGGCTCGCCATCGCCGGCTCGCGCGGGCGATCGTTCGACCTGCAGAGCGTCGTGGATGTGACCCCCGACAGCTATCGCATCGTGGCGCAGGGCACGGTCGATCGCCGCCCGCTGCGCCTCGATGCGCCCGCGGTGGTGACCCGCGATGGCGATGGCTGGCGGCTGGCGCCGGCGACGATCGCCTTCGCCGGCGGCACCGCCACCGTCGGCGGCCGCTTCACCACCGACAGCAACATGATCGACGCCAGCCTGTCGCAGATGCCGCTCGCGGTGCTCGACATCGTGTCGCCCGGCCTTGGCCTCGGCGGCACCGCTTCGGGCAAGATCAGCTACGCCAGCACCACCGGCAGCGCGCCGACCGGCCGGATCGACATGGCGGTCAGCGGCCTGACGCGCTCCGGCCTGCTGGTGTCCTCCAACCCGATCGACATGGCGGTGGCCGGCGTCCTCACCGCCGATCGCGCCGGTATCCGCGCGGTGGTCGGCAGCGGCGGCCGGACGATCGGCCGCGCCCAGGCGTTGTTGCGGCTGGGGCAGGGGGATATCGCGACCCGCTTCGCGAATGCCGGCGTGTTCGGCCAGCTCCGCTACGAAGGTCCGGCCGACACCCTGTGGCGGCTGACCCGGGTCGAGCTGTTCGACCTCTCCGGCCCCGTCGCCATCGCCGCCGACGTGACTGGAACGCTCGCCGATCCCGCCATTCGCGGCTCCGTGCAGGCAAAGGGCGCGCGGATCGAAAGCGCCACCACCGGCACGGTGTTGACCGATGTGCAGGCGGGCGGCCGCTTCTCCGGCTCCTTGCTGTCGATCGACCAGTTCACCGCCAATGCCGGGCGCGAGGGCAAGGTGACGGGCACCGGCAGGTTCGACTTTGCGGCGCGCGGCGGCATCGGCCTTGACCTGACGCTCAACGCCAATCGCGCGGTGATGATCAACCGCGACGACATTGGCGCCACCGTCACCGGGCCGTTGCGCTTCCAGTCGACCGGCCGCGGCGGTACCATCTCGGGCGCGGTGAAGCTCGATCGCAGCCGCTACCGGCTGGGCCAGGCGACCGCCGCCAGCGCGGTGCCGCGCCTCAAGATAAGGGAGATCAACGAACCGGGCGGCGGCAGCGACGTCACCACCCCGCCCGCCCCGTGGCAGCTCGATATCCGCGCGCGCGCCAGCGATCAGCTGCTCGTCACGGGTCTAGGCCTCACCAGCGAATGGTCCGCCGACCTCGCGATCGGCGGCGCGCCGGACAATCCGGCAATCACCGGCCGGGCCGATCTCGTCCGCGGCGACTACGAATTCGCCGGGCGTGAATTTGAGCTGTCGCGCGGCGTCATCCGCTTCGCTGGCGAAGTGCCCGCCAATCCCGCCCTCGATATCGAGGCGGATGCCAACACGACCGGGCTCAACGCGTCGATCCGCGTGACCGGCGTCGCGCTGAAGCCCGAAATCACCTTCAGCAGCACGCCGGCGCTGCCGCAGGACGAACTGCTCTCGCGGCTGTTGTTCGGCACGTCGATCACCAATCTGTCCGCGCCCGAGGCGCTTCAGCTCGCCGCCGCGGTCGCTGCGCTGCGCGACGGCGACGGCGGGCTCAACCCGATCAACGCCGTGCGCCGCGCGGCGGGGCTGGACCGGTTGCGCATCCTTCCTGCCGATCCGCAAACCGGGCAGAGCACGTCGATCGCCGCCGGCAAATATGTGACGCGCCGGCTCTATGCGGAGATCGTCACCGACGGTCAGGGCTATTCCGCCACCCGCGTCGAATATCAGGTCACCCGCTGGCTCTCCTTGCTGTCGAGCATTTCCACCCTCGGCCGGCAAAGCGCGAACGTGCGTATCTCGCGCGATTATTGATCCGCCAGCCCCTGTTTATCCGGCAGTCCCAGGCTGCGGCGCGTCGTTGCGTTGACCCTTCTCCTGTGCAAGCGTCGCCGAAACAATGATTTACGCGAACGGGGGCGCGATGATCGGCCGGGCAGCACTTCTTTTCGGCATCCTCTCGCTATGCGGCGCCTGTGCCGAACAGGGGGACGGGCCGGTGCTCTCCTCCGGCGACCGCTACGTCGCGGCCGAGGCGCTGACGGCGGACTATCGCCTCGGCACCGGGGACAAGGTGAAGGTCAGCGTTTACAATGAACCCGGGCTCAGCGGCGAATATTGGATCAATCCCGACGGCACATTGTCGCTCCCGCTGATCGGCAGCGTCCCGGCGCGGGACAAACCGGTGGCCGAAGTCGCGGCGGAGGCGCGGGCGCGGCTCGCCGATGGCTATCTGCGCGACCCGATCGTCGCGATGGAGGTGGTCGCCTTTCGCCCCTTCTACATCATGGGGGAGGTCGCGGCGCCCGGCCAATATCCTTATGCCAGCGGCATGACCGCGATGAACGCCGTCGCGCTCGCCCGCGGGTTCACGCCGCGCGCCAACCGCGCCGTGATCCGCATCCGGGGGGAGGGGACTGCAGCAGAAGTGAATTATCGCCTGACCCCCGAATTGATCGTGCGCCCTGGTGACACGCTGCGCATCGGTGAACGCTTCTTCTGAAGACCCGCGAAAGGGTGTTGCATTGCGCACGCGTTAACCACACTATCTGCTTGGTTTCGGGGGGGATCATGCATTGTGGATGGGGCGGCTGGGGGGCGCGTTGCTCGCGCTTGCCACGGCATTCGCGGCGCAGGGCGCGCGGGCGCAGGACGGGCTCATCGTGTCCGCGGCGATCCCGCAAGGGGTCGATCGCGGCCGCAACCTCAGCGTCGCCCAGCGCCTTCGTCCCGCCTACACCCCCAGCGGCGCGCGGATCGGCGGGCTGATGATCTTTCCCCGCCTGCGCACGGCGGCAGGGGGCACGTCCAACAGCTATCTCGCGCCCAGCAATGGCCGCCCATCCGCCTTCGTATCGTTGGCGCCCGCCGTTGAGGTCGCCTCGCTCTGGTCGCGCCACGCGCTGCGGCTGCAGGCCGAGGCGCTCGACCGCCGCTACCTCAATGAATCGCGCCGCAACGAACGCACATGGACGCTGGCGGGGGAGGGGGAACTGGAGCTTGGCGCAACGCTGCGCGCCACCCCGCGTCTCGCAGCGTCGCAACAGGTCGAAGGACCGCTCTCGGGGGAAGTCGATGCGGCGCAGGCGGCCGTGTCGCGCTTCCGCCGCGATCTTGCGTCCGTCCGGGTGCAACATGTCAGCGGCCGCATACGCACCTTCGTCATCGCCGACGCCGCCACCTTCCGCTTCGCGCCCGTTCCCCGGGCCGACGGCACCCGCCTCGACCAAAGCGGCCGTGATCGCGAGGTGATCCGCGTCACCGGCCAGTTCGAATATGCCCGCTCGCCCGCCCTGTCGCTGTTCGTCCAGGCGGGGCACACCACCACCCGCTTCACCGCCCCCGGCCGCGCCCCGCTCGGGTCAGACATGATCCGCCTCGCCGCCGGCCTCAACGTCGATCTGGCGCAGCGCGCGCGCGGCACCATCGCCATCGGCCATGTCGACCGCCGCTACATCAGCGGGGAGCATCGCGGCGGACTGGTCGCGGAAGGCGCGCTGGAGCTGTTCCCGACGCAGCGTCTGACGCTCAGCGCCAAGGCGCGCCGCAGCCTGGAGGACGCGACCTACGGCAATCGCCGGCCCCGGCCGTTCTGGGACGATCGCCTGTCCGCCGGTGCCGACTACGAACTGCTCGCCAACCTCATCCTGATCGCTACCGCCGACGCGGCCCGCCAGACGGAGATTGCCGCCCCCAACCGCCGCACCATCCGCCGCGTCGGCGCAGGCGCCCGCTACCTCGTCTCGCGCCGGATCACCCTGGACGCCGCGATCGGCCATGTCGTGCGCGACGGCGCCGCCACCGCGGTGCGCGAAACACGGGGCCAGACGGGCCTCACCTTTCACCTTTGAGACATCGGACATGCGAATGACGGCTGGCCCCAGGGCAGAAGACGACGATCCACCGCTGGCCGACACCCTGGGCTATGCGCGTGATCTGCTCAGCCGGCGCTGGCCGATGCTGGCGGCGGTGACGATCCTCGTCGCGATCATCGGCGCCTTGCTGATCAGCAGCGTCCCGCCCAGCTACACCGCCACCGCGCGCATCCGCCTCGATCCGTCGCGCAATCCGCTGGCCGGCAACGCGCAGGCGCAGCGCAGCGAACTCACTCCCGAAGCGATCGAGACCGAGGTCAGTGCGATACGCTCGCTGGAGCTGGCGACCGGCATCGCGCGATCCTTCGGCCTCTTCGCCGATCCCGACTTCACCGCCACGCTCGATCCCGCCGCCGCCCGTTCGCTGGCGGTGCCGGCGGCGGTGCTGTCGCATCTGTCGGTCGATCGCGCCGCGCTCGCCTTCGTGCTCGACGTGCGCTTCACCGCCGCCGATCCGGTCAAGGCAGCGACGCTCGCGAACGCCTTTGCCGATGGCTATATCGAGCGGCGGACCCAGGGAAAGCTCGGCCATGCGGCGCGCCAGAGCGCCTGGTTCCAGCAGCGGCTGGAGGAACTGGGGCGCGAGGCGAGCACCGCCGAGACCCGCGCCGCCGAATTCCGCGCGGCGACCGGCATCATCGAAGGCGGATCGGGCGCTGGCCTCGGCACGATCACCGATCAACAGGTCGCGCCGCTCGCCAGCAACCTGGCCAGCGCGGAATCGGACGCGGCCGCCGCCCGCTCGAACCTTGCCGCCGCGCGCATCCAGGTGGCGCATGGCGGGATCGATGCCGTGTCCGAAGTGCTGGGCTCGGCCGTCATTGCCGACCTGCGCCGCCAGCGCGCCGAGACGCTGCGCAGTCGCGGAGAGGTCGACGCCCGCTATGGCGAGCGGCATCCCGAAAGCATCCGCGTGCGCGACCAGCTCGCCGCGCTCGACAGCCAGCTGGAAGCCGAATCACGCCGCGTCATCGGCGCCTTGCAGGCGAGCGCCGCGGCGACCGATGCCCGCGCCGCCAGCCTGCGCGGGGCACTCGATCGTCTCGAGCAGGAGCGGGCGCGCAGCACGCGAGACTCCGTCACCGCCGCGGCGCTGGAGCGGGAGGCCGCGGCCAAGCGTGCGCTCTACGATCGCATGTCGCAGCTCTCGCTCGACAGCATGCAGAACGCACGATTGGCGATGGCGCAGGCGGAGGTCATCGAACGCGCCGAGCCGCCGCTGCAGCCGGCCGCGCCCGACCGACCGATCCTCTATGCGCTGGCGCTGTTCGGCGGCGTCATCGCCGGGTCGGTGACGATCCTCGCGCTCGACATGGTTGGTGGCGGCTTCGCCTCGGTCGAGCAGATACAGCGGCGGCTGGGGCTGCCGGTGCTCGCGACCGTCCCGGTCGTGGCGCGCGGGCTCAACCCGCTCGATCTGATGCTGGAACGCCCGACGGTGATGTTCGCCGAAAGCTTCCGCGTGGCGCTGGCCGCGCTTGGCCGCGGGGGAGGGGGCACTCGCCGCGACGCCACGCCGCAGGTCATCGCCATCGCCTCGTCGCTGCCGGCGGAGGGCAAGTCGACCTCGGCGATCGCGCTTGCCCGCACCCTCGCGCTGACCGGCACGCGCACCTTGCTGGTCGATTGCGACACCCGGCGCGCCAGTGTGCGCCAGATGGTGCGCGCCCGCGCGCCCGGCGCCGGGCTGCTCGAGGTGCTGCGCGACAAGGCCGCGCTAGACAACGCGATCCAGCCCGGCGATGTCGCGGGGCTCGATCACCTCCTCGTCGCGCGCCCCTCGGCGGCCGGCGGTGAGCTGCTGCGCAACGGCCGGATGGAGGAGCTGCTCGCCACCTTGCGAGCCCGCTACGACCATGTCGTGCTCGATCTTCCCCCAATGGTCGGGCTGGCCGACGGCCGCCTCCTCGCGGCGATGGCCGACGCGACGGTGCTGGTCATCAAGTGGAACAGCACGCCCGTCTCGGCGGCGGTATCGGCGGTCGAATGGCTGCGGCACGACGGCGGCCACCCGGTCGGCGTCCTCTTCACCCAGGTCGACCCCGCCACCCGCGCCGCCGGCGGCATGCACCGCTACGCCAAACGCTACGCCAGCTATTACCCCGCCGACTAGGCCTGCTCGCCGGAGCAGGCGGCGTGCCAGGCAGATCGCCACCGCACCCCGATCGGGAAAACAAGCGGCTTCTTGAAACTTCGCCTTGTGAGAATGGCATGTTGGTCCGCACCGGGAGGGCAGGCAAAATCATCGCTTGACGCAAAGTCTACCTAGGTAGACTTATTGGGTATGTCTCGAACACGCGCGCTCTCGCCCCATGCCCGAATGGTCCTCGCCGTCCTGCTCGATGCCGACGGCCAATGGTCACACGGCTATGAGCTGGCGCGGCGCGCCGATGTAAAATCCGGCACGCTCTATCCGCTCCTGATCCGTCTGGAGGCGCAAGGCTATCTGGAAGCGGAATGGCAGCATCCGGCGGAAGGAGGGCGACCGCCGCGGCACGCCTACCGTCTGACGGCGAGCGGCGTGCAACTCGCCCGCGCCAATCCCCCCGCCAATACGGCGACCTCCACCACACGACCTCAAGAGGCGACCATATGAGCGCCGGCCTCCGCCGCGGTCTGGCCGATCTCGCCTGCCGTGCCTTGCAGGCGACGCTGCCTCCCTCGCTACATTCGTGGGGGTGGGCAATCCGGTGCGAGACGGCCGGCATCCCGGACGACACAGAGGCGCTTCTTTTCGCGCTTCACAGCGTGTGCGGGCTCCTGCCCCGCGCGGTCGCATCGCACCTGCTTGAACCGTTTGCGGTCCGTAGCGGTGCAGGCACGTCGTTCTCTGAACGATCGACCGCCATGACGATCATCGACGCCATGATGCTTCGCCCTCGCGCCCTCGGTATTGCCTGCGCGGTCGGGGCGGTCATTCTCGGCCTTGCCTATATGGTGATCGCCGGTGCGCCGACGCGCTATCTTGGGGTCAACGTCGGCGCGTTGGCGATCGGCCTGGCGATGCTGGCGCTGCTCGGCCGCACTCTCCCGCCGGGCCGCCAATGGATGGGCGGCGCGACGATCGCGATGGCGGTCGCGCTGCTGGCGACGGCTTTCATTGGCAATGAGGTCGAAGGCATATCGCGCTGGGTATGGCTTGGCGGCTTCGCACTCCAGCCGAGCCTGATCCTCCTGCCGGTGATGATTGTCGCCTTCTCACGAAGCCGAAGCGGTGTGACGAGCTCGGGCGTCGTCGCCGCCATTGCCGCGATCGCGCTGCAACCCGACCGGGCGATGGCCGGGATGCTTGTCCTTGGCCTCGCGACGCTCGCGATGATCCGCCGTGACCGACATTCCGCCGTGGTACTGATCGCAAGCATCGCCGGCTTCGCGGTGACGCTCGCTCGTGCCGATCCCTTGCCGGCGGTGCCGCATGTCGAACAAGTTCTCTACTCGTCCTTCAGCGTTCATGTCGCTGCCGGCCTGGCCGTGCTGGGAGGCTTGGTGCTCCTCCTTGTCCCGGCGATCGTCGGTTGGCGGCGCGATTCCGGCAACCGTGCGACCTACGCCGCTTTCGGCGCGGTCTGGTTTGCCGCGATCCTGGCGGCAGCCGTCGGCAATTATCCGACGCCAATCGTCGGCTATGGCGGCAGCGCGATCATCGGCTACGCATTGAGCCTGCTGGCATTGCCGAAGCGGGCAGGGGTTGGTGCCAGCGTGGTTTCCCGCGCTCGGGGTGAGACGGACGGCACGCTGTCCGACCGCCACCTGTTCGTTGGACTGGCCTGATCGCATGTCGGCCTCCACCGAAACCAGCAAGCTCCGCCGTGCGGCCCGGCTGATGATGACGCGCCGCTATCTATACTGGCTCATTGCCGCGATCATCGCTGCCCTGATCTACTACGCATGGGCACAGGTCACGCGAACGCGGGGCGCTCAAAAGGTATCGTTCCGCCCGGCGGAGGAAGCGTGCGATACATCCGGGTCGCTTCGCTACTGCGTCTATCGCGATCGGCGGGGGACCAACGGCGATGTCGTCTACCATATGCACGGTCGAAACCTCGACGAACGCATCTGGAACGACGACACCTACATGACGGCTCTGGTCCAGTCGGAATGGCAGCGCCGCCCAGAGCTGCCGCCCACCGTCGTGACCGTCTCCTATGGCTCGACCTGGCTGCTGACCCCGAAGGGAGAGAAGCCCGACAGCGGCCTGCTCGATGATCTGATGGCCCGCCTGCCCGCGATCGAGGCGAAGATCGGGCGTCCGCGTCGTCGCCTCCTGGTGGGAGAGTCGATGGGCGGCCTCAACGTCCTGATCGCCGGCCTGTCCTATCCGTCGCGGTTCGCCAAGGTCGCGGCCCTGTGCCCCGGCGTCTATTCCATCTCGCCGTTCGCATCGCTGTCCACGATACGCGCGACGATGCAGCGCACGGGGGCGAACCCCAAGATCGTCTTCGGCGTGTGGATGATGGCGCGCAGATATGCGGCAAACGATGCCGAGTGGCAGCGCGTATCGCCGCTCGCCCTGATCAAGCGGGCGGGGCCAGCCTATCCGGCGCTCTATCTCTCCAACGGCCTGTATGACGCTTACGGCAACTTCGAGGGCTCTCAGCAGCTTGTCGACATGGCGCGCCGCCGCGGCATCACGACACAGTGGCACCCGCTCTATGGCGGGCATTGCGCGACGGACGTGGCATCGCTGGCAGCCTTCCTCTCGTCTTGACCGGCTTCCAGGTCGACATGTTGAACGGCATGGCCCGGGCAACATCCGTCATCCTGCCGCGCCTGATGCGCTGGCTTTCCCGAGTCCCGTTCCCAATTCCGCTTGCCCGAAACGGTCCATCGGACATGGAGAAAGAGACTGCTGCGCGTTGGTCGATCGGCGGTTTCGGGGTAGTGCCCCGATCTACAGAACGACCTTGATTTGGCACTTTCCGTCAGTCCGCTTTATGAGTCGACGGCTTAGTGTCGCTCCGATCATTGGCTACTCCACATCAGGTCATAGCACCCTGCGATCAGATCACGTCGAGCCGGCACCACCGCCAACGCCAACGCCAACGCCAACGCCAGCGCCAGCGCCAGCGCTGCTCAAAACGCGTTGCGGTGCACCACCACCTTCAACGTCGCGAACAGGATCATGATGTCGCGCATCAGGCTCCATCCGTTGACATATTCCAGGTCGGCGCGAAGCCGGTTGATCAGATCCTCGCGCCGGTGAGTCGCGCCGCGAAAGCCGCGGACCTGTGCCAGGCCGGTCAGTCCGGGCTTGCAGACATGGCGATGATGGTATCGCTGGTCGACTTCCCAGAATAGCTGATCCCCGGCGAGCGAGCCGATGGCGTGCGGACGCGGTCCGACGAAGCTCATGTCGCCGCGCAGGATGTTGAACAGCTGCGGCAGTTCATCGATGCTCGTCGCGCGGATGAAACGGCCGATGCGAGTCACCCGCGCATCGTCGCGCAGCGTCGAAACCCGGCCCTCGCTGTCGCACGCCGCCAGCCGCATGCTGCGGAACTTGTACATGGCGAACAGCCGGTTGCCCTTGCCAACCCGCGTCTGCACGAACAGCGCCGGCCCCTTGCTGTCGATCTTCACCAGCAGCGCGACGGTGATCAGCAGGGGCGCGAGGAAGACGAGCGCCGGGATGACGATGGCAAGGTCCAGCGCACGTTTCAGCAGGCGATCGCGCAGCGGCAGCCCGCCGGCCGATACCAGCACGCAGGCGATGCCGTTGAAGTGGCGGTGGCCGATCACCCCGATCGTGTCGAGTTCCGGGATCAGCAGGCGCGCCGTGACATTGCTGCCCTTCAACACGGTCGACCATGTCGCCCGGCGCGACGGGGGGCAGGCGACGAACACCTCGTCCACGCCGCGCAACTGCCGCGCGAGGCGGTCGAGCGCGAGCGGATGGATTGTCGTCTGCGCCGAATCCAGCGGCTCGCTCGCGACGATCTTCAGCCCGGGCGGCAGCGGCACGTCGACGCCATCGAGGATCAGCATGCGGCTGAGCGCGGAGCCCGCGAGCAACCGGTCGCTCCACATGCCGATGACGCTGCGCCCCAGCAGCAGCATCGCCGCCGAGCAGAAGAAGGTCACCATCGCGCTCACCCGGGAGATGGGCGACACTTCCTGCAACAGGAAGGCGATGAAGATCGTCAGCAGGAACGCGGTCAGGAGATTGGCAAACGCGCCCCATGCCGAGGCCCGCCAGCGTTCCAGCGTCGGCGCGCGATAGGTGCGCGTGCCCAGCAGCAGGTAGATCGGCAGGATCGCCGCGAGCAGCGCAGGGTTGCCCAGCGGCAGCCCGCGAAGGGCCGCGATCAGCCGACCCATGCCAAATCCGAACAGCGGCGACAGGACGTCGCAGACGAGCAAGGCCACATACAGCCGCAGCCGCAATGCCCGCTTCCCGTCGCTTGGCGCGCTGATCATATCGACGGGGGTCAGCCAGTCGCGCGCCAAGGGGAAGTCGGACAAAGTCGTCACCCAAACCCCCTTGAACCCTCCAGGTCATGATCTTTCACGCCTGGTTTTGCGATGAACGCTTCAGAAGACGGCCTGATGAACCAGCCCGAATCCCGATCTTATCGTGTCTTATCTTGTCGCACTGGGTGACTTCTTAGCGGACTGGCGGTCAAGCATCATTCTTCCGCAAGGCCGAAGGATGTATCCAATACGGGGGAAGTATTTGCGATAAGGAAGCGCGCATCACGCACCGCCCGGGGCTTGGGAAGGTCACGCCACTCCGCGCATTATCTTGTTCTTTACTCGCCTGCGCGATCCCGGCGGCTGCAATAATGGCGTCGAAATGGATGGATGGCCGAATGGCAGGTGAGCTTCACGCCCATACGATCGCTTCGTCGGCCGCTCATGCGGACGCGCGGGACGGCGCAACCGTGCCGCGCCCGGCACCGCTCATCGGCGTGAGCTACGACGTAACCGCGGCATGCACGCTCGATCCGGCATGCCTCGGCTTCTGGATTGCGGCGTCGACCTTCCTCTGGTCGCTGATCGCGCTGGTCGTCCTGCTGCTCTGACGGCCAGCGACCAGCGCCCGCCATCACCTCAGGCGAGGAGGCCCATCGCCTTCTGCGCGTCCGCCAGCACCGGCGCCGCCAGATCGCGCGCCTTCTCCGCCCCGCGCGCCAGGATCGCGTCGATCGCCCCGCGATCGTTCAGCAGGCGCAGCATCTCGTCGCGGATCGGGCCCAGCTTCGCCACCGCCAGGTCGGCGAGCGCCGGCTTGAACTGGCCGAAGCCCTGCCCCGCAAATTCCGCCACCACATCCTCGGGCGTACGATCCGCCAGCGCGGCGAAGATCGTCACCAGGTTGCGCGCCTCGGGCCGCTCGGCCAGCGCCTCCCAGCTGTCGGGCAGCGCGTCGGGATCGGTCTTCGCCTTGCGGAACTTGTCAGCGATCTCGCTGTCGCTATCGATCAGCTTCACCACCGACTGCGCCGACGGGTTGGATTTGGACATTTTGGCCGACGCATCGCGCAGGCTCATGATCCGCGGCGCGGCCTTGCTGATCAGCGGCTCGGGCAGGGTGAACAGCTCGGTCTGATAGTCCTGGTTGAACTTGGTCGCGATGTCGCGCGCCAGCTCCAGATGCTGCTTCTGGTCCTCGCCCACCGGCACGTGGGTGGCGTTATAGAGCAGCACGTCGGCCGCCATCAGCACCGGATAGTCATACAGGCCGACGCTTGCGCCCTCGCGGTTCTTGCCCGCCTTGTCCTTGAACTGCGTCATGCGATTGAGCCAGCCGACCCGCGCGACATTGTTGAGCAGCCAGGCCAGCTCGCTGTGCGCCGGCACGCGCGTCTGGTTGAACAGTGTCGACCGCTCGGGGTCGATCCCGGCGGCGACCAGCGTCGCGGTCATCTCGATCGTGTTGGCGGTCAGCTCGGCCGGCGCGATCCATTCGGTCAGGCCATGAAGGTCGGCGATGAAATACATCGTCTCGCCCCCGGCGGCCTGGATCTCGTCCTGCATCGCCACCCACTGCTTCACCGCGCCCAGGTAATTGCCGAGGTGAAGATTGCCGGTGGGCTTGATGCCGGAAACGACGCGCATTGTGGGGGGATCCTATCGACGAACAAGCCTTCTGACGTCCGCCATCCGAAAGGCGCCGAACAGGAAGGTGGCGGCGAAATAGACCAGCGCACCCGCGCTGACCAGCACCAGCATCGCGCCCCAGCGGTGCAGGCTCGGCCCGGTGGTATAGGGGCGGAACAGGTCATTGGCGAACCACATGACGACGCCCATCAGCAGCGCCGCCAGCACCAGCCGCCATGCCCGCCGCTTCAGCTGCGCATCGGCAACGAAATGCCCCTTCGCCACCAGCGCACGCCACAACAGGACGACATTGACGGTGGAGGCAAGCGCCGTCGCCAGCGGCGGCCCCATATGCCCCAGCGGGTAGATGAAGGCGAGGTTGAGCACCAGGTTCACCACCATCGACGCCGTGGCATAGCGCACCGGCGTGCGCGTATCCTGCCGCGCATAGAAACCGGGGGTCAGCACTTTGACCAAGATGTACGCCGGCAGCCCGACCGAGAAGGCGGCGAGCGACTGCGCCGTCGCCACCGTGTCCGCCGGGGTGAAGGCGCCATGCTGGAACAGCGCGGCGACGATCGGCTGGCCGCACACGATCAGCGCCGCGGTCGCCGGCAGCGTCAGGAACAGCGCCAGCTCCATGCCCCGGTTCTGCGTCTCCATCGCCGCTGCGTCCTCGCCGCGGCCAAGCTGCGCGGAAATCGTCGGGAGAAGGACGGTGCCAAGGCCGATCCCGATCAGGCCCAGCGGCAATTGGTTCAGCCGGTCGGCATAATAAATGTAGCTGACGGATCCCGCGGACAGCAGGCTCGCCGCCAGCGCGGTGGAAATGACGAGGTTGATCTGCACCGCGCCCGCGCCCGCCGCGGTCGGCCAGATCAGCGACATCAGCCGCTTCACGTCCGGCGTCAGCGTCGGCCGCTTCAGCTTCAGCACCACGCCCGCCTTGCGGCACGCCCAGATCAGCCAGATCAGCTGAAGCGCGCCCGATACCGTCACCGCGATCGCCTGGTTGCGCGCGGTCACCAGATTGTCCTGATGGTGGAAGAACAGCAGCGCCGCGATCAGCGTCAGGTTGAGGAGGATCGGTGCCGCCGCCGCGACCCAGAAACGGTGCAGTGAATTAAGAATCCCGCCCAGCAGCGAGACCAGGCTGATCAGCATCAGATAGGGGAAGGTCAGCCGCGACAGTTCGACGGCATAGGCGAATTCCGCCCGCGTCGCATCGTTGAACCCGCCTGACAGCAGCCAGGTCACCGGCCAGGCGGCCAGCTCCATGACGATCGTGAAGACGATCAGCACGGGCACCAGGATCGACAGCGTATCGCTGGCAAAGCCGATCCCGTCGTTCAGCCCGCGGCCGTCCTTGTCGGCGACCTTGCGGTTGAACATCGGGATGAAGGCGGCGGAAAAGGCGCCTTCCGCGAACAATGCCCGAAACATGTTGGGCAGGCGGAACGCGATCAGGAAGGCGTCGGAGGCGAACCCTGCGCCGACGAAGCGCGCGAACAGCGAATCGCGCACCAGCCCGAGGATGCGGCTGGCCAGGGTCAGCCCGCCAACGGAGCCGAGCGCACGCGTCAGGTTCATCGTGTCAGGTTCCGCTCGCCGGATGGCCGTGGCGCCCGCTTGATGATGCGCGTGGTCGCCCGCTGGATCGCCCGCCTGGTCATTGCCGGCCGGCGGCGGGCGCGCCGGTCAGGTGGCCGTTCGCGGGCCGGCACGTCACAGCGCCAGCCCGCGGATCATGGCCCCAGTCAGGTTCAGGCCCAGCTTCAGGCCCAGCTTCAGGCCTGACCGAAATTGCCCGAGGCGATCTGCGCGTCGCGCTGCTCGGCCTGCTGCATGTACAGCGAGTTGAAATCGATTGGCTCCAGCAGCAGCGGCGGGAAGCCGCCGTCGCGGATCGTGTCGGCAACGACGCGGCGCGCGAACGGGAACAGCAGGCGCGGTGCCTCGCCCAGCAGGAACGGCTGCAGCGCGTCCATCGGCACGTTGCGCACGCCGAACAGGCCGGCATAGGCCAGCTCGACGAGGAAGGTGACACGGCCCTGCGTCTCGGCGCGAACCTCGATCTTCAGCGTCACTTCGTGCGCGTCATCGGCCACCTGGTTGGCGGCGATGTCGAACTGGACGTTGATTTCCGGGCCCTGTGCGTCCTGGAAGACGGCCGGTGCGTTCGGGTTCTCGAACGACAGGTCCTTCACATATTGCGACAGCAGGCCGACGGCGGGGGCATTGTCCGCGCCGTTGGGCAGCGCGCCGTCCTGGCCGGGTTGGTTGCCGATTCCGGCGCCGTTGTCCTGCTCGTCCATGTCAATCTTCCTTGAGGATGATGGGGGCGCGGGGTGCCGCGCACATGCGGCCGGCGCCTAGCAGGGGGCAAAGGCGGATTCAACGCCGGCACCCATTTGAAACGTGGCGCGTTGCGCCCTATGTTGGAACCTTAGCGTATCGGAGGTCGGGTGTTCTACATAGTCCTTCTTGCGATGGTTGCGGCATTCCTTGCGCTCCGGCTCTATTCGGTGCTGGGCAAGCGTACGGGACATGAGCAGCCATTGCCCAAGCCGGCGGAGGACCGCGTCGTGGCCAGTGCATTGCCGCGCGCCGTGGAAACGACCGCCGAACCGCGTGAGCCGGTGGTGAAGCCGTTTGAGGGTAATGCCGAGCCTGGCATTCGCGCGATCATCGCGGCCGAACAGGGCTTTGACGTCAATCGCTTCGTCGATGGCGCGCAGGCGGCGTACCGCATGATTCTGGAGGCCTTCTGGAAGGGTGACGAGGATACGCTCCGCGATCTCGTCTCGCCCGATGTCGGCCGTGCGTTCAGCGATGCGATCGCCGCACGTCAGGCGGCCGGGCAGGTGCTCGACAATCGACTGGTGTCGATCGACAAGGCGACGATCACCGGCGCCTCTCTGCAGGGCAAGGAAGCACGAATCACCGTTCGCTTCGATGCGCTGATCGCCGCGGTGACGCGCGATGCGGAGGGCAATGTGATCGCCGGGTCGACGAGCGACGCGCTCGAAACCCACGACATCTGGACCTTCGCCCGCACGCTGCGCAGCAGCGATCCCAACTGGAAGCTGTCGGACACCGACGAAGCGTGATGCATCTTCGGGGGGGGATTACGCTGGCCGCGGCGCTGGCGCTGTCGGCCTGTGTCGGCGGCGTCGTGCCGCCAACGCCGGGTTCGGCGCCGCCGCGCGGCACATCACAGCAACAGCCACCGCGCACCAGCGGTCCGGTACGGCATCCGACGCCCGCGACGCCAATGGCGCCGCTGCCGGCCACGACCAACGCTGGTGCCACCACTGCCGTCGCTGCCGGCCTTGCGGCGGGGCCTTCGGTCGCCAGCCTGCCGATCACCCGCGATGCCGCGGCCCGCGCGCTGGCCGCCTTCCGCATCAGCTGCCCCTCGCTGGTCCGCCGCACCGACCCTACCGGGCTGACGCGCGGCGCCGACTGGAAGCCGGCCTGTGACGCCGCGGCGCGTAGCGGCGACCCGCGCGATTTCTTCACCCGCTGGTTCGAAACCGTTCAGGTCGGCGACGGCAAGGCCTTCGCCACCGGCTATTACATCCCTGAAATCGCCGGCTCGCGTACGCACCGCCCGGGCTATGCGCCGATCTACGGCCGTCCCAGCGATCTCGTCGATGTCGATCTCGGCCAGTTCTCCGAGGCGCTGAAGGGCAAGAAGATCCGCGGCCGCGTCGAAGGCAGCAATTTCGTCCCCTATTACGATCGCACCATGATCGAGGAAGGCGCGCTTTCCGGTAAGGCGCGGATCCTCGGCTATGCCGTCGATCCGGTGGAGCTGTTCTTCCTTCAGGTGCAGGGCTCGGGCCTCGTCCGCATGCCCGACGGCCAGGTGCTGCGGATCGGCTACGAAACGCAGAACGGCCGCGATTATACCGGCATCGGCAAGCTGATGCTCGATCGCGGGCTGATCGGCCGCGGCGAGGCGAGCATGCAGGGCATCGTCGCCTGGCTCCACGCCAATCCCGCGCAGGGGCGGGAGATCATGCGGGAGAACAAGAGCTACGTGTTCTTCCGCGAACTCGACGGGCCACCGCTCGGCGCGATGGGGCTGCCGGTCTCCGATCAGGCGACGGTCGCCGCTGACGTGCGCTTCGTGCCGCTCGGCGCGCCGGTGTTCCTTTCGATGGACCGCACCGACGCGACTGGCCTCTGGGTGGCGCAGGACACCGGCGGCGCGATCAAGGGCACCAACCGCTTCGACACCTTCTGGGGCGCTGGCGACGAGGCCCGCGCGATCGCCGGCGGGATGAGCGCACGCGGCACCGCATTCCTGCTGGTGCCGGTGGGCACGCTGGCCCGGCTCGGTGTCGCGCGCCCTTGATCCCGATGAGGCCGCGCTCTGGGCGCGGGTGATGGCCACCGTCCGTCCGCTGCGCGCGGCGGCGGTGACGATCGTGCCGCGTCCGGTGCCGGGGCCGGCACCGGTTGATCGCAGGCCAAAAGTCTCCGCAAACAGGCCGATTACCCCCGCCAAGACCCCGCCGCCGGCGCGCCCGGGGCCGGGCGTCACCCTGGATGGCGGCTGGGACAAGCGTCTGTCGCGCGGCCTGGTCAGCCCCGACGCGACCATCGACCTCCACGGCCACACGCTCCATTCCGCCTATGACATGCTCGACGGCGCACTCGCCCGCTCGATCGCGCACGGCGACCGGGTGGTGCTTCTGGTGACCGGAAAACCGCCCCGCCCCGAGAGCGAACGCCCCCACGCCCGCGGTGCGATTCGCGCTGCGATCGGCGACTGGCTGGCCGGCTCCCGCCACGCCTCCGCCATCGCCGCGGTTCGCAACGCGCACCCTCGTCATGGCGGGCAGGGCGCGCTCTACATCGTCCTGCGCCGCCCTCGCACCTGACGGCGGCTAGAGGAAACTGTACGGGTCGACGTCCACTGCCACCCGCACCTTGATGGGCCAGTCGAGTGCCCCCAGCCAGTCGCGAATCGCGTCCTGCACGTCCAGCGTGCGCTTGGCATGCACCAGCAGCCGGAACCGATGCCGCCCGCGCAGCATCGCAAGCGGGGCGGGGGCTGGGCCATAGACATGCATCCCCTCCACCTTCGGCGCGCTCCGCCCGATCAGCCGCGCCGTTTCCTGCGCCGCGGCGCTATCCTCGCTCGACACGATGATCGCCGCATAGCGCCCGAACGGCGGCGCCCCGGCATCCTGCCGCGCCTCCACCTCCGCGGCGTAAAAGGCATCCGCATCCCCGGTGATCAGCGCCTGCATCACCTGCGCCGCAGGCGAATGAGTCTGGATAAACACGCGGCCCGGCTTCTCGCCACGCCCGGCCCGGCCCGACACCTGCCGGATCTGCTGAAATGTCCGCTCCGCCGCGCGCAGATCGCCGCCCTCCAGCCCCAGATCCGCGTCGATCACGCCGACCAGCGTCAGGTTGGGGAAGTGATAGCCCTTGGTCACCAATTGCGTGCCTACCACGATGTCGATCGCGCCCGCCTCCATCCGCGCGACGAACTCGGCGGCCTTAGCCGGTGACCAGATCGTGTCGGACGTGACGATCGCGACTCGTGCGTCCGGAAACAGCGCCGTCGCCTCATCAGCGATCCGCTCCACCCCGGGGCCGCAGGCAACCAGGCTGTCCTCTTCCCCACATTCCGGGCAGGCGCGCGGGATCGGTTCGACATGGCCGCAATGGTGGCACGCCAACCGCCGCGTCAGACGATGCTCCACCATCCAGGCGGTACAATTCGGGCATTGGAAACGATGCCCGCAATGTCGGCAGAGCGTCAGCGGCGCATAGCCGCGGCGGTTCAGGAACAGCAACGACTGCTCGCCCCGCTCAAGCGTCTCCTCGATCGCCTTCACCAGCGGCGGCGCGATCCAGCGGCCCCGATCCGGCTTGTGCTCCAGCAGGTCGATCGCCTCGATCGCCGGCATGGTCGCCGCACCGAACCGCCCCGGCAACTTCACCTCGGCATAATTGCCCAGCGTCACTTGCTGCCGTGTCTCGATCGCTGGCGTGGCGGACGCGAGGATCACCGGGCATTGCTCGAACTTGCCGCGCATCACCGCCACATCGCGCGCGTGATAATGAACGCCATCTTCCTGTTTGAAGCTCGTCTCATGAGCTTCGTCGACGACGATCAGTCCCAGATCGGCATAGGGCAGGAACAAGGCCGATCGCGCGCCCACGGTAACCCGGGCTTCGCCGCTTGCGATGGCGCGCCACGCGCGCCGCCGCTGCGTCGATCGCAAGCCGGAGTGCCAGGGGACTGGCTCGCAGCCGAAGCGGTCGTGGAACCGCCGAAGGAACGGCTCGGTCAGCGCAATCTCGGGCAACAGCACCAGCACCTGCCGCCCCCGGCGCAGCGCCTCGGCGACCGCCTCGAAATAAACCTCCGTCTTGCCCGATCCGGTTACGCCATCGAGCAATGTGGGACGAAACGCCCCGGCCGCCACATCGCCGACGAGCGAATCAGCGGCCGCACGCTGGTTCTCGGACAGGACGGGGGCAGCAAAATCGGGGGCCGGCACCGGAAAGGGGCTGTCGATATCAACCTCGACACTCTCGATCGCCCCCAGCTTCACCAGCCCGCGAATCACCCCGTCCGATACATCGGCTATGGTCGCGAGTTCGCGGATCAGGCCCTGACGATCCCCGATCCGCTCCAGCGCCTGCTCGCGCTGCGGGGTCATCCGCTCTGGCCGGTGTCCTGTCGCGCGATATTCCGTCGCCAGCCGCGATCCCTCCAGCGCGGACGTTGAGGAAAGCGCCATGCGCAGCACAGACGCTGGCGGCGCGAGATAATAATCCGCCGTCCATTCGATCAGGCGTCGCAGCGCCGGGCGCAGTGGCGGCGCGTCGGCAACGGCCAGAAGGTTGCGCAGGCGATTGTCGCCCACCTCCGCATCGGACGGCATCCGCTCCGGCTCCCACACCACCCCGACCAGCTGCCGGGGCCCGAGTGGCGCGACGACAATCGACCCTGGCTCGACCGACATGCCATGCGGCACTCGGTAATCCAGCGGGCCAAGGGCAGCATTGAGGAGAAGGACACGGGCGCGGGACATCGGCCTGCGCATATGGGGCGCAGGCGACTCGGAGGAAAGCAGGTGATACGGTTTTGCGGTGGAAGACCTGCCCGCCAGCTTCGCCGAGCATCTGATTCGGGACAGACGCCGTTCGATCCACACGGTCCGGGCGTATCGCGCCACGGCACAGCGCCTGGTGGACTTCCTGCAGGATCATCTCGGCATGCCGGTCGGTCGCGCGGAACTCGCCGGCCTGACGCCCGCGGACCTTCGCGCTTTCCTCGCGCGGCGCCGGGGCGAGGGGCTTTCCAACGCCTCGGCGGCGCGCGAATTGTCGGCGGCGCGGGCTTTCTTGGAATGGGGCACCGGCGCCAGCGGCGTCCCGATGCTCAAGGGCCCTCGAGTACGCAAGGGCGTGCCGCGCGCCGTTGCGCCGCATGAGGCAGTCGCGCTTGCGGACGAAGTGGCGGAGGGCGCGGCAGAGCCATGGATCGGCCAGCGCGACTGGGCCTTGCTGCTCCTGCTCTACGGTGCGGGGCTGCGAATCGGGGAGGCGCTGGGGCTCACCGGCGCCGTCCTGCCGCTGGGAGAGACGATCCGCGTCACCGGGAAACGCGACAAGCAACGCATCGTGCCGTTGATCCCCCCGGTCCGCAGTGCGCTCGACGCCTATCTGGCCGCCGTCCCTTGGCCGATCGACCGTGAATCACCCTTGTTCCGCGGGCAACGGGGCGGGCCACTGTCGCCCGGCGTAGTGCGTGCAAAGGTAAGGGCGGCGCGCGGCGCGCTGGGCTTGCCCAACCGAACGACGCCGCACGCGCTGCGGCATTCGTTCGCGACTCATTTGCTGGGCCGGGGCGCGGATCTGCGCGCGCTACAGGAATTGCTTGGTCACGCCAGCCTGAGTTCGACTCAGATCTATACCGCGGTCGATGCGGCGCACCTTCTCGACGTCTACCGACACGCTCATCCGCGCGGCTGAGGGCACGCCCGAGAACGACCCCTCCCGCATTGCACGGCACGTCTTCTTTTCATGTCGTCTGGCGGAGCGCCGTTCTTCTGCCCGAGGGCGGCTGATGCACCGGCCGAACCAGGCCGGTCACCTGCACAAGACAGGAAAAAGCCCCCATCGCTGACGATGAGGGCTCCCTGTTCCATTAGCGCAAGACGCTAATCTTAACATGTGTTGGTCCGCAAATGCGAACCAGTCCGGCTGTTGATCGGAAAAATACTGCCTAGCCGCAGTTCTGCCGATCAACCTGACCGAACGAAACCCTTACCAGGGCTTGATTTCGGTGCCGTAGATCAGCGCGATGATGAAAGCGAGCATGTTGAACTCCCTAGTTTTTTAGCACCTTTGACGGTGCATGCTGTGATTTAACGATTTGTTTACCATATCACAAGCGCATTCATTCGGCCCATCTTGATCGTCCCGACTTTGGACGGTGATTAAAGGTATGTTTAGGCATGGTGCGCTAGCTGCGGCACGGTATGGCTGGCCCCGGCTCACAACCCGAAGTCCCCGCGTCGCGAGAGCAGGCGCTGGCAACGCTTTCCGCTTTGGCGGCGCAACGTCCCGCCTGGCGGTTTCTGGTCCTCGCGGAGATTGCCAATTTCGCGCGTGTCAGACGGCATCTTGGCTGCGCGCGCGCCGATCTCCTGATCACCGATGTCCAATCCCGCATTGAGGCTGCGCTGCCTGATCTGCGCCTTCTCGTTACCGGCAGAATCAGCATCGAGATTGCGTTCGAGGGCGGTCGAGCGGCGGACCTGGATGAGACGTTGGATCGCCTGCGCGATCTGTGTGAGCCGATGTTCGATCTGGACGGCGAAATGTATCAGGTCGATGTCGTGTTCGGCGCAGCGGCTGGCCGCGTGCCGCAAACCGATGAACTCAGGCTGGTTGAGGAGGCAGAGGCGGCGCTGGTCGAGGCCCGGTCGGCACACTCGCCGGTGCGGCATGATCTGGTGGGCCCGGAAGCGCGTGACATTCGCCGCGTGGCGGATGAACTGCGCACGGCGATTGCCGAGGATCAGCTGCTGCTCGCCTATCAGCCGAAGATCCACGTTCGGCGGCAGGAGATCAGTAGCGCCGAAGCACTTGTACGCTGGCACCATCCCGAGCGCGGCCTCGTGCTGCCGGGCGACTTCATCGGCGCGGCAGAGGACGGCGAGGTCATCGACCTGCTAACGCTGTGGACCATTCGCCGCGCGATCGACGATCAGCGCACGCTGCTCGCTGCCGGGCATGACCTGCGCATCTTCATCAATATCTCGGGTCAGCTGCTTGCCGATCAGGCCTTCGTCGATGCCACCTGCCGGCTCGTTGCCGAGGCGGACGCCAAGCTCGGGTTCGAGGTGACGGAAACCTCCGTCATCCGCGATCCCGAATCGGCGATCGCCAACCTGCAACGCTTCGCCGACATTGGCATCATCGTCGCAATCGACGATTACGGCGCCGGCCTGTCGAGCTTGGCGTATCTGAAGCAGCTGCCGGCTCGGGAGCTGAAGATCGACAAGCTCTTCGTCACGCAGCTGACCAGCTCGAACCGCGATCCCCTCATCGTGCGCTCGACGATCGACCTGGCGCATGCCCTGGAGATGGAGGTCGTCGCCGAAGGCGTGGAAACGCATGCGGCTCTCGCCTTACTGACCGTCATGGGGTGTGACATGGTGCAGGGATTCCTCATCAGTCGCCCGGTCGCGCTGCCGGCGCTGATGGCCTTCCTTGAGGAGGACCAGCACCATCATGTCTCGCGAGATAGCCGCGCTTCATTCAACGGGTTGGCGACGGCGTGGAAGCGCGGGTGATGACGCGGGGCTTCCTGGCCCGCATTGTCGCAAGCATCCTCCCGCTGCTTCTCGCGGGAACTGCGCTTGCAGCGTCGACGCGCGACGCGCGATTTGACGTCATGATCGCGGGGATCAAGGCGGAGATACTGACGGATCCCGCGAGTGCCGTCGATCAAGCGTCTGCCGCATTGGATTACGCCCGGCGGGCCAAGTCGCCGCACATGGAGGCGACTACGCGATGGCTGCGCGGGGAGGCGAGGAGCCGTATCATCCAACACCAGGCTGCGGAGCAGGACCTTGCAGCCGCCCGCGTCCTCGTTGAGCGCACTGCGCCGAGATCACAGTTGAATGCCGACATTCTCCTCTCAGAGGGCGGTGTTCTGTATGCGACGGGCAAATTGGCTCGTGCGCTCGACGATCTGCGCCGAGCGCACGACATGTTCCGCGAATTGGGCGACACGCGCGGGCGCGCAAAAGCGCTGATCATGCTCGCCGTCGTTCACTCGATTGGCAAAGACCATGCGACGGCGTTGCGCTATTTCGATCAAGCGTTGGAGGTTTACCGCGGCGACCCAGGCTTGTTGGTGTCGATCCATAATGGTCGCGGCCTTGCTCTCAAGGATCTCGGCCGGTTGGCCCAGGCCGAGGCGGAATTCGGAAAAGCTCTGCACTACGCAGCGCAGATGAAGAGCAAGCTGGTATATGCTCAAGCCCTGACAAATATTGCTGATGTCCGGCTTGATCGTGGCAAGACCGTGAGCGCGGATGACGCCATCGATGAAGGTCTGGCCTTAACGCGCCAACCTGGAGCATCCTCCTATCATCCCAGCTTTGTCGTTCTTGCGGCAGATGCGGCAATACGGCGTGGTGCGGTCGGTACCGCCGAGCGGCTGATCTCGCAGCGCTTCGCCGGGACGGATCTCACCGCCACGCTGTCTCCTGACCGTCAGGCACATGATGTTGCGTACAAGATCTACTCAAAGGCGGGCCGCAGCGATCTCGCCCTCCAGCACCTCGCTGCCCTGAAGCGGCTCGATGATCTCGCAACCGAGACCGCGCGCTCCAACAGTGCCGCAATTGCCGCGGCGCGGTTCGATTTCGCCAATCAGGAACTGCGCATCGCCCAGTTGAAAGCGGCCGATCTCCAGAAGACCGTCGCGTTCGAACGGGCACGCACGCAGACGCAACAATGGATCACGGTTGGGGTGGGCGCAACGACGCTCCTGATCATCGGCCTGCTGGCATTCGGCCTGATCACCATCCGGCGCAGCCGCAACACGCTCGCCCGGACCAATATCGCGCTCGGCAAGGCACTCACGGCGAAGACCGAGTTCCTTGCGACCACCAGCCACGAGATTCGTACCCCGCTCAACGGCATCCTCGGCATGACGCAGGTGATGCTCGCCGACGAACGGCTGGATGCGCCGACACGCGATCGGCTGTCGGTCGTTCAGGGCGCCGGCATCACGATGCGGGCGCTGGTCGACGACATCCTCGACGTTGCCAAGATCGAAACCGGCAAGATGACGCTGGAGGAAGCGCCCACCGACATCCGGCGCGTGCTGGAGGAGGCGGGCCAATTGTGGGTCGGCCCCGCGCGCGACAAGAAGCTGACGTTTGACCTCGCCATTGCCGATGCGCCGCAATGGGCGCTGGTCGACGGCATGCGCCTGCGCCAGATCATCTTCAACCTGCTTTCCAATGCGGTGAAGTTCACGCCCGCCGGCTCGGTGCGGGTCGAGGCCGCGGTGCACGGCGATCGGTGGCGGCTGACCGTGGCCGATACCGGCATTGGTATCGCCCCTGACAAGCACGAGATCATCTTCGAACCGTTTCGACAGGCCGATACGGGCACGACGCGCCAGTTCGGCGGCACGGGGCTGGGCCTGTCGATCTGCCGCAACCTGTCGCGCGCGATGGGGGGCGACGTCACCGTCTCGAGCGAAGAGGGCAAGGGAGCGACCTTCACGCTCGAGTTGCCGTATCAACCCGCGGCGCCCGCGGAGGAGGCTTCACCGCAGCCGGCAGGCGAGGGTGTGCTGGTGATCGACCGCAATCCCATCACGCGCGCGATGTTCAAGGCGCTGCTCGAGCCGCGCGGCGGCGCCGTCGCCTTTGCAGCCAGTGCCAGCGAAGCAATCGAAATACTGTGCGACCGCCAGCCCGCCATCGTGCTGATCGATCACGCAACGCTTCAAGCTGTGGAGAATGCAGCGGCTGCGGTGGAGGAGATCGCAGCAGCCGCCCCGCACGCCAGGATCTCGTTGCTCGGCCCAGCGATGGTCGAGGAAGAGCAGTCCGCACTTGCCGAATCAGGCGTGTCGCAGTTCATCGTAAAGCCCATCGCCAAGGATAACTTGGTTAACGCCCTTTTCGGAGCCGAACAGAACGCAACTGGACTTGTCTCCGAGGCGGCTTGAGACGATAATAGTATCGGCAATGGAACAATCAGACTGCCTCCTCGGCAAACGCCCATGAACGTCCTTTTCATCGAGGACGACAGGATGAATCGTCGGGTCGTCCGCGACATGCTTCACGTGGCGGGTGCCGACATGATCGAGGCGGAAAGCGCAGAAGAGGGGCTCCGGCTGCTCGATGGGCAGGATTTCGACATGCTCCTCGTCGATCTGCGCATGCCGGGCATGGATGGTATCACCGCAATTCGTCACATTCGCGCGCGCCCGGAGCAGAAGGGCCGGGTGCCGATCATCGTGGTGACGGCCGATACCGCGGTCGACCTGCGCGAGCGCTGTCTCGCGGCGGGCGCTGATGATGTGATCTTCAAGCCCGTCGCGATGGACAATTTGTTCGATGCCATGGGTCGGGTGCTGGCCGCCGACGAGGGCGGCCTGATCGGCTGATCGCGGACCTTTGCCGCGGCTCAATAGCCGCGGTCGAGATCGGCGACATTCTCCATCGGCTGTCCCGCACGGAAAGCGGCCAGGTTGCGCAGGAACAAAGAGGCTGCGCGCTGGAACATCTTGGTCTGGCTGCGGCCCGACAGATGCATCGAGATCATGCAATTGGGCGCGGTCCACAGCGGATGATCCGCGGGCAGCGGCTCCGGGTTCGTCGGGTCGAGGAAGGCGCCGCCGATCGACCCGCTCGACAATGCTGACAGCAGCGCGTCGTCATCGATCATGTCGCCGCGAGCGATGTTGATCAGCCATGCACCGCGCTTCATCGACGCGAGCTCCGCCGCCCCGATCATCGCCTTCGTCTCGCTGGTCGACGGCGCGGCCAGGATCACCCAGTCGTAATCGCCCAGCTGCGCGCGCCATGCGTCCGGGGTCAGCGTCCCGTCGCTGCCGGACCGGGTGACACCCGTCACCTCAACGCCGAACGCCGCCAGCCGCTCGCCGATCAAGCGGCCAATCGCGCCATAGCCGATGATGATCGCCTTGGTGTCGGCAAGCTCGATCTTGCCCGGCGAGTCGCGCAGCCACTCGGCGCGATCCTGGGCGCGCACCACTTCGTCGAAGCGCTTGGCCGCGGCCAACACGCCCAACACGGCATATTCCGCCACCGCAATGGCATTGATCCCGACGCCATTGGTCAACGTCGCCTCGCGTTCGCGCAGCGTGTCGAGCGGAAAGGCATCCAGTCCGGCATAGATCGTCGTCACCCAGCGCAGCGCCGGCCCCGCGGCGCGCAGCGTTTCCTCGGTCAGCCGCGTCGGCTGCATGTCCACCCAGGCAATCTCCGCGTCGCCGATCATCTCCTTGGCGTCGGCGGGGCTGGACCACCATGCCACCTCCAGATCGTGCGGGAGCTGCGATTCCAGCAGCGGACGGGCGAGCGCGGGGAGAACAGCCTTCATGGACAAGGGTGATAGCGCGTGATCCAGGGGTCGCCTATCATCAACGCGTGATTGCCTTACCCATCGCTACCGCCGCCCCGATGCCCGCTCCGGCCGCGGGGCTCGACGCCGCCAGCCTTGAAGCACTGCGCGCGATCGATCTACGCCTCGCCACCATCGCGCACCGCCTGGTCACTGCCAACGCGCCCTTGTGCCAGGATCAGGCGCCGGCGACCGGCATGGTGGTTCATGCGATCAACCAATATGATCGCGATACCCAGCCTGCCGCACGGCAGGTGTTCGGCTTCTCCGCCCCGATCGCCGTAGAGGGCGTGGTGCCTGGCTCGGCCGCGGCGGCGGCGGGCGTCTCCGCTGATGATGGCCTGCTGTCGATCGGCCCGCGCGCGCTGACCGCGTCCACTGCGCCGCCCTCCAGCGTTGATCGCGATTTGGCGCTCTCGCTTCTGGAAGGGGCCGCGTCGCCTGTTCGCGTTACGGTAACGCGCGGCGGCGGCGAGGCACGGGACATCGCGATCAACGCGCCCGCCGGCTGTCGCAGCCGGTTCGAGGTTCTGCTCGGCCCCGCGATGACGGCGCAGGCGGATGGCAAGGTCGTGCAGATCGGCGTCCGCTTCTTTGAGCGCTATCGCGATGACGAGGTCGCCGTGATCGTCGCGCATGAACTGGCCCACAACATCCTGCGCCACCGCGTCCGGCTGGAGGCGGCGGGCGTAAAGGGCGGCCTGCTAGGCGAGATCGGCCGCAACGCCAGCCTCGGGCAGGCGGCGGAGCTTGAGGCCGATCAACTGGGCGTCGTCCTGCTCTACAATGCCGGCTATGATTCGGCGTCCGCCGCGCGCTTCTGGCAGCAGCGCGGTGGCGACATCGATGGTGGGCTGTTCCGCAGCCGCACCCATCCGGCAACGAAGCGGCGCGTCGCCGCGATCGACACCGCGGCCGCGTCACTCACAGAGCAACAGCGCCCCGTCATCCCGCCAATCCTCGCACGGCGCGACCAGCCGATGAAGTAAACGGCCGGCCGCTCAGGCGGCCGGCACGCGCCAATCCCAGCCCAGCGGATCGCCGTCCATCACCTCGACGCCGGCGGCCGCAAGCTCGTCGCGAATCGCGTCGGACGCGGCAAAGTCCTTCGCGGCCCGCGCTGCCTTGCGCTCCTCAAGCCGTGCCTCGATCACCTCCGCCGAGATCGTCGCCGTGGACGGTCGCACGCGAAGGTCCTCGCGCCGCAGCGTATCGAGCGGCAGGCCCAGCACATTGACAAAGTCACCCATCGCGGCCAGCCGGTCGCCGGCCGACACCTTCTTGTCTCCCAGCAACGCGTCGAGCACGGGCAGCACGCGCGGCGTCGCCAGATCGTCGGAGATCGCGGCGTCAAGCTGCGAGCGATACTCGGCAGCAGAGCCCTTGGACGGGCCGTCCGCGCGCGACCGCAAACCTTCGATCGCCTGCACCATCCGCTTCAATCGCACCTGTGCCGCGGCCAGATTCTCCCACGAGAACTCCAGCTCGCTGCGATAATGCGCCTGCAGGCACAGCATCCGGTACGACAGCGGATGGTAGCCACGGTCCACGAGCGCTTGCAGCGTCAGGAACTCTCCCGACGACTTGCTCATCTTGCCCGCCCGCTCGACCAGGAAGTTGTTGTGCATCCAGAAGGCGGCACCCGTGTCGGCGCAGTCGCAATGCGCCTGATTCTGCGCGATCTCGTTGGGATGGTGGATCTCGCGATGGTCGATCCCGCCGGTATGGATGTCGAACGATTCGCCCAGATACTTCTGGCTCATCACCGAACATTCCAGATGCCAGCCCGGCGCGCCGCGGCCCCAGGGCGAATCCCATTCCATCTGGCGGTTCTCACCCGGCGCGGAGGTGCGCCAGATCGCGAAATCCTGCGCATGGCGCTTGCCGTCGACCGGATCGATCCGGCTCTCTCCCGCATCGTCCTTCAATCGCGCAAGGCGGCCGTAATCCGGCACCGTCGTCACATCGAAGTACAGCCCGCTTTCCAGACGGTAGCAATGCTTCGGCTCGATCGCGGCGGCGAAATCGATCATCTCAGCGATGTGATCGGTCGCCAGCGGCAGGTGAGTCGGGTTGCGGATGTTGAGATCCGCCAGGTTGCGCTTGAACGCGTCGGTGTAATGACGCGCGATCGCCCAGATGTCCTGACCCGCCCGTCGGGCGGCCGCTTCCATCTTGTCGTCACCGGCATCGGCGTCCGATGTCAGATGGCCGACATCGGTGATGTTGATGACATGGGTCAGGTCGTAACCCTTCCACGTCAGCGTGCGCGACAGCGTGTCGGTGAACACATAGGCGCGCAGATTGCCGATATGCGCGTAATTGTAGACGGTCGGGCCGCAGGAATAGACTCGCACCCCGCGCTGCGGATCAAGCGGTTCGAAAACGCGCAGGGAGCGCGACAGGCTGTCGTACAGCGATAACGGCGTCATGCCCGCGCTCTACCCGCGTGATCGGCGGCCGAAAAGGGCGGGTCTGGCGCTGTGATGTAATCGCCACAGACCAGCGGGTTGCACGGGTGGCGGGCTGGTGGTAGACGCAGCGGGTTCACGGCGCAGGCGATGCTTGGTGCCGCCGTTTCCGTTTGACGGAATCGGGCTGTTTCAGATCTCGGAGAAGTGTCGGTTTTATGCAGATCATCGTTCGCGACAACAACGTCGACCAGGCCCTGCGTGCGCTCAAGAAGAAGCTGCAGCGTGAAGGCGTGTACCGCGAGATGAAGTTGCGCCGCCACTATGAGAAGCCGTCGGAAAAGCGCGCTCGCGAGCGTGCCGCTGCGGTCCGTCGTGCGCGCAAGCTGGAGCGCAAGCGCGCCGAGCGTGACGGCGCCCGGTAAGAACCGGCTTTCTCGAGTCGGCTCGCCGCCAACAGTGCTGGCCAACTCGATCATACATATCTGATGTTGCTACCCGGGGGCGGTACACCGCGTCCGGCCTTTACGGGGATCGCCATGTCGACCGTTACCGCTGTTCCGATCGCTCCGGTGAAGCGCAGCTATGTCGTCTGGTTGATCGTGGGTATCATCGCCGCGGTCATGGCGGCCGCCGCGCTGGCGGTTCAGGGGGATGATTTCCTCACCCGCAACGCCCGCGCCAAGGGCGTCGTGACGACGCCGTCAGGCCTTCAGTATCAGGTGATCGAGCCGGGTTCGGGGGCGAAGCCGACCGACACCGACGTCGCGCTGGTGATGTATGAGGGGAAGCTCCTCGACGGCACCACTTTCGACAAGTCGCAGCAGCCCACGCCGTTTCCGGTCACCGGCGTCGTTCCGGGCTTCTCCGAAGGGCTGAAGCTGATGCCGAAGGGGGCCAAGTATCGCTTCTGGATCAAGCCGGAGCTTGGCTATGGCGCTGAGACCAAGGGGCCGATCCCGGGCAACTCCACGCTCGTGTTCGATGTCGAGCTGCTCGATTTCCTGCCTGAGGCGGTGATCCGCCAGCTTCAGCAGCAGCAGATGGGCGGCGCACCCGGCATGCCGGGTGCTGCGATGCCGGGTGCCGAGGCTCCGCCCCAGGGTCGCTGATCCTCGCACGAACCTGAATGATTTCGCACCGTCGTCGCTCCTAGCGGCGGCGGTGTTTTCTTATGTGCCACACGGCCTTGGACGCGAACGGGCTCTTGACCGAGACAGCCGTGGTCGCGGCCGATCAGTCGCGCGGCGTTGCGCCTATCCGGAGGGAGTGGCCCGGCTCACAGGTCTAAGGGGCACTGCAGTGGCAGCGATCGTCGCGCCCGCATTCGCAGATAATCAGCATCGACTGGACGCCCCCAGCCGGCGCCTTGCCGACCGGGGGCTCCGGCGCTCAGAGCGCCCGGCCAACCATGATGGTGGGCGTGATGTCGGTGAAGTTGGGCACGTCGGCCTGAAGCTCGCTGATGCGCGGATTGGCCATCGCCTGGCCCATGCTTTCGGGCGAGGCGAAATGGAAGTGCGCGATCAGCGCAAAGGGCGCAGCCCCGCCGCCCGGCGCCTGGCCTTCGATCAGCTCGACTCGCTCGGGCTGCCAGATCTCCTTGGCGAGCTCGGCGTGCTTCGCCTTGTAATAGCTCGCGTCAAACTTCGCCCCGTCGTGATTCGGGTACAGAACACTGACGATCATTTTCCTCTCCCCTCAAGAAAACGGGCGCCCCCTTGTGTGGAGACGCCCGCGATTGTTTTCATCAGGCGGCGTTTTCGCCGATGATGGTCTTCACTTCCATGAAGTCTGTCAGGCCCCATTTGCCGCCCTCGCGGCCGTTGCCCGAGGATTTGTAGCCGCCAAAGGGCGTTGCGCCGTTCGGTCCCCAGGCGTTGATGGTGACAAGGCCCGCGCGCAGCTTGCCGGCGATCTTGGACGCCTCGGCGGGATCGCCGGAGATGGTCGCCGACAGGCCGTAATCGGTGTCGTTGGCCATTTCGACGGCCTGCTCGCTGTCCTCATAGGTGGTGATCGTCGCGACGGGCCCGAAGGTTTCCTCGCGATAGATGCGCATGTCGGGGGTCACGTCAGCGAGGACGGTCGGCTTCACATAATAGCCGGCATTGCGGCCATCGGGACGACCCACGCCGCCGGTGACGAGACGTGCGCCTTCGTCGAGCGCCGACTGGATCAGGTCCTGGATCTTCTCGAACTGGGCCTTGTTGACGACCGGACCGATGTGCGCGCCCTGCTTGTCGGGGCTGTCGACCTGGATCGCCTCCATGATCGCCTTCACGACCTCCTCGGCCTCGTTCACCTGGCTCTTGTGGACCAGGAGGCGGGTGGGGGCGATGCAGCTCTGGCCGGTGTTGGCGATAACGCCGGCGAGCGTCGGTGGCAGGACTTCGCCCAGCTTCGCGCCTTCCAGCACCACGTTCGGCGCCTTGCCGCCCAGTTCCTGGTGGACGCGCTTGACCGTCGCGGCGGCCGCGGTCGCGACGGCAACGCCTGCGCGGGTCGAGCCGGTGAAGCTCACCATGTCGACGTCCTTGTGCGCCGAAAGCGCCGCGCCGACCGTCGGGCCGTCACCATTGACCAGGTTGAACACGCCCGCCGGCACGCCAGCCTCTTCCAGAATCTCGGCCAGGATCATGGCGTTGGTGGGGGCTTCTTCGGACGGCTTCAGAACCATCGTGTTGCCCGCTGCCAGCGCCGGGGCGACCTTGGCGCAGATCTGGTTCAGCGGCCAGTTCCACGGCGTGATCATCGCCACGACGCCGATCGGCTCATGGACGACGCGCGCACCCTTGGCGGCCTGTTCGGAGAAGCTGAATTCCTTCAGCGCGGCGAGCGTGCCCATGAAATGGCCAAGGCCAGCGGGGGCCTGCGCCATGTTGGCGAAGGAGATCGGCGCACCCATTTCGCGGCTCGTCGCGGCGGCCAGATCGGGGATGCGTGCCTTGTAGCCGGCGATGATCCGCTCGAGCAGCGCGATGCGGTCCTCGACCGTCGACTGCGACCAGGTCTTGAACGCCTTCTTCGCGGCAGCCACTGCCTTGTTGACGTCCGCCTCGCTGCCCAGGGTGATTTCGGTGGTGGGCTGCTCGGTCGCGGGATCGATCACTTCGTGGCGCTTGCCGCCTTCGCTGTCGACCCACGCACCGTCGATATAATGTTTCAGATAGCTCTGCATGATGCCTCTCCGTCTCTTGAAATCGGCGTTTCCGTCCATGTGTGGGGCGCGATTAAGTCAGTTGCAACAGGAAACGCGACGCACTGCGGCCGTGCCGCGACGGGACAAGGGGGGCGCCCGTCATGGGCTGCGCGGCTCGCCCCGCGCCACTATCGCACCGGGAGCCTGCCCGCCGCGCGGCCCGACGCGGTGACCGACAAAGGGACCCGACCATGCGCACCGCTTCCGCCCTCCTTGCGCTTCTCCTCGCCGTCCCGGTGGCCAGCCAGCAGCGCGCGGCGCCATTCACGGTGGCGGAGACGGGCGAGGCTTACGGGACGTTGGACGATGCGCTTCAGGCCAATCGCGGGCGCGACTTCACCGTCCTGATCGCTCCCGGCACCTACCGCGAATGTGCGATCCAGCAGGCCGGCCGCGTCACGTTCAAGGCGGTGCAGCCCGGCACCGCGATCTTCGAGGGCGCGTGCGAGGGGAAGGCGGCGCTGGTGCTGCGCGGCAACGGATCGACCGTCGACGGCCTCGTCTTCCGCGGCATCCGCGTGCCGGACGGCAATGGCGCGGGCATCCGCATCGAGATCGGCGACCTAGTGGTGCGCAACTCGATGTTCCTCGATAGCCAGGAGGGGATCCTGGGTGCGACCGACGATCCGGCCAGCGTCACGATCGATCGCTCGACCTTCTCGGGCCTTGGCCAATGCCATGAGACGGAGGATTGCGCCCATTCGATCTATCTCGCCAACCGCGGCAGCGTGACGATCACCAATTCGCGGTTCGAGCGCGGGGAGGGCGGCCATTATGTGAAGCTGCGCGCCCCGCGCGTGGGGATTGTCGACAACAGCTTCGACGACAGCGCCGGCAACCGCACCAATTACATGATCGATCTGCCGGAGGGCGGCACCGGGGAGATCGCGCGCAACACCTTCGTGCAGGGACCACGTAAGGAAAACTGGGGCGGCATGATCGTGGTCTCGGCCGAGCAGCGCAAATACAGCGCGGCCGGCCTTTCGATCCACGACAATGTCGCCAGCCTCGCGCCCGGGCAGCAGAAAAGCCCCGCCTTTGTCGCCAATGTCAGCGGCGACCGGCTGGCGATCGGCGCCAACCAGCTCGGTGCCGGGGTGCGCGCCTATGAGGTGCGCCAGCCCTGATTGGTGGGAAGAACGCCGGCTGCCACCCTGACAGCCGGCGCTCCGCCCTCGATTAGCGGCAGGTGTCGCCCGGCCCGCTGTCCAGATCGAGGCAGCGGCCATCCAGCCCCTTCACCGGCAGGTTGATCGTCGCGGCCAGCGTTGGGACGATGTCCACCGTTTCGATCGACTGCGGCTGTTCAAAGCCGGCCATCCCCTTGCGCCAGAACAGGATCGGCACGCGCCGGTCGTAATCCCACGGGCTGCCATGCGTGGCGACATAGCCCGGGCCGGGCTTCGCAATCCCGCTGACGCGCGGCTTCAGCATGATCAGCAGGTCTCCCGAGCGTTCGGGATCGTAGGAGGCGTGCGCGCGCTGCTCCAGCGTCCAGGCTTCGGGCGGCAGATCCGGAATCGTCGCCGCCGCGATCTGCTCGCGGGTCAGAACGGCTGCGACCTGCGGGAAGGCGCTGATCCGCTTCACCGCCTCCGCGAGCACCGCCTTGCGGCGGTTCACCGGCACCGTGTTGGAGACATAGACGTCACCTTCCGAACCCAGCAGCACCGGTCCAGCGATGCGCAGCTGCTTGCCGATCTCGGCGCCGATGTCGCGCACCGACAGCGCGGGGGTGACTCGCGTCTCGCCCGGCATGCCGCGCTGCTGCTGCCGCTCGGTCGCGTCATGGCCGCCATGGTCGGCGGTCAGCACCACCTGATAGTCGATCCCCCAGGAATCGAGCGCGGCGAAGAAGCCGCCAAGCGTCTTGTCGAGCTCCGCCATCTGCAGGCACATCTCGCCACCGCCGGGGCCATAGCCGTGGCCGACGTAATCGGTCGCCGACGCCCCGATCGAGATGATGTCGGGCGCATCGCCCTGGCCCAGTTTCATGTCCTGGATCAGCCCGGCGGCGATCGCGAACACCGCGCCGTCAAGCGCTGGGGAACCGCGGAACGCGCGCAAGTCCCCGGCCGCGCGGGCAAAGCGCCCGTCGCCGATCGTCTGGCCGCCGACCGTGATCGGCTGCATCAGCGGCCGGCAGAAGGCGGGCACCGCCAGCGGCTCCTGCGGCTGCGCGATCAGACGGGCCACCGCCTCGCGCCCGCGCTGCACCGCTGGCGGGACGGGACGCTGGTCATAGGAAACGAAATCCTTGCCGTCCCAGAACCATAGTTCGTCCACCTTGTGGCCGCCCATCATGATCGCGGCGCGATCCTTGCCCGCGACCGAGACGACCCGGCTGGCGGGGTTCGCCGCCTTCATCATCTCGCCCAGCGTCGGCACCTTCAGGTGAAGATCCGCGACCTTGTAGTTGCGGTGGTCGGTCCCGGGGATCCGCTCATCCTCGGAGCAATAGACTTCCTTGTCCTCGCGCGGCGCGTCCTGGTTGATCCAGTTGTTGGCGATGATGCCGGTGCGGCCCGGCCGCATCCCGGTCAGGATCGTCGAATGGCCGGGGCACGTCTCGGTCGCGGCGTGGCTCTGATAACCCGCCGGGAACACCGCGCCCCGCAACAGTCGCGCAAAGCCGTCGGTGAACCGGTTGCGATATTGCGCGAACAAATTGGCGGAGAATTGGTCCACCGAAATCGCGACGATCAGCTTGGGCGGGGTACGCGGGGTGATCGCATTGGCAGGTGCGGGCGGCTGGGCGGATTCGAGAACCGCCTCCTGCGCGGCAGCCGGAAGCGCAATGGAGGCAAGAAGCGCGGCGAGAAGAGCTTTCATCATGAACCTTGGTGCTTGGCGACGAGGCGGGGTATGTGCCGGGCATGACGGCGAGGCAAGCTTGGGTAGCGACCCTGTTTTTCATGGTCATGACGGTGCTGGCGACTGTCGCGCCGGCGCAGACCCGTCATGTGGCGATCACCCTGGTGCCCGAGACGGCGCGCCCGGCCGCCGGCAGCACCGTGACGCTCGCGTTCGATTCGCGACCCGAGCCGGAATGGCACGGCTATTGGCGCAATCCGGGCGACGCCGGGATCGAAACTCAGCTCGACTGGAAACTGCCCGACGGCGTGAGCGCGGGCGAACTGCGCTATCCGGTGCCCGAGCGGCTGATCGTCGGCGGGCTGATGAACTATGTCTATGAGGCGCCCTTCGCCCAGCTGGTCGACCTGAAGATCCCCGCTGGCCTGCCCGCCGGCACGCGCCTGCCGGTGTCGGTGAAGGCGGACTATCTGGTCTGCACCAAGGAGATCTGCGTCCCCGAAAGCCAGACGCTGTCGACCGAACTCGTCGTCGGTGACGGCGCGGTTGATCCTGCGACCCGCGCGCGCTTCGACCAATGGCGCCAGAAGCTGCCCCGGCCCTTGGGTTCGACCGCGACATGGCAGGCAGCGGATGGCCAGTTCCGCCTCGCCGTGCCGTTCCCTGCCGATGCGTCCATTCGCGACGCCTATTTCTACCCGCTCGCCGGTGGCGCGATCGATTATGCCGCGCCGCAGAGCGTGACTCGCGATGGCGACCAGCTCGTCGTCGCGACAAAGGCCGCATCGACCCCTGCGACTGGCGCGATCGAGGGCGTGCTGGCGACCGGCGACGGGCAGGGTTTTGCGATCAGCGCCAACGCCGGCACCGTCGCTGCGCCGGCGCTCGTGGCAGCGACCGGCGCGCTGATGCCGGCGCTGCTCGCCTTTGCCGGCGCATTGCTCGGCGGCCTGCTGCTCAACATCATGCCCTGCGTCTTCCCGATCCTCAGCCTGAAGGCGCTGGGGCTCGCGCGTTCGGGTGAGACGGAGAGCGCCGCGCGGCGCGAGGCGCTGGCCTATACCGCCGGTGTCGTGCTGGTCTGCCTGGCGCTGGGCGGCGTGCTGCTCGCCTTGCGCGCGGGCGGCGCCAGCGTCGGCTGGGCGTTCCAGTTGCAGGATCCGCGCGTCATCGGCGTGCTCCTGCTGCTGGTGATGGGGATCGCGCTCAACTTGGCGGGGCTGTTCGAGCTGCCGACGCCGCGCTTCGCCAGCCGCTCAGGGACCGGCGGCGCCTTTGCCACCGGCGCTCTCGCGGCGTTCGTGGCGACGCCGTGCACCGGGCCGTTCATGGGCGCGGCGCTGGGGGCTGCGCTGATCCTCCCGCCGCTTGCCGCCATGTTGGTGTTCGCCGGGCTGGGGCTCGGCATCGCGCTGCCGTTCCTCGCGATCGGCTTCGTCCCCGCGCTGCGCCGCCGCTTGCCGAAGCCGGGGCCGTGGATGGCGCGGCTGCGGCGCATCCTGTCGGTGCCGATGTTCCTCACCGCGCTGGCGCTTGCCTGGGTGCTCGGGCGTCAGGCGGGCGTCGACGGGATGACGATCGGGCTCGGCGCCACCTTGCTCGCCGCCTTCGGCCTGTGGTGGTCCGGTCGCCGCCAGGCTGCGGGCCGCGAGCGTGTGTGGTGGCCCGCAGTGCCGGCGCTTGCGCTGGCGATGGCCGGCGTGCTGCTGGTCCGTGCAGCGCCGCCCGCTGCCGCGGTCGCCTCTGCCACCGATGAGCCCTTCACCGAGGAGCGACTCGCCGCCCTGCGTGCCGAGGGGCGGCCGGTGTTCGCCTATTTCACCGCTGACTGGTGCGTGACGTGCAAGGTCAATGAGAAAACCGCGATCGAGACCGACGCCGCGCGCCAGGCCTTTGCCGATGGCAATGTCGCGGTGCTGGTGGGCGACTGGACCGACGGCGATCCCGCGCTCGGCCGCTTCATCGAGGCGCACAACCGCGCCGGCGTGCCGCTCTATCTCTGGTATCCGAAGGGCGCCGATCGTCCGCAGGTCTTGCCGCAATTGCTGACCAGCGGCATGCTGGCGGCATTGCCGGGGGGCACGAAGAGTTGAGGAGAGCGATGATGCGCCTGCTTCCTTTTGCGATCGTGGCCCTGGCCGCGATGCCCGCCGCCGCCGAACAGACGACCGGCCAGCCCGCCGGCAACTTCCGGCTCATGGACGCCGATGGCAAGGCGGTGACGCTGTCGCAGTTCAAGGGCCGCCCCGTGGTGCTCGAATGGAACAACCCCGGCTGCCCGTTCGTGCAAAAGCACTACGACAGCGGCAACATGCAGGCCGCGCAGGCCAAGGCGAAGGCGATGGGCGCCGCATGGCTCACCATCAATTCCGGCGCCCCGGGCAAGCAGGGCCATATGACCGGCGCCGAGGCAAAGGCGTTCCTCGCCGCGCAAAAGGCGCAGCCGACCGCCTACCTCCTCGATCCGCAGGGCCGCGTCGGCAAGGGCTATGGCGCCAAGACCACGCCGCACATGTATCTGATCGATGCCTCGGGGAAGCTCGTCTACCAGGGCGGGATCGACGACAAGCCGACCGCTAACAAGGCCGACATCGCCGGCGCGCGCAACCACCTGCTCGCCGCCTTGGGAGAGGTGAAGGCCGGCAAGAAAGTGTCAGTGCCCGAGGCGCGCCCCTATGGCTGTTCGGTGAAATACGCGGACTGAGGACGACGGAACGCCGCCACAATGGCGGCGTTTTCGCACCTGACTTTCTCCGCGCTCTTGTGCGGCGCAACATTATCGCACAGCATGCACCCGAAACGATCCTGGAGCGTTATCGGTCGAATGGGGACTCGGGCATTCGACGAAATCATGGGGCTGGGTGCGCAAACGCGCCCGGAAATGGACAATCTCGTCCGGTGGCTGGACGAAACGCCGTCCGACGAATTGCGCCGGCGGCAGGAGGCGGCCGAAACCACGTTTCGCCAGCTCGGCATCACCTTTGCGGTCTATGGCGATAGCGACGCGAGCGAGCGGATCATCCCGTTCGACATCGTGCCGCGCGTCTTTCTTGCGGACGAATGGGCGCGCCTGTCGCAGGGGCTGGTCCAGCGGGTGGAGGCGATCAACGCCTTCCTCGACGATATCTATGGCGCGCAGGAGATATTGAAGGCCGGCGTGCTGCCGGAGGAACTGATCTTCCTCAACCCGCAGTTCCGCCCCGAGATCTTCGGCATCCGCCCGCCGCACGGGATCTGGGCGCATATCTGCGGGATCGACCTGGTGCGTACCGGCGCCGACGAATTCTACGTGCTGGAGGACAATGCCCGCACGCCATCGGGCGTCAGCTACATGCTGGAAAATCGCGAGGCGATGGTCCGGCTCTGCCCCGAATTGTTCGAGCAGTTCCGCGTCGCCGCGGTCGACAGCTACCCCGATCGCCTGCTGGAAACGATGCGCTCGGTCGCGCCGCGCGGCTGCGCGCAGAACCCAACGTGCGTCGTGCTGACCCCCGGCCACTTCAACTCCGCTTATTACGAACACAGCTTCCTCGCCGATTCGATGGGGATCGAACTGGTCGAGGCGGCGGACCTCGTGGTCGATGACGACATGGTCTACATGCGGACCATCGCTGGGCGCGTGAAGGTGGACGTGATCTACCGCCGCGTCGACGACGACTTCCTCGATCCTTTGGTGTTCCGTCCCGATTCGCTGCTCGGCGTTCCCGGCCTTATCGCCGCTTATGCCGCCGGCAACGTCGCGATCATCAACGCGCCGGGCAACGGCATCGCCGACGACAAGGCGATCTACAGCTACATGCCCGAAATCGTCCGCTTCTATTCGGGCGCCGAGGCGAAGCTGCCCAACGTCGAAACCTGGCGCTGCCGCGAACCGGAGGCGCTTCGCTACACGCTCGACCACCTCGACGAACTGGTGGTGAAGCTGGTCGATGGCTCGGGCGGCTACGGCATGCTCGTCGGCCCGACGGCCAGCAAGGAGGAGATCGCCACCTTCCGCGCCGTGCTGGAAAAGGAGCCGCATCGCTACATCGCGCAGCCGACGCTCGCGCTTTCGACTGTGCCCACGTTGGTTGATCAGGGCGTCGCACCGCGCCACGTCGATTTCCGCCCCTTCGTCCTCACCGGCTCGAAGGGCGTTCAGGTGGTCCCCGGCGGCCTCACCCGCGTCGCGCTTCGCGAAGGGTCGCTGGTCGTCAATTCGTCGCAGGGCGGCGGCACCAAGGATTCGTTCGTGCTGCTCGACGATCAGTGGCGCCAGTCCCAGACGATGGGCACGATGACGCAGGAGCAGAGCCTGTGAGCCCCGCGCTTCGCCGCTCCGTTTGGGCGGACGCGCGATGCTGAGCCGTACCGCCAGCTCGCTCTACTGGCTCGGCCGCTACATCGAACGTGCCGATTTCATCGCCCGGCTGGTCGAGGCGACGATCCGCCTCGATGTCCTGTCCGCCCGCCCAGCGGGGGAGGCGGCGTGGCTCTCCGCGCTGACCGTCACTGATACGGAGGCTGCGTTCAAGGCGACTGGCGCCAGCCTGACGCGCGAGGCCGTTTCGCGCTTCCTCACCAGCGATACGTCGCACCCCGGCTCGCTCGTGCGCAGCCTCGACATGGCGCGGATGAACGCCCGCGCCGTGCGCACCGCTCTGACGCGAGAGGCCTGGTCCGCGATCAACGGCGCCTGGCTGGTGTTCGACAAGCGCGTCAGCCGGCTCGATCCCGATCGTGCGCTGGCGCTGGTCGATGCGGTGAAGGCGGAGACTCGCGGGTTCGAGGGCGCGCTGCACCGCATGCTGCGCAACCAGACGACGTTGTTCATCCGGCTGGGGCAGGCGACCGAGCGGGTCGATAACACCGCGCGCCTGCTGGACGTCAAATACCATATCCTCCTTCCCGAAGGGCAGGAGGTCGGCGGCGCGGTCGATCGCGATCAATGGACCACCATCCTGCAGACGGTGTCGGCCGTCACCGCCTTCCGCTGGCTCTACAATGACGGATTGCAGCCCGCGAACGTGATCGACCTGCTGCTCTCGCGCGTTGAATTGCCGCGCAGCATTGCCGGCGCGATCGAGGAGGTGACCGACGTGCTGACCCAGCTTGCCAAGCGCACCGGCACCAATGGCGAGGCCGATCGCATGGCCCGCACCCGCCATGCGCGGGTCAGCAAGACGCGCACCAGCGACGTCATCGTGTCCGGCCTGCACCAGCATCTGGAGGCGCTGATCGCCGAGAATGATCAACTTCACGCGGCGATCGGCCGCCAGTTCAAGTTCGCCTGATGCGCCTGTCGATCGATCACCGCACCTTTTACGCCTTCACCGCGCCGCAGGGCCGTGTCGTGCAATTGCTGCGGCTCACCCCCTCCGACCTGCACGACCAGACGGTCGCCTCCTGGCATATCGCGGTCGATTGCGATGCACGCATGACGCACCATCGCGACGGCTTTGGCAATGCCACCACCATGCTCTATTGCGAAGGCCCGCTCGACCAGCTTGAGCTGACCGTCACGGGGGAGGTGGTGACCAGCCCGTCGGCCGGCGTGCTGCACGGCGCACACGAACTGCTGCCGCCGCGCTTCTTCCTGCGCACCACACCGACCACCGCGGCCGACGCGGAGATTGCCGATTTCGCCACGCGTGCTGCCGACGGCACCGACATTCCCGCGCTGCACCGGCTGAACCATGCGGTGCGTGATCGCTTCGCCGACGATTGCGGCCGGCCGGAGGCTGGCCTTGCCGTCACCGACGCATTCGCGCGCGACGCGCTGACCGCGCGCGACATGGCGCAGGTGTTCATCGCCGCGGCTCGCGCGATCGGCGTGCCCGCACGCTACGTCTCGGGGTATTGTGATCTTGCCGGCGATCACCGCCCCACGCCGCATGGCTGGGCGGAGGCATGGCAGGAAGGCTTGGGCTGGGTCGGCTTCGATCCCTGGCTCGGCCAGTCGCCGGAGGAGCATCACGTCCGCGTCGCCGTCGCGCTTGATGCGGCGCAGGCGGCACCGGTGGCGGGATCACGCCTCGGCGATGGGCGCGAGGCGCTGGAGGTCGACGTGACGGTGCAGGGCGCGGACTAAGCGCCCGAAAACGTCAGGCGATCTGCTCGGCCGACGCTGCTTCACCTTCATCCTCCATCAGCGCCCAGCCGCGCGGGCCCAGCGCCTCGAGCGGCTGGTAGCGCGTCTTGTACGCCATCCGCTCCGCGCCCTTCACCCAATAGCCAAGATACACATAGGGCAGCCCCGCACGCGCCGCGCGCAGGATGTGGTCGAGGATGATGAGATTGCCGAGCCCCGGACGTGTCGGCAGGTCGGGGTCGAAGAAGCTGTAGATCATCGACAGCCCATCGGCCTGCTGGTCGGTCAGGCACGCGCCGATCAGCCGCCCCGGCCGCCCGTCGCGCGCCGGCTCGCGATATTCGACGATGACGGTGTTGACCGGCGAATGCTCGACCATGTCGGCATAATCCTGCTCGTCCATCCCGGCCATGCCGCCCGTCGGATGGCGATGCGTCAGGTAGCGCGACAGCAACTGGAACTGCTCGTCCGTCGCCCATGGCTTGCACGCCGCCACGTCAAGGTCGGCGCTGCGGCGGATCAGCTTGCGCTGGCTGGCATTGGCGACGAACTCGGTCGTGCGCACCCGTACCGACACGCAGGCGCTGCACCCGGCGCAGGAGGGGCGATAGGCGACCGACTGACTGCGACGAAACCCGATCCGCCCCAGCGCATCGTTCAGCTCCGCCGCGTTCGGCCCCGACAATTCGGTGAACACCTTCCGCTCCTCGCGCCCGGGCAGATACGGGCACGGCGCAGGGCTGGTGACGAAGAAACGCGGAAAACGGAAAGAGGCGGTCACCGCTGACGGAACTCCAGTCGAACGCGGCCCTCGCGCGCGTGCCGTGATCGATATGAAGAGACGCCGCCCCCGTGAGAAGCCGGCGCGCCGCCGTTTTGCCGCGGATGGGTGAAGCAATTGCTACCGGCGCGGCGAAATGCCCCAATGTGGGGCAGAATATCGCGCGCCGTCGGTGGTTTGCTCAGGCAAGCTCGATCAGGCTGACCTGATATTTCGCCACGTCCAGCGCGGCGAGCAGCCGGTCGAGATGCGCGCGGTCGCGCGTCTCGCATTCCACGTCGAGGCTCAGGCCCTTCGCCGGCAGGTTGGTGAAGATGCGCTGGTGCGACAGCTCCAGGATGTTGACCCGCTCCTGGTCGAAGATGCGGGCGACATTGTAGAGCGCGCCCGGCTGGTCCTGCAGCCGGATGCGCAGCCGCGCCAGCCGGCCGGAGCGGGCGAGGTCGCGCAGCAGGACGTTGGCCAGCAGCCGGGTGTCGATATTGCCGCCGCACAGCACGATGCCGACCGACTTGCCGGCAAAGCGATCCTTGTTCGCCAGCACCGCGGCTAGGCCCGCCGCCCCGGCGCCCTCGACCACCGTCTTTTCGATCTGCAGCAGCAGGCTGACCGATTCCTCCAGGCTGCGTTCGGACACCAGCAGGATGTCGTCGACCAGCGCCTCGACCATCTTCGCCGTGACGCCGCCAGGCTGCTTCACCGCAATGCCCTCGGCCAGCGTGTCGCCGGCGCAGGGCAGGTCGGTGTGGCGCAGCTTGTTGTACATCGACGGGAACAGCTCGGCCTGCACGCCGATCACCTCGATCGGATGGTCAGCCGCGCGCGCCACCGTTGCCATGCCGGAAATCAGCCCGCCGCCGCCGATCGGCACCACCAAAGTGTCGAGCGTGGGGATCTCCTCCAGCATCTCGATCGCCACCGTGCCCTGGCCGGCGATGACTCGCGCATCATCGAACGGATGGACGAAAGTATAGCCGCGCTCCGCCTCCAGCACCCGCGCATGGGCATAAGCCTCGTCAAAGGTCGCGCCGTGCAGCACCACCGTCGCGCCATGGCCCTCGGTCTGGACGATCTTCACGATCGGCGTGGTCGTCGGCATGACGATCGTCGCGGGCACGCCCAGCCGGTTGGCGTGATAGGCCAGCCCCTGCGCATGGTTGCCGGCCGATGCGGCGATGACGCCGCGCGCCTTGGCCTCGTCGTCCAGCAGCAGCAGCGTATTGAGTGCGCCGCGCTCCTTGTACGCCGCGGTGAACTGCAAATTCTCGAACTTGAGGTAGATCGTCGCGCCGGCCAGCGCCGACAGCGTCTTGCTGATCAGCGTGGGCGTTCGAACGATGGAATCGCGAATTCGGCTGTGGGCGGCGCGCACGTCCGCCATGCTGACGGGAAGGGTTTCGGTCGTCGGGTGCACCGCAGTCGCCATACGCATAGGTCCTACCAGCCGCTCGCCCCGGCATGTCGAAAGGGCTGTCGTTTCTTCGGAGAAGAAGGGCAGGGGCTTCGACATGCTCGGCCCGAACGGGATCATCGATCCTGGTTCGCAAAGGTCGCCAGTAGGAGCATCTGGCGCGCGGTGCAAACAGGCCCTATCCCGCCGGGCATGAGGATCGCTTTCATCGGCACCGGCGTCATGGGTGCACCCATGGCCGGGCATCTGGCGCGCGCCGGCCATCAGGTCACCGTCTATAACAGGACACGGGCAAAGGCGGAGGCGACCGGGCTTACCGTCGCCGATACGCCCGCGGCTGCGGCGGCAGGCGCCGAGGCGGTGATCACCTGCGTCGGCAACGACGATGATCTCGCCGCCGTCACTTTGGGCACCGATGGCGCGTTCGGTGCGATGGCCGACGATGCGCTGTTCATCGACCATACCACCGTCTCGGCGGACATCGCGCGGCGGCTCGCAGCGGCGCGGCCGCTTAGCGTCGATGCGCCGGTATCGGGCGGCCAGGCAGGCGCAGAAAAGGGCCAATTGTCGATCATGTGCGGCGCCAGCGAGGCCGCCTTTCTCCGCGCCCGCCCCGTGATGGAGGCCTATGCGGCCCGGATCGTCCATGTCGGCGCGCCGGGTGCCGGCCAGCAGACGAAGATGGTCAACCAGATCTGCATCGCCGGCGTCGTTCAGGGCCTGTCTGAGGCGCTTCGCTTCGCCCAGGCCAGCCACCTCGATCTCGACAAGGTGTTCGAGGCGATCTCCGGCGGCGCGGCGCAAAGCTGGCAGATGGTGAACCGCTGGCCGACCATGGCCCGCGACGAATTCGACTTTGGTTTCGCGATCGACTGGATGCGTAAGGATCTTGGCCTTGCGCTGGATGAGGCGAAGCGGAACGGGGCGGTGCTGCCGGTGGCGGCGCTCGTGGATCAATTCTACGCCGAGGTACAGAAAATGGGTGGTGGCAGGCAGGATACGAGTGCGCTGGTGCGGAGGTTGCCGCGATGAAGCGCGCTCTTCTCCTGCTCGCAACGGCCGTGATGGCGGTCCCGGCGAGCGCCGATGGCATCGTCGACAACGTCAACGGAATCGCGCCCACCGCCGACGGCAAGGTCGTCCGCTTCAAGGCGCTGCTGATCGACCAGCAGGGCCGTGTCACCCGCTTGGTCCCGCCGGGCGAGCAGCCGCCCAAGCTCAGCCGTCGCGAGCTGAAGAAGAACGCCGGCAAGCCGCTCTACGACTGGCGCATCGACATGGGCGGCAAGACGGTGCTGCCCGGCTTCATCGACGCGCACGGCCACGTCATGGGGCTCGGCTTCGGCGCGCTCTCGCTCGACCTGTCGGGCGCGCGTTCGCTGGATGAGGCGAAGGCGATGGTCGCCGCCTATGCGCGCGCCAACCCCAATCGCAAGTGGATCACCGGTCGCGGCTGGAACCAGGAAGCATGGGGCCTCGGCCGCTTCCCGACCGCCGCTGATCTCGATTCGGTGGTCGGCGACCGCGCCGTCTGGCTGGAGCGCGCCGACGGCCACGCCGGCTGGGCCAACACTGCGGCGATGCGGGAGGCAAATGTCACCGCGGCGACGGCGTCTCCTGCCGGCGGCCGCATCGAGAAGAGCGGCAATGCGCCGTCCGGCGTCTTCGTCGACGCGGCGATGCAGCTGATCGAGCGCGCGGTGCCCAAGCCTCTGCCCAAGGAGCGCGACGCCGCCTTCCTCGAGGCGCAGCAGGCGCTTCTCGCCAATGGCATCACCGCCGTCGCCGACATGGGCACAACGGTCGATGACTGGCTCAGCTATCGCCGCATGGCTGATATCGGCGCGATGCGCGTGCGCGTCATGAGCTATGCCGCCGGTGTCGATACCGCGAGCCAGATTGGCGGCAAGGGGCCGACGCCGTGGCTGTACGACGATCGCCTGCGCCTTGGCGGGGTGAAGATCTACCTCGACGGCGCGCTCGGGTCGCGCGGCGCGGCGCTGAAGGCGCCTTATGCCGATGCGGCGGGAGAGAAGGGGCTGAGCTTCCTGTCCGACACGCAGCTGCAGAACCAGATGAGCCGCGCCGCGATGGATAATTTCCAGCTCGCGGTGCACGCGATCGGCGACAAGGCCAATTCGCAGGTGCTCGACGCCATCCAGGTGCTGAACGCCACCTATGGCGGCGATCGTCGCTGGCGGATCGAACATGCCCAGATCGTCGATCCCAACGATCTCAAGAGCTTTGGCAAATATGGCACGATCGCCTCGATGCAGCCGACTCACCAGACCGGCGACCGCACCATGGCGGAGGCGCGGCTCGGCCCCAACCGGCTGAACGGCGCCTATGCCTGGAAATCGGTGCTCGACAATGGCGGCAGGCTGGCGTTCGGCTCCGACTTCCCGGTCGAGAAGCCCGATCCCTGGGCCGGCTGGGCCGCCGCCTTCACGCGGCAGGACGCCAATGGCCAGCCGCCCGGCGGCTGGCACCCGGAGGAAGCGGTCACGCGCGAACAGGCGTGGTGGGCGTTCACCGGCGGCGCGGCCTATGCCGGCTTCGCGGAAAAGAACTTCGGCAACCTCGCCCCCGGCCAGAAGGCCGACTTCATCGTCGTGGACCGCGATCCGCTGTCGGTCGACGCCATGGGCCTGCGCAACATCAAGGTCGAACAGACCTGGGTCGGCGGGGAGAAGGTGTTTGATCGCGCCAAGGGCGTGAAGGCACCTGCCCAGTAAGGGCCTGCTGAAACCGGGCCGATGACGCTGCCGGCAGCGTCATCGGCCTGTTCGGCCAGCGTTACGGTTCGCTGCGCACGTCGCCGCGATTGGCGGCAAAGCCGGGCGCGGGGCCGGTAGCCGGGCGCAGCGCTTCACGCTCCGATGCCGGCACCGGCGCCGTCGGGTCAGGGCGGAAATGGTCCGGCGCGCGCTCGTTCGGGCCCGGATGATGGTCCCCCTCCAGGTCCGGCGCACGATGTCCGTCCTTTGGCGCGAAGAAGCGGTCGAACAGGCCGAAATGGATCGCGCTGGCGAGCCCCGTGGCGATCGCGCCGATCGCGGTGGCGGCGCCGATCGCGACGTTGCGCTGATGATGATCGGCCTTGAAGCGGCCGTTGCTCTCGCGTTTCTGGGTCATGCGCGCTCAACACCTGTGCCAAGCCGCGCGTTCCCCGCCTCGCGGCGCACCCAGCCGCTTCGCACCCGGCCGCTTCGTCGCTTCATGGTTCAAAAACCGGCCGCTCGGCCCTAGATCGCGAGAACGATGCAAGGTTCCTACGGCCCGCCTGACCGGTTCAACGAAGAGAAAGCGACATTCGCGATCCGCGGCAGCGACCAGCCCGATCTGGAGGCTGGCGTGGCGGCGATCCGCAATGTCGTTCAGACGCTGCCGTTGCGGCCCGGTGTGTACCGGATGCAGGATGCGCGCGGCGACGTGCTCTACGTCGGCAAGGCGCGCGCGCTGAAGAACCGCGTCAGCAACTATACGCAGATCAACAACCTGTCGAAGCGGCTCCAGCGAATGGTGTCGCAGACCCGGTCGATGACGATCGTCACGACCAACAACGAGGCAGAGGCGCTGCTGCTCGAGGCGCAGCTGATCAAGCGGTATCGCCCGCCGTACAACGTGCTGCTGCGCGACGATAAGAGCTTTCCGTTCATCCTGCTGCGCGCCGATCATGAATTTCCGCGCATTCAGAAACATCGTGGCGCCCGCCGCGCGAAGGGCGATTATTACGGTCCTTTCGCCAGCGCCGGCAGCGTCAACAACACGCTGAACGCGTTGCAGAAACTGTTCCTGCTCAGAAGCTGCACCGACGGCTTCTTCAAGACGCGCGACCGGCCCTGCCTGCTGTACCAGATCAAGCGCTGCTCGGCGCCGTGCGTCGGCCGGATCGACAAGGCCGGCTATGACGAGCTGGTCGCCGATTCGAAGAAATTCCTCGCCGGCAAGACCACCGACGTCCAGGCGAAGCTTGGCGCGCAGATGGAAGCCGCCGCCGCGGCGATGGATTTCGAGCTCGCCGCAGTGCTCCGCGACCGGCTGCGCGCACTGACCTTCATCCAGGGCTCGCAATTCATCAACGCCGAAGGGGTGGGCGACGCGGACATCTTCGCGCTCGCCAGCCATGAAGGCGTGATCGGCATCCAGGCCTTCTTCATCCGCGGCGGCCAGAATTGGGGCCACCGCAGCTTCTTCCCCGCGCACACCGCCGACGTGACCGAGGAAGAGGTGATGACCCTGTTCCTCATGCAATTTTATGAGGAGGTGCCGCCGGCAAAGGCCGTGCTGGTCGATCGCGCGTTGCCGGAGGCGGAATTGCTGGCCGAGGCGCTGACGACGCAGGCCGGGCGCAAGGTGTCGATCGAGGTGCCGCAGCGGGGCACGCGCAAGCGGCTGATGGAACAAGCCTGCCGCAACGCCAAGGAAGCGCTTGAGCGCCGGCTGGCCGAAAGCACGACGCAGGCGAAGCTCAACCGTGAGGTCGCGGACCTGTTCGGCCTCGCCGAGCCGCCGCAGCGGATCGAGGTGTATGACAACAGCCACATTCAGGGCACCAATGCCGTCGGCGCGATGGTCGTCGCGGGGCCGGAGGGCTTCCGCAAGGGCCAGTATCGCAAGTTCAACATCAAGCAGGCGGCGACCGACGACGATTTCGCGATGATGCGCGAAGTGCTGACCCGCCGCTTCGCCCGCGCGATCGAGGAGGATCCCGATCGGGACGGGGACAATTGGCCCGATCTGGTGCTGCTCGACGGCGGCCGGGGACAGCTGAACGCGGCCAAGGCGGTGCTGGAGGATCTCGGCATCGAGGACGTGTGTCTCGTCGGCGTCGCCAAGGGCCCGCACCACGGCCGCGAGGGGCGCGAGGTGTTCCATCTGATGGACGGGCGCGAACTGACGCTGCCGGTCAATTCGCCGGTGCTGTTCTACCTTCAGCGGCTACGCGACGAGGTGCACCGCTTCGTCATCGGCGCGCATCGCGACAAACGCGCCAAGGCGATGGGGGCGAGCCCGCTGGACGAAGTCCCCGGCATCGGCCCGGCGCGCAAGAAGGCGCTGCTGATGCACTTCGGCACCGCGCGCGCGGTGCGCAATGCCAGCCTCGCCGATCTGCAGAAGGCGCCCGGTGTCAGCGCCGGCGTCGCGCAGCAGGTGTACGACTTCTACCACGCGAAGTGAGCAAAGCGGAACGGCCACGCCTTCTTCGCCGTTGATGCGGCGAAGGAGACCCTCATGTCCAATCCCCCGCTCAATCCCGCGCAGACCGACCCGCTCGCCGAAACCGATGCCGACGGCAATCCGCTTGATGAGGACGCGAAGCTCGACATTGCGCTGGAAGGGTCGATGATCACCTCGGAGCCGCCGCAAATGTCCGAGCCGAAGACCGCGGCGGAGGAAAAGGCCGAAAAGAACGCCGGCCATTAAGTCCTGTCACCGCCGCCGGTTACATCAGTCCCTTGGCGCGCAGGCTCACATGGCCGCTGGTGCCGATGATCAGGTGATCGTGCACCGCAATGCCCATACCCTTGCCGGCATCGATGATCGCGCGCGTGATCTCGATGTCGGCGCGGCTGGGGGAGGGGTCGCCCGACGGGTGGTTGTGCACCAGGATGATCGCCGCGGAGCCGAGGTCGATCGCACGGCGGATCACTTCGCGCACATGGACCTGCGCCTGATCGATCGATCCCTCGTTCATCACCTCGTCGCGGATCAGCATGTTGCGGCTGTTGAGATGAAGCACGCGCACCCGCTCGATCACGTGATGCGCCATGTCGGCGTGGAGATAGTCGAGAAGCGCCTGCCAATTGCCCAGGATCGGCCGCGCCGCCGCGTCGGATTGAAGCAGGCGGACCGCCGCGGCCTGGGCGATCTTGATCGCCGCGACGCTGGTCTCGCCCATTCCCTGCACACGTCGCAGCGCCTCGGCATCCGCCGTCAGCAGCCCGCCGATGCCGCCGAATTCGCGCAGCAATGCCTTGGCGAGCGGCTTGGTGTCGCGGCGCGGGATCGCCAGCGCCAGGAGATATTCGATCAGCTCATGGTCCAGCAGCGCGTCGCCGCCGCCCGCCAGCAACCGCCCGCGCAACCGCGCGCGATGGCCGTGATTGTCTGATGCGGCGGGTTCGTCGTCGGCCATTGCGGGTGAGGCTAGGGCGCGCGACCCCCGTGCGCAATCGCGCCGCGGCGCGGCTGATCCCGATGGTGGACGGCGCTGCCGCAGGTCCGCCACCGTGCTTCTTCCAAGTGCCATGATCACCCCCTAGAGGTGCGCTTTGTTCTGGGATCGAGAAGGGGCATTGTGACAGCGGGAGAGGTCGCACAGCAACGCCGCCGCATGTCCCGGCGGTGGCTGCTTGTCCTCTTGCTGGTCGTGCTGGTGGGCGTTGCCGCCTTGTGGCTGTCGCGCGTGCCGATCGCCTCGGGGGTCATCGACCGCACCTTCGCCGCAAGCAATGTTCCCGCCAGCTACCGCATCGACAACCTCGGCGTCCGGCGGCAGCGGCTGACCAATGTCGTGATCGGGGATCCGGCCAATCCCGATCTGGTGGCGGACTGGATCGAGACGCGGATCGCGCTGCGCGGGGGTGTTCCCGCCCTCGATGCGGTACGCGCCGGCCATGTGCGGCTGCGCGGCCGGCTCGTCGACGGGCGGCTGTCCCTCGGCGCGATCGATCGCCTCCTGCCGGCGCCGTCCGGCCAGCCCTTCGCCCTGCCGGCGCTCGGCGTCGACGTGGAGGACGCGCGGATGCGGCTGGAAACGCCGCTCGGCGTCGTCGGCCTCCGCCTGTCGGGGCGCGGCCGGCTCGACCAGGACTTCCGCGGTACGCTTGCCGCGGTCGCGCCCGGCGTCACCGTCGGCGATTGCGCGATCCAGCGACCGACGGCCTTTCTCGACGTCCGCGTGCGAGAGGCCGCGCCGCACGTCGCCGGCCCGCTGCGCGCTGCGGCGCTGTCATGCGCCGGCATCCGCGCCGAGCAGCCGGCAGCGCGGCTGGACGCCCGCCTCAACGCCGCGCTGACTCATTGGAGCGGCAGTGCCGCGCTGCGCAGCGGCGCGATCTCCGGCAGTGGCGCGCGCACCGCTTCACTGACCGGACAGCTCGATTTCACCGGCGATAAGACCCGGACCGAGGGGCGCGCACAGCTGCGCGGCGAGCAGTTGCGCGTCGCCGGCGCCAGCAGCCGCCAGGCCGGGTTCGCCGGCACGTGGCGGCTCGCGGGCGGCCGCGCCATCGTGGCTGGCCGCTTCGATGGCCAGAACGTCGCGCTTCCCTCGGCGATGCAGCGCCAGCTCGCCGTCGCCGGCGATAGCGCCGCGGGCACCCCGCTCGCGCCGCTCGCGACTGCGGCTGGCACTGCTCTGGCGCGCGCGGGTGCGGACTTCACCATCACCGGCGACGCGGCGTTCGGCACCGCCACGAACCGCCCGCTCGCGACTCTGCGCGAGCTCACCGTTCGTTCGGCAAGCGGCGCGACCCTGCAGTTCGGCGAGGGCGGGGAAGTGATCCTCGGCCACCGCGCCGGCATCCGCGCCAACGGCACGCTTCGCCTCGGCGGCGGCGGCTTGCCCGAGGCGACCATCCGCATCGCGCAGCAGCGTCCCGGCGGGCCGATCTCCGGCGGCGCGCGGGTCGCGCCCTATGCGGCCGGCGGCGCGCGGCTTGCACTCACCCCGGCGCGCTTCACCGCGGCACCCGATGGGCGCACCTCGCTCCAGGCGATCGCCACGCTCACCGGCCCGCTCAGCGGCGGCGCGGTGGAGGAATTGCGCGTGCCGCTGGCGGCGCAGCTCGACGAGCATGGCGCGCTGACCCTCAACCGCGCCTGCGCCGACGCCTCCTTCACCCGCCTCGCCCTGTCGGGGCTCGCATTGCGCAACATCCGCCTCGCGCTGTGCCCGGTGGACGGCGCGATGTTCCGCCTCGGCCGGGGCGGCGTCGGCGGGGGCATCGCCATCGCCAGCCCGCAACTCACCGGCACGCTGGGCGGAACGCCACTGCAGCTCCGCGCCGCGCGTGCCGAATGGCGCCACGCTGGCGCATCCTTCGCGCTTGACGATGTCGCCGCCCGGATCGGCCGCACCGGCAGCGTGACTCAGCTCGATTTCGGTCGGCTGGTCGGCCGGGTCGCATCGGGCGGCATCCTCGGCACCTTTGCTGGCGGCTCGGGACGGATCGGCGCGGTCCCGCTCCAGCTGGCCGATGCGGCGGGAGACTGGCGCTTCGCTGCATCGGTCCTATCGCTGGAGGGCGCCTTGTCGGTCAGCGACACGGCGGACAGCGCCCGCTTCCGCCCGCTCGCCGCGCGCACCGTCACGCTGCGCCTCGCCGACAACGTCATCACCGCCGATGGCACGCTGTTCGAACCGGCGAAGAACGTGAAGGTCGCAGCCGTCACGATCCGGCATCAGCTGTCGAGCGGCGCCGGCAACGCACGGCTCGATGTTCCCGGCATCACCTTCGGCGACGGCTTCCAGCCGGAGGAGCTTACCCCGCTGACCTTTGGCGTCATCGCCGATGTGCGCGGCAACGTGCGCGGCGTGGGGAACATCGACTGGTCCCCCGATGGCGTGGCCTCGACCGGCACCTTCGCCACCGACCAGCTTGATCTCGCCGCGGCGTTCGGCCCGGTCGCCGGGATCAAGGGCCAGCTTCGCTTCACCGATCTGCTCGCGCTCGAATCGGCGCCGAATCAGACGGTCACCGTCGCGGAGATCAACCCCGGCGTCGCGGTGACCGACGGCGTGATCGACTATCAACTGCTGCGCGACTTGCGGGTGAAGGTGAATGGCGGCGTCTGGCCCTTCGCTTCCGGCACGCTCACGCTGCGCCCGACGCTGCTCGATTTTTCCTCCCCGCAGGAACGCCACATGACCTTCCTGATCGAGGGGATGGAGGCGCGCCACTTTCTGCAGAAGTTCGATTTCAAGAATCTCGACGCGACCGGCGTGGCTGATGGCGTCCTGCCGATGATCTTCGACCAGAGCGGCGGGCGAATCGAAGACGGCCGGCTGGTGATGCGCGAGGGCGGCGGCAGCATCGCCTATCTCGGCGAACTGACCGAGGAGGATCTGGGCACCTGGGGCAATATCGCGTTCCAGGCGCTTCGCTCGCTTCGCTACCGCAATCTGGAGCTGGTGATGAACGGCCCACTCGCCGGCGAGATGGTGACCGAGGTCAAGTTCGCCGGGATCAGCCAGGGGGAGGGGGCGAAGTCCAACTTCCTCATTCGCCGCCTGCAGAAACTGCCCTTCGTGTTCAACATCCGCATCACCGCGCCCTTCCGAGGCTTGATCGATTCGGTTGCCAGCTTCTACGATCCCAAGCGGCTGATCGACCGCAACCTGCCCGCCCTCATCGAAGAACAGAACCGGCGTGCCCAACCGCTCCCGAACCAGCCGCCCCCCCGCCAGCCACCCGCCATTCAGCCCTCCGCAAGCGAGATGATGCCATGAACGAAACGTTGAACATTGATGGAGGGCGCACGATCTCTGCAATGCTGAAGGGGAAGGTCCTGGCGGCAATGGTGCTGGCCACGGGGGCGTGCGTGAACGTCTCCGCGCCGGACAAGCCGATCGTGATCAACCTCAATATCAGCGTCACGCAGGAGGTGGTGTATCGCCTCGACAGCGAGGCCAAATCGCTGATCAAGCAGAATCCGGGGATCTTTTGACATGACGAAGAAGGTGATGTGGATGGTTGCGGGGGCGCTGGCGCTCAGCGGCGTGTCGAGCGTTGCCTTGGCGCAGCGTGATCCGGCCTATGCGGCGGCGCGTGCGGCGGGTCAGGTCGGGGAACAGCCGGACGGCTATCTCGGCGTGGTCGGCGCCGGCAATGCGGAGCTGCGCGCGCTGGTCAACGCGATCAATATCCAGCGCAAGGCCGCCTATACGCAAAAGGCGCAGGCATCGGGCGCGACCGTGGAGCAGCTCGCCTTCACCAGCGGCTGCAACCTCATCCAACAGACTCAGGCGGGTGAGAAGTACCGCACGCCCGATGGTGCGTGGGAGACTCGCGGCGCCGTTGCCCCGATCCGCGATCCGCGCTGCATCTGAATCGCGCCCAAAAGCGGCGTCTAACGGGCTGATAAGGTGCCGGCGACGGCGGGTGAGGGGGTGGCCAAGTGTTGACACCCCCCGACCCCCCGGCTAACCGGACGGCGCCTTGGCGGGCTCGCCACTTGGCTTCTTCGCGCCTGCCCAACGAATATTGGGGAGTGCGCGAATGGTCGAGAAAGAGCCCGGACCAGACTCCCTCGGCAACGATGCACGCCTCACCTCGCTCGATGAGCGGTTGAAGGCGGCGCAGGCGGACGAGGCGAGCCGGACAAAGGCGAGCGCGGTGGAATCCGACGGCGGCTATCGCCTCGGAAACCGTGTGCTCGCCGAATTGACCGGGGGAATGGTCGGCGGCGCGCTGATCGGTTGGGTGATCGACCGATTTGCGGGCACGCAGCCCTGGGGTCTGCTCGTGATGCTCGCCCTCGGGACGATCGCTGCGTTCAGAAACATCATTCGGATTTCGACCAAGCGCCCGAAGTGACAATCGGGCGCTTTCGTTAGGGAAATACAGGCGTGGCGGAAGGCGGCGGCAAGATCGATCCGATGCACCAGTTTCTGGTGGAGCCGTTGTTCGGCACCCAGGACTGGCAGATTGCCGGATACAATATTGCCTTTACGAACTCGGCCATGTGGATGGCCGTGGCCACGATCGTGCTGATCGGCTTCATGTCGCTCGGCACGAAGGGCAAGGTTGTGCCGACGCGCGGCCAGATGATGGTGGAGGGCTTCGTGCGCTTCATCGACAACATGCTGGCGCAGAACATCGGACCGGAAGGGAAGCGCTATGTTCCCTACGTCTTCTCGCTGTTCATGTTCATCCTGTTCGCCAACGTGCTCGGCCTGCTGCCGCTCGGCGTGATCGGCGTCCATCCCTTCACCTTCACCAGCCACTTCACCATCACCGGGATCCTCGCGATCCTGTCGTTCGCGATCGTGCTGGTGGTCGGCTTCTATCGTCACGGCCTTCACTTCTTCAGCCTGTTCGTGCCGCACGGTACGCCCTGGTGGCTGCTGCCGGTCATCCCGCTGATCGAGTTCGTCTCGTTCATGGTGCGCCCGTTCAGCCTTGGCCTGCGACTGTTCGTCGCGATGACCGCCGGGCACATCCTGCTGAAGGTGCTGGCCGGGTTCGTCGTCAATGCCGGCAACGCCGGCCTCGGCATCGGCCTGCTGGTGGGTATCCCCAGCTTCGGCCTGATGGTCGGCATCTCGGCGCTCGAGCTGCTCGTCGCCGGCATCCAGGCCTATGTCTTTGCGCTGTTGACCTCGCTGTATCTCAACGATGCGGTCAACCTGCACTGAGTTTTCACCTGTTTTTTCCAACCATCTGATTTTTGATAGGGAGTTACTGAAATGGACGCAGAAGCCGCAAAGCTGCTCGGCGCCGGTCTCGCGGCCGTTGGTGCTGGCCTCGCCTCGCTCGGCGTGGGCAACGTGTTCGGCAAGTTCCTCGAAGGCGCGCTGCGCAATCCGGGTGCGGCAGACGCGCAGCAGGGCCGTCTGTTCATCGGCTTCGCCGGTGCGGAACTTCTCGGTCTGCTGTCGTTCGTCGTGGCGATGATCCTGGTGTTCGTCGCCTAACATGATCCTTGACGGGGCCGGCGCGTGACGCTGGCCCTGTTCAGGCAGGATTTTCGATGCCTCAGATTTCCCAACTTGCCGCGACATGGGCGTCCCAGCTCTTCTGGCTGGTGATCACCTTTGGCATCGTCTTCTTCGTCGTGGGCCGCGGCATGCTGCCCAAGGTGCAGAAGACGATCGATTCGCGCGATCGCTCGATCGCGGCTGATCTCGCCGCCGCCTCGGCTGCGCGTGACGCTGCCGACAAGGTGGAAGGCGACTGGCGAGTGCACGACCAGGCCCACCGAGAAAAGGCGCAGGCGCTCGGCGCTGAGGCGCGTCCGCAGGCGGCACAGGCG